>NZ_CP041335.1:1853982-2162980 GCF_008033135.1 Chitinolyticbacter meiyuanensis
TTTCGCATCGGCCTTCAAATGCTGACTGAGGAGTGACTGTGATCGCCGAGAACCGGCATTCCCTGCTGCGCGTGATCTGGCCTTTCCTGCTCGCGGTGCTGCTGCTGCTGCTGATCGGCAGCTTCAGCATCGAGGTGCTGTCGGCTGCGCGTTCCTATGTCGGCGGCGAGAGCCGCTGGTCCAAGGGGCAGAAGGAGGCGATCTACGCGCTCGCAAGTTATCTGGAAACGCACGACGCCGAGGATTTCGCGCGCTACCGGGCTGCGATCGCGGTGCCGCTCGGCGACCATGCGGCGCGCTTGGCGCTGCAGGCCAGGCCGCCGGACTACGCAGCGGCAAGGCAAGGGCTGGAGGCGGGCGGCAACCATCCGGATGACGTCGGCGGCATGATCTGGTTGTTCGACCATTTTCAGCACCTCGGTTATCTCAAGCGCGCCATCGCGATCTGGACCGAGGGCGATGGCTATCTGTTGCAGCTCGATGCGCTGGCGCAGGCACTGCATCGGCGCATCGGCGAGGGCACGCTGACGCACGAAGAGGCGCTTGAGGCCAGGCGGCGGATCAGCCGCCTGAACGACCGGCTCACCCCGCTGGAGATCGCGTTCTCAGCCACGCTGGGCGAAGCGGCACGCACCATCCGTGATGCACTGCTCTACGGCAATGTGCTGGCGGCGCTGGCACTGATCCTGGTGGCCGCGTGGCGCACCCAGGTCTATCTGGCAGTACGGGCCAAGCTGGAGGCCGCGCTCAAGATCAGCGAGGAGCGGTTGTCGCTGGCGGTGAACGGCAGCCACAGCGGCATTTGGGACTGGAACATCGCCGATGGCTCGCTGTATTTTTCGCGCCAGTACAAGCGGCTGTTCGGCTACCCGGACGACGACGAACCGGTGCCGTTCGATCACCTGGTCGGGCTGATCCACGACGACGATCGGCCGCTGGTGATCGCCGCGCTGGAGCGGCACTTGGCGCAGGGCGAGCGCTACGAGGCCGAGTTCCGTCTGCGCATCACCAATGGTGCGTACCGCTGGTTCCACGGCGCCGGGCAGGCCATGCGCAATGGCGATGTACGACCGCAGCGCATGGCCGGCACCTTCGAGGACATCACCGAGCGCAAGCGCATGGAAGCCGCGCTGCAGGCCGAACAGGAGCGGGCACTGGTCACGCTGGCCGCGATCGGCGATGCGGTGCTCACCACCAATGTGGCGGGTCGCATCAGCTACGTGAACCCTGCGGCGCAGGCACTGCTCGGCATACGCCATGCAGTGGGGCAGACGCTGGCGGGCCTGTGCCGCGTCTATGACGAGGCCAGCCCAGGGCGCGAGCTCGATCCGGTCGGCCAGGTGCTGGGTGGGACCAGTGCCGATACCGACGACCGCAACCTGTTGCTGCTGCGCCCCGACGGCAAGGAGATCCCGGTGCGGCTGGTGGCGGCGCCGATGCGGAACGAAGCGGGGCAGATCGCCGGGGTGGCGCTGGCCTTTCACGACATGACGCGCGAGCGCCAGTTCGTTGCCAACCTCTCGTGGCAGGCCAGCCACGACGAGCTGACCGGGCTGGTGAACCGGCGGGAGTTCGAGCGGCGGTTGTCGCAGCTGATCACTGAGCTGCCGAGCAGCGGCCTGCCGCACGCCGTGCTCTACCTGGATCTGGACCAGTTCAAGGTGGTGAACGACACCTGTGGCCACGCCGCCGGCGATGAGCTGCTGCGTCAGGTGTGCGGCACGTTGCAGCGCCAGCTGCGGCAGGACGATACGCTGGCGCGCCTTGGTGGTGACGAATTCGGCGTGATCCTGCAAGGCTGCCCGGTGGAGCCGGCGGAGCGCATCGCCGAGAACCTGCGCTATGCCGTCGAGCGCTTGCGCTTCGCCTGGGAGGAGCGGCCATTCGCCATCGGCGTCAGCATCGGCCTCGTCGCGCTCAGCGACAGCCTGCCCACGCTGGAAGACTGTCTGCGCGCGGCCGATGTCGCCTGCTATATGGCCAAGGAAAAGGGGCGTAACCGGGTGCAGCGCTACTTGCCCGGTGATGCCGAACTGGCGGTGCGCTACGGCGAGATGGAATGGGTGAACCGTCTGCACCGTGCGCTCGATGAGAACCGGCTATGCCTTTATGCCCAGACCATCCAGCCCTTGCAGCGGCAGACCGGACGCCGGGTGGAGCTGTTGCTGCGGCTGCGCGACGAATCGGGCGAACTGGTACCGCCGATCGCCTTCATCCCGGCGGCCGAGCGCTACAACCTGATGCCGCTGATCGACCGCTGGGTGATCCGCACGGCGCTGGGCGCGATGGCACACGAGGATGCGTCGCTGCACTGCGCGATCAACCTGTCCGGCGCGTCGCTTGGCGACGAAAGCCTGCTCGACTACGTGCGCGAACAGCTGGCGCTGCACCGCGTTGCGCCGCGGCGGGTCTGTTTCGAGATCACCGAGACCAGCGCCATTGCCAACCTCAACCGCGCCACTGCACTGATGCATGCGCTGCATCAGGATGGCTGCCGGTTCGCGCTCGACGATTTCGGCTCGGGCATGTCGTCGTTCGCCTATCTCAAGCACCTGCCGGTGGACGATCTGAAGATCGATGGCGCTTTCGTGCGCGGCATGTTGGGCGATGCATCCGATCGCGCGATGGTCGAGGCCATCCACCATATCGGTCATGTGATGGGCAAGACCACCATCGCCGAATTCGTCGAGAGCGAGGCGCTGCTCGCGGTGGTGCGCGAGATCGGCATCGACTATGCGCAAGGCTATGCCGTTGGCCGGCCGCAGCCATTCTGCATGCCGACCATTGCCGAGCCGATCACCGGCAATGCGATCAAGCTGTCCAACTAAACACAATGGCTTTATTGATTTTTCGATCTAATGATTTGGTTTTATATTTCCTTTGTTGGTGTGTGGCGGTATGCTGCGACTTGCCGGTAAACAGCCGGCAACGTTCTCAGGGCGGGGTGCAATTCCCCACCGGCGGTATCCGCGCAAGCGGGAGCCCGCGAGCGCCTGCCACAGGCAGGGTCAGCAGATCTGGTGCGATGCCAGGGCCGACGGTGACAGTCCGGATGAAAGAGATCGTGAATGCCGGCGCGCGCATCGCCGCGTAATGGTATTTCGCGTGCCCTGATTCTGGCTCATCCACCTCCAGGAAAATCCATGAATCAGCCCCTCAACGCGGTACAGACCCTCGCTTTTTCCCACCCGCCGCATCGCATTGCCTTCATCAGCGCCTCGTGGCACCACGACATCGTCTCCCAGGCCAGCCAAGCCGCACAGGCTGCGCTGATCGAACAGGCGCCCGGCAGTGCCATCGCCCAATTCGACGTGCCCGGTGCCTTCGAGATTCCGCTGCATGCCAAGCGGCTGGCGGCATCCGGGCAGTTCGATGCCATCATTGCTTTTGGCCTGGTCGTCAACGGCGGTATCTATCGCCATGAATTCGTCACTGCTGCGGTGATCGACGGCCTGATGCGGGTGCAGCTCGACAGCGACGTGCCGGTGTTCTCGGCAGTGCTCACGCCGCGTGATTTTCACGAGCACGACGAACATCAGGCCTTCTTCCGTAGCCATTTCGTGACGAAGGGGCGGGAAGTGGCGCAGGCCTGCCTTGCCACGCTGCACAGCCTGTCGCACCTTCCCGTCGCGGTCGCGGCCTGACGGTTACTGGTCGAAGCGCACCACCACCTTGCCGAACGGCCCGGCACGCAAGGCCGCCAGCGCACGCGACAGTTCGCGGTAGCCGAACTCGGCCGCGATCACCGGCTGCAGCCGGTGCTGGTCGACGAAGGCAGCCAGCCGTTCCAGCGCGCTGCGCGGACCGACGCCGATGCCCTGGATGGTGGGGCGCCGCAGCAGCAACTGCACGGCGGAGAATGCCAGATCCGGACCATCGAGCACGCCGATCACCGAGAGCCGCCCGCCCTGGCGTAGCGCGGCCAGCGATTGCTGGATGTTGCTGCCGCCGACCAATTCGAGCACATGATCCGCGCCGCGGCCCACGGTGAGCTCGCGCACCTGTTGCGACCACTCCGGGTGGGCGTGGCGATCGATGCCATGCTGCACGCCCAATGCGGCCAGCCGCGCGAGTTTCTCGGTACTGCCCGAAGTGGCGATGACGGTGGCACCGTGCGCCAGCGCGATCTGCGCAGCCCAGAGCGCCACGCCACCCGTGCCCTGGACCACCACGGTGTCGCCGCCCTTGATCCCGCCGTGGTCGACCAGCGCGAACCAGGCGGTGAGGCCGGCGCAGGTCAGCGTGCTCGCTGCTGGATCGTCCAGCGTATCCGGCGCGGCGACCAGATGGTCCGCCTTGATCACCACGTGTTGCGACAGCGTGCCGGTCAGCGGCCCGCCCAACGAGGTGCCCCAGGTATCGCGTGGCGGCACCAGGCCGTCGTGCCAGTCGCCCCAGAAAGTGCTGATCACGCGTTGGCCTACGCGTACCCGATTCACGCCAGGGCCGATGGCGAGCACGGTGCCGGCCATATCCGATCCCGGCACCTGCGGGAAAGCCAACGGCAGGCCCATGCCGTGTTCGATCATCAAGAGATCGCGGTAATTGAGCGCGGCGGCCGCCACCTTCACCAACACCTCACCGGGGCCGGGTTCGGGCAGCGTGGTGGTGACCAGCTCCAGTTGCTGTTCGCCATAGCCGTGCATTTGCCATTGCTGCGTCGTCGTCATCGTTCGCTCCAGGTTGCAGCCCTGAGAGTCAGGGCGATAAGGCCATGGTATTGGCGAATAAGTGGCGCTAGTTGCGGTGTATATTCGATACTGTGGCGATACTATGGAGCCAATTGAATGGCCGTGATCGACAACCTCGGCGGCATTGCCGCCTTCGTCACCGCCGTGGAAAGCGGTGGCTTCAGCGCAGCGGCCGAGCGGCTGCACCTGTCGCGTTCCACGGTTGGCAAGACGGTGGCGCGGCTGGAGGCCCGGCTTGGCGTGAGGCTGTTTCACCGCACCACGCGCAGCCTCAACCTCACCGATGAAGGCCAGGCCTACTACGAGCGCTGCGTGCGGGTGATGCGCGAGCTGGAGCTGGCGGAAGATGAATTGCAGCAGGGCCGCCGCGCGCCGGTGGGGCGGCTGCGCATCAGCGTGCCGGTGCTGTTCGGCCGGCTCTGCGTGGCGCCGGTGTTGCTGGACGTGGCTGCGGCCCATCCGCAGCTGCAACTGGAGATCGGCTTCTCCGACCGGCGGGTGGAGCTGATCGAGGAGGGCATCGACCTCGCGATTCGCGTCGGCCCGTTGGCCGACACCGCCGGCCTCAAGATGCGACCGCTGGGGGAGATGCACATGCTGGTCTGCGCCACGCCCAGCTATCTGGCTGAGCACGGCACCCCGCAGACTGCCGAAGCGCTGGCCGAGCACAATGCCATCCTCTACGGCCGGCTGGGCCGCAACGTGAGCTGGCAGTTCATCGACGAAGCGGGGCAGCAGGTGATGGTACGCCCATGCGCCCGACTGGCGCTGGATGATCTGGAGGCGATGGCCGCTGCGGTGCGCGCCGGGCTCGGCATCAGCCGGCTGCCGCGCTGGCTGGTGGCCGAGCAACTGGCATCGGGTGAACTGGTCGCGGTACTGCCCGGCCTGCATACCGTCGGCTTCCCGGTCCACGCGGTCTGGCCATACACCCGGCAATACTCGGCGCGGCTGCGCGTGGTGCTCGACGCGCTGGCGCAGGCCTTGCCGCCGTTATTGGCCTGAGTGGTACCGGGCGCGTGGGCGGAACCGTTACTGGCGTCTTGCCCGTTCGCCAGCACATAGCGTCGCCTGCGATGCTAGGCCGGTTCCACCTCCGTCTCGGCAGGGATAGCCAGATCATTCAGCGCCAGCTCGCCTTCGCCTTCGATCAGCACCAGACCGGATACTTCGAGCTGCATGCCCGCACTCAGCACGTGATCGAGCGTATCGCCATCGTGGGTCAGCCACAGCGTGCCGGCGTGGCACCGCAGCCGGGTGGGGGCTTCGAGTTCCAGTCGCAGCAGGTTCCGGCCGGTGACCGGGAACAGTTTGCATGTCATCATCGCTCACACTCCTTGTGTAATGACATTGTGGTGGCAAGGATCAGCAAGGTGTTAACGATGAATTTTCCTCTGATGTGTGAAGGAAACTAACAATGGCGCGCCTTCCCCCATTGCCTGCGCTGCGTGCTTTCGAGGCGGTGGCGCGCCTGGGCAGCATGACGCGAGCCGCGGCCGAGCTGCACCTGACCCATAGCGCCATCAGCCACCAGATCCGCGCGATGGAGGACGAACTCGACGTGCTGCTATTCCTGCGCCAGGGCAAGCGGCTGCAGCTGACCGACGCTGGCCGGCTCTATGCCATGCAGGTACGGCATGCACTGGGTGCTATCGCCTCGGCCACCGAGGAGCTGGTCACCCGGCCCAAGCCGCATCAGCTGGCGGTGGGCACGCTGGCGTCGTTCACCAGCCACTGGCTGTTGGCGCGCCTGCCGGGGCTGCACCAGCGGCATGCCACGCTGCAGGTGCAATTGCATACGGCGCCCGGGTTTTCCGATCTCAACCTGGAGCGGCTCGATTGCGCGGTGCGGATGGGGCAGGGGGGCTGGGATGGCGTACATCAGGAGCTGCTGTTTCGCGATCAGCAACTGGTGGTGGCGAGCCCCGGTTTCGCCGGCGGAGCCTTGCCGAGGACGGTGGCCGAGGTCCACGCCGCGCGCCGCATCGCCGGCGGTGGCGTGAGCTGGCGCGTGTGGTTCGACCAGGCCGGCGTATCCGGCCCGGAGCTGCCGTGCAGCCTGTGGATCAACGATGCCAATTCGGTGGTCGAGGCGGTGCTGCAAGGCCAGGGTATCGGGCTGATCCGCCGCTCATTGGCGAATGATCTGCTGCTATCGGGGCGGCTGGTGCCGCTGCCGGGCCCGATGATCGACTACCCGGACCCGTACTGGCTGATCTGGCCACAGCGCAGCGAGGGTGCGGAGAAATTCCTGCTGTGGCGCGACTGGCTACGCGAGGTGGTGGCGGGGTACCTCGCGGGCCTGTCGCCGTACCCGACGGCAGGCTAGGACGCGTGCGCATCCACCCGTGCCATGGCAGGCGGTACACTGCCGCCTTCAAGCCATTGCCCATGCCGTGTTGATCCCGTCGCGCTTCGCTTCCCTGTTGTCCCGATTGCGCCGCTGGCGCGTGCCGCTGCTCGCGTTGCTGGCTGCCGCGCTGCTGCTGTGGGTACTCGATGCGTTGTTTCCGCCGCCGTTGCCGCGTGAGGAGGCCGGGCTCGTCATCGTCGATCGCCATGGCACGCCGCTGCGCAACTATCCGGCGGCGAGCGGCGTGTGGCGCTATCCGGTGCGGCTGTCCGAGGTGTCGCCGCTGTATGTCGAAGCGCTGCTCAATTACGAGGACCGCTGGTTTTACCAGCACGCCGGGGTGAACCCGGTGGCGGTGCTGCGTGCGGCCTGGCAGTGGGGCCGCAGCGGCCACATCGTTTCCGGCGGCTCCACGCTGACCATGCAGGTGGCGCGCATCCTGGAACCGCCCCCGCGTACCGTGTGGGGCAAGGCGCGGCAGATGCTGCGCGCGCTGCAGCTGGAATGGCATCTCTCCAAGGACGAGATCCTCACGCTCTACCTCAACCACGCGCCGATGGGCGGCATCGTCGAAGGCGTGGAGATGGCGAGCCGCGCCTATCTGGGCAAGCCTGCCAAGGCGCTCAGCCATGGTGAGGCGGCCATGCTGGCAGCGCTGCCACAGGCGCCGTCGCGCTTGCGGCCGGATCGCTGGCCCGATCGCGCAACCGCCGCGCGCAACAAGGTACTCGACCGGCTGGCTGGCTTTGGCGTGTGGTCACGGGAGATCGCCGAGGATGCCCGCATCGAGCGGGTGATTGCCCAGCCGCCGCGTGGCGAATGGCTGGCGCCGCTGGCCGCCGAGCGTCTGCGCGCCGCGGCTCGCAGGCAGGTGGCTGGCCAGCCCAAGCAGCCGGTAGCGCAGGGCCGGCGCCGGGTGATCGCCAGCATGCTGGATGCCGACATCCAGGCCAACGTCGAGCGCATGCTGCTCGATCGCCTGCCGCTGCTGCCGCCCAAGGTCTCGATGGCGGTGCTGGTGATGGAGAACGACAGCCTCGCGGTGCGCGGCTACGCCGGCTCCGCCGATTTCGCCGACAACCAGCGCTTTGCCCACGTCGACATGGTGCGCGGCATCCGCTCGCCTGGCTCCACGCTCAAGCCCTTTCTCTATGCGATGGCGCTGGACGAAGGGCTGATCCATGGCGAAAGCTTGCTCACCGACGCGCCGCAATCGTTCGGTGGCTACCAGCCCGGCAATTTCCAGGCTGCGTTCAGCGGGCCGGTCAGCATGTCGGAGGCCTTGCAGCGCTCGCTGAACGTACCGGCGGTCGACGTGCTCGATCGCCTCGGGCCCGAGCACTTCGCCGCCCAGCTCGGCAAGGCCGGCCTCAAGCTGCGCATGCAGCGCGGCGCTGCGCCCAATCTCAGTCTGATCCTCGGCGGCGGCGGCACCACGCTGGAGGAGCTGGTTGGCGCCTACCGCGCGCTGGCGCATGGCGGCGTGGCCGGTAGCCCGCGGCTGAGCGTTGAGGTGCCACGGCGCGAGGCGCGCATCATGAGCGCCGGGGCTGCTTGGATCGTGCGCGACATCCTCGAAACCGGCGGCCGGCCGGACCGGCCATTCGCCGGTGGGCCAGCGCGGCTGGCCTGGAAGACCGGCACCAGCTTCGGCTTTCGCGATGCCTGGGCCGTTGGTGTGACCGATGGCTACACGGTCGGTGTGTGGGTGGGCCGGCCCGACGGCACGCCCAATCCCGGCTTTTTCGGCGCCAACGTGGCAGCGCCGCTGCTGAAGGACATCGTGGCGGCGCTGCCCGGGGTGACTGGCGCCCGCCGCGGCGTGCGCCCCGCCAGCGTGACCGCAGCACAGATCTGCTGGCCGCTGGGCCTGACTCGCGCCGCGACTGAGTCGGCGCAATGCCATGAGCTGCGTACCGCGTGGCTGCTGAATGGCGCGGCACCGCCTACGCTGCCGGACCGCTCGCGCGCCGGTGGCCTGATCGACACCATCTGGCTGGATGCCGCCGGTCGACGGGTCACGCCGGAATGCGATCCGGCCGCGCACGCCGAGCAGGTGGCACGCTGGCCGTTGTGGCTGGAGCCGTGGCTGAGCCCGGCCATCCGCGCCCGCTATGCGCCGGCCTGGTCGCCCGACTGCCCGCAGCATGTCAGCGCCGCCGCGCTGCGTATCGTCGGCATCGAGTCCGGCAGCGTGGTGCGCCCGGCGGCGGGCGCCAGCGAAGCGACCGTTTCCGCTGCGCTGCTGGGCAGCGGCGGCGCGGCGTGGTGGCTGCAGAACGGCGAGCTCGTTGCCAGCAGCGAAGGCGGCGCGGCGGTAAAGCTTACCTTCCGCCACAACGGCCCGGTGCGCCTCACCGCACTGGATGGCAACGGCCGCCACGACAGCGTGGTCTTCACCGTGGCGGGCTTCGGCGCTACGCGCTGATCCGGTCACAGCTCGGCAATGGTAGCCAAGCGGTGGCTGCAACGCAGATCGCGTGGTGTGGTCTATCGGCTTTGTCCGCACAGGAGGCATCGTGTTGCTCAGGCACTTTGCCGCAAGCGATTTTCCGGAATACTGCCGCTGGTTTGGCGATGCGGAGCTCAATGCTCAGCTCGGTCCCATGGATGAGGAATGGCTGGCCTACGTGCTGGCCGATCGCGACGGCACGCAGTACAGCGTGGTGCACGACGGCGCATTGGTCGCTGTATCGGTGTGGTGTGGCTGGATGAGGCCCGTAGCGAGCCATTCATCACCGATCTGGCCGTCCGTCCCGACTTGAAACGCAAGGGGCTTGCCCGCGCCAGCTTGGCGTTGCTGATGGCAAGTGCGCCGTATCACCATGCCATGCTGTGGCGGGCCAGCGTGGCAGGGGACAACTCGGCTGCGCTGGCCTTGTTCGCGCATCTGGGTTGGCAGCGCGCCGATCGCGGCGGCGCGGCGGACGGCATGGTCGACCACCAGTACCTGCGCCCGACGCTATCGCAGGAGGGATCGGACACCTGAGGCCAGTGCCTGCCATGGTGCCGACGAAAACGCCTGAGAGCAGTGCGTCTCAGTCCCGATCAGGCGCACCCAGCGGAAACAGCGGCCGATAAGGACGGGCCTCCTCGACGGCGCGGGCAAACGATGGACGCGCGAGCAGTCGGGCGCGGTAGGCGTGCAACGTCGGATAGTGATCGGCGATGCGATGCGTCCAGTCGGCGTAGAACAGCGAGGGCGCCGCCGCGCAGTCCGCCAGTGTGAACTCGGTACCGGCTGCCCAGGGGCGACCGGCCAGGTGGCCTTCGAGCCAAGCGTAGGCGCGTTCGAGTTGCTCCACCGTGGTGGCGAACGCATCGCTGCGCTTCGTTGCATCACCGGTCAGTGCACCGCTGACCGCATGTTGCACCGGGCTCATCACGTGTAGATCGAAGAAGCGATCGAGAAAACGCACGTCGAGCGCGGCCATCGGATCTGCGGGTAGCAGGCGTACCGGGCCGGAGTGGGCGAGCTGCAGGTATTCGATGATGATGCTGGTCTCGACGATGCTGCGCTCGCCATCGACCAGCAGTGGAAACTTGCGCAGCGGCCAGTGCTGCAGCCAGTCGGCGGCGTGTTGTGGCGTATCCGGGCCCAGGCAGCGAAATTCGAACGGCGTGGCGTTTTCATACAGCGCGATCAGCGCTTTCTGCGTGTACGACGAGAACGGATGACCGTAGAGCACCAGCGGCATGGCGTATCACCTGGGAAGGCATCGAGGCTTGCCAGCGTGCTGATCCTGCCGATGAAAAGCAAGCGCGCGCGGCATGGCTGGAGCGACGATCAATAAATGCACGGGTTCGTGCTTGCCGCAGCGCGGCAATGCGGTGAAAGTGGGCATCTCAATGCATCCATTCCATGCTCAGGAGCTGCCATGCCCAATGCGTCATCGAAGGACAAATCTGCCGCTGAGCTGATCGACCAACGCATCGTCGAGCTCGGCGACTGGCGTGGCGAGACGCTGGCACGGATGCGCCAGCTGATCCATGAGGCGGCGCCGGACGTGGTCGAGACCTGGAAATGGCTGGATACGCCGGTGTGGGAGCACAACGGCATTCTCTGCACGGGCGAATCGTACAAGGCCAAGGTGAAGCTTACCTTCGCCAAGGGCGCTTCGCTGCCGGATCCGGTGGGCCTGTTCAACGCCAGCCTGGAAGGCAATGTGCGCCGCGCCATCGATATCGGTGCGAACGAGACGGTGGACGCCGATGCCTTCAAGGCGCTGGTTCGTGCAGCCGTCGCGCTGAATGCTGCCGCTGGCAAGGCCAAGCGGACCAAGTAGCCGGGGCTGCCACGAGCGGGACGTGGTCCGTAGTGTGCGCCTGCCGGTGTTGCGGCGTACGTTCCAGGCGTGGCGTGTCGTTACCGGTCTGATTGAGCCATCCGTATCCGTGCTGCGCCGCTGTGCGCGGTGTCACGGCGCTTGGGTGGAATGATAACGGCATGCCTGCCATCATCAACCTTCGGGCATGGATGCTCGCGTTTGTCGAAGAGCGCTTTCCTGATCAGGTTCTTTGCGAACATGCGCGGGCGAAGGCTGGCTGTATTCCCACCTTAAACACGAGGAGCGTGAAGATGGTTGAATCGAGAATCGGGCTTTGGTGCCGCATGGGTGGCGTGCTGCTGACTGCCGGGTTGCTGGCACTCTCCGGTACTGCCCTGGCGACCAAGCAATCGCAGCAGCGCCAGCAGGGCAGGCAAGTGAACCAGAATGCCAAGCAGGAGGCTCGGCAGGGAAAGATCGACTGCCGTGCAGCAGACAACCAGAGCAATGCCGAGTGCCGCCAGGACAAGCGCCAAACCAAGCAGGACGGCCGCCAGGAAAAGCGGGATATCAAGTACTGAATCTGAGTGCAGATGCCGGTACCCGCTGACCGTTGTGCCGGAGCCCTACAGTCTGAATTCAGCGACATGGCCCTCGCCGAGTCAGCAGGCGCGCCGGTAGTGCATCGCGACTGCGCCGTTGCGGAGCGGCGTCGCCGAGACCAGCTCAAGTTGTCTTGTGCTGGGCAACCCGCTCTCGTACAGGGTCGGGCCGTGGCCGGCGATCCTGGGATGGACCAGTAACTGGTACTCGTCGATCAGATTCAGCCGGTCT
The DNA here is from genome assembly GCF_008033135.1 of Chitinolyticbacter meiyuanensis. Lineage (NCBI taxonomy): Bacteria > Pseudomonadati > Pseudomonadota > Betaproteobacteria > Neisseriales > Chitinibacteraceae > Chitinolyticbacter > Chitinolyticbacter meiyuanensis. The sequence goes on from NZ_CP041335.1 coordinate 1,866,129, forward strand.
AGTTCGGTTGCGAGCTTGCCGCTACCAAGCAACACGCCGTCTGGCGTCGCGTCTTTGAGCTGCTGTACACCGATGCGCAGATCGCCGGCGATGTGATGGCTATTGGTCCATGGGAAGTCCGTTCGCGTCGAGGACACCACATACTTCGGCTTCGCCTCCAGCTTGGCCGCCCACTCGCGTATCGCCGGCGGCGCCCCCACGTCGCCGCACGCGACCGACGGCCAGTAGCTCTCCATCATCTCGTAGGTAACGCGGCCCCACAGCATCGCGCCGCGCTCGTCCATGAGGCGCGTGAAGAAGGCGTGTGTTTCGTCGTCGGCGATCCCCTCCTGGTGGTCGACGCAGCCGTCGAGGGTAATGTTGATACTAAAGGTCAAGAGTCCCATGGTGTCTTTCGTCCGAGATGCGCTATGAGGCGGCCGTCATCCCGCTCCGAGGGGACAGGTCCAATTTGCGAGGGGCTTACCGCAGACCTCTTCATTCCCGTGCGATGAGGCTGCTAAGCTGAAACGGCGATTTACGAATGGTGGCGAAAATGGCGAGATCCGAATGGCACACCGTGTTTGCATTGGGCTTGACGGTTGTATTGTCCCTGGTTCGGGCCGAAGGAAGTCATGCCGCAGAAGTAGTCGATGACCGCACAATCGCCTATTTAGCCCAGGATATCGTGCCCTGCATCACCAGCTCCTCGCCGCCGCGCGGGGCCTGCATCGACGCCGCCGCACTCTTGGCTGAGCAAACCGGATTACCGATTCGAGTAAAGATCCTGCCTCAGATAAGAGTGGTACGAGAAATACGACTTGCGCAGCGTCAGATCACCATTGCAGTTCCGGAGACCATGATTTCAACCGGCAGCACTTCGGTGCGTGTCATTGCCAAGATTGGTCACCTGAGTACCTATCTGTTACCTGGCCGCCACCTCGATCCCGCTCATATCGCCGAGTCAGCCGCCTGGAAAGGGAAAACGATTGCCGTGATCCGGGGAGGTTGCCCGGCATTGTCAGGACCACTGAAAAACGCCCTCGCGATGCATGTTGCCGAAGCCAGCCAAGCGCTCAAAATGATCCAGCGGAAACGTGTAGATGGGCTGTGTATTAACGGCCAGGCACTTGCCAACGTGATACGTCGCCCCGGTTTTAGTTGGCAGGATTTCGGCCCCCCGGTTGTCGTTGAACAAAGGGAGCTTTGGTTGCTCGCCTCTTCCGGGATCACTCAGAATGTAGAAACACAATTGCATGACGCTTCGGCCAAACTGGTTGCGGATGGTGCGTTTCGTCGGTTACTCGCAAGCTATATGCAGTCTATGCCGACACCGCTCCAGCTACGCTAGTGGATTCATCGCCAAAACAAATTGACTGTCAGCGCCGCGAGCCCCAAGACAGCCAAGAATACCAGCGCGGCCACGGCTGCAAGCCGCAGTGGGCGCAGGATTGGTTGGGCGCGGGCAAGCCGCTGGATGGCCTGCGCATCCAACGTACACGGTCTGAAAAAAAGCCCCGCGATGTGCGGGGCTTTTATTTGTGCAGCACCGTTCAATACGGCGCATGGCAAGACATTAACGTATGAATAGCCCGGCCAGCGGCACATCGCCATTCGTTCCCCATTGCACGACCAAATCTTCTTGGCCAGAGGAGTGGCGGATACGCCAAGTACCGTTGTTCGGATTCCAGATGGCGAGATCGGCCTTGCCATCCACATCGTATTGGCCCGGCACCGGAGCGCCACCGTATTGGCCTCCGAAGTACTCCTGCTTGATCGCGCCCGTGGTACTGAGTCGGATCAACCACAAGCCGGTGCTTGGTTGCCATACCGCCACATCGGTCTTGCCGTCGCCATCGTAATCGGCTGGCGCGAGGATGTCGGAACTGCTGCCCAGCATAAAGGTACTGCTGATGGACGGGGTTCCGCTGCTGTTGCGGATCAGCCATTCGCCGGTACTGGGCCGCCATACCGCGTAGTCCGCCTTGCCGTCGCCATCGAAGTCGCCCATCACCGGCTTGTCGCCAGCGACACCCCAGTAAGGACCGGTCGTGCCACCGTCGCTGCTGCGAATATGGAACCACTGCCCGGTCGTAGAGCGCCATACCGCGTAATCCGCCTTGCCGTCGCCGTCGTAGTCGGCAGGAACCGGCAGGTCGCCTACTGCTTGAGATCCCCAGTTCCGACTCGCCGTCGTGCCGTTGCCGCTGTAGGTCACGTACCAGTTGCCGTTGCTGGGGCGCCAGTAGGCAAGGTCGGCAATGCCATCGCCATCGAAATCAGCCGGTGCAGCAACGTCCCCTGCCTGCGTGGTCCACGCCTGGGCGGTGTAGGGGCCGTAGCGCAGCAGTTGTCCGGTGGAAGGCCGCCAGACCGCGACGTCGGTCATGCGATCCCCGGTGGTATCGAACAGCGCGCCGCCGGGTTGCCGCGGCGTTCGGCTGACCCACATATTGGTTGCTTCCTGCCAGTAACCGGAATAGGCGCCTTGGGTCACCGTATAGAGATGATCGCGCCCGTTGTAGTAGCGGTATAACGGCGCCGTACCTGGCTTCGCGTAGTTGTAGGCATAGGCGACGATGCCTTCGTACCAATAGCTGCCCCGCCCGCCACCCAACTCACTCCAGTCCGTAGTGTAGAAATGGTCGGTGCCGTTGTAGTAGCGGTGGATTGGCACCGTGCCCTGTTGGCTGGAGGTCCAGACATAGGCCTCCAGACCTTCCAGTGAGTATGCGCCGGCACCGGCGCCCAAGTCGTCGAAACTGGCGGTATAGAAATGGTCACCGGAGCCGTAGTAGCGCAGCCACGGTTGCACATTGGTGCCCAGCAGCGGCGAATTGAAGCGGATATCGCCAATCCGCAGGACCGTCGCACCATTATTGGCCGTGATCTTGAACCGGTATTTCACCGCGTACTTGGGAAATGGCACCTTGAATGAAATGGGCTGATTCAACGCCCAGGTGCTCTGGTTGCTGCGCTGGTCGAGCGTGATCCACTTGGTGCCGTCGAAGCCTTCAAGAGTCCAGTCCTTCGGCGACGCGGACAACGTGGGGGATGGGGTGATCTGGTATTCATCCACCAGCTCATAGGTGCTGAAGGAGAGGCCGAGGTAGCCGTTCTTGTCCCAAGTATCGACGTCTTGGCAATAGCTATTGTTATCGCACCATTTAAAGCGTTCTCCCGAGGCCTGCCAGTAGGTATTGCTGTTCTGATCGAATGCCTTGCTGGCATCGGCGGTGGCAGGCGGTGCGAGGTTATGGGTGCAATTGCCTGGCCTGGGTGGGTTGCATGTATTGTTCGCTTGCGGCGAGAACCGCGCGGAAGAGGGGGTGCCGCCGGTGACCGCATAGCCGCCAAACGCTGATCCGGCGGCAAGTAAAGCCAGCGCGGCAAACACTTGCCGCGCCCCGATTGGGTTCCACATTCTGATTCAGCCTCCATCCTTGTTTTGATTGCATACCGCTGCTCATGCCGGGCAGTGTCAGCGGCACTGTGCGCAACATTTAACTTACGTGATCAATGACGATGTCATTGACGTCGGCGATGGTAACCCTGCCGGTCGCTGACGACAATCTGAGATAAGCAACTTGGGAGTGGTGGTGTGGCGGGCCGCACTCGGGTCGCGTGATGTCCGTAGAGGCGTGGGTGATGAAGAGATTGAAATGGCGCTTCGCTGCTGCTTATGGGCGGCTAATTGGCTGATCGGATCTTCGATTATTTGGCAGCTGTTCGGGCCACGGTGGCCATTGCAATGCGTTTCCCCGGGCACGACATCCAACAGCGCGATACCAGTTTCTGCCAAATGCTGCTGAAGCTAGGCCCACGTCCGTTTTCGTGGGTTTTTAGCTACCCGCTTTCTTTAAGCCGTCCGCCCTGGATTTGACCCACGCATCTTTTGCACCGGTCGCTGCAGTTTGCAGTCGGCCCAGGTCACCTTGACGCTGTGTAATGTAGTGTTCGTGCTGCTTGTACGCCAAAGTACCTGGTGTGTGGCTTTTTTGATCAGCGCGCTTGGTTGCTAATTCTTTGGTTGTTGATGCAACGGCTTGTCGCAATGCCTGGGTCTGGCCCACCACATCGCCGCGCTTGGCGAAACCCGCCGCTGCCGCTTCGTGCCGTTTTGCAGAAGATGCTCGTTCGTGTGCGTAATTGCTTGTCGACTGCCTTGGCGCACGCGCTGCTACCGGTGGCATGGGACTCATCTGCGCTTCAAACTCTCGGCGAGCTTGATCGTGGTACTGGCGATAGCTCTTGGGTTTGGGATCGCTAGGGGGCATCCATCTTCTCGCTATACAAGATCGAATCATCACTCTGGTCTGCAGCTCGCGCACAAAGTCCAGCCAAGCGCTGCCTGCCGGGCAACGGTAGCACGGCTTATCTATTGTTGCCGTCCAGCACGCCTTACATGCAAAGCGAAAAACGAACGGCGATTCAGGTGATGCCTGACAGCTTGGTGTTCTAGATTATTTCCGGCTGTTTTATCTGGTTTTTTAGCAATGGCTCGTATTTGCCACGAGAAGTGATGTGTTTTCCGCACACCATTCCGGGCATTGCAAAAACACTGAATATTTCTTCTGTCGAAAGCTAAAAATTAAGTTTGTGTTATGCATTTGTTGTGCAGCTTTCAGTGATGCTATATCGAACTCAGCCATTTTCTGGGTGCGTTCTTCTCACCTTAGCGGAGCGGCCAGCCCAGACCATGGAGATGCTCATGAAGTTCGCCCTCAAAACGACCGCCGCACTGTGCTTGCTGGCATTCACCCTGTCGCCACTGCAGGCCGCCCCGCCCGCGCCGGACAAAGCACTCACCCAGCCCGCAGACGGCATCACGATGCACGCCGGCTACGCCAAGGCAGTGGGCCGCATGGCATATCTGTGGGGCTGGCCGATGGTGAACATGATCAATCGGTACGAGCGCATCACCAAGGCACCACGACCAGGATTGCTGGGGGGCATCCTGCCCGCCGCGCCACGCGGGCAGCTCGGCATGCTGCACGACTACATCACACCGTCCGAGACCTTCGTCACCTGCCCGAATCAGGATGTGGTCTACGGCCTGGGCTTCTTCTCGCTGGACGAGGAGCCGGTGATCATCCAGGTGCCGGACTTTGGCGAGCGTTTCTGGGTATACGCGCTCTACGACCAGCGCACCGACCAGTTCGGCCATCTGGGCAAGCCCTACGGCACCAAGCCCGGCTTCTATCTATTGGTCGGGCCCAACTGGAAAGGCGAGAAACCGGCCGGGGTCGAGGCCATCGTGCGTAGCCCCACCGCGCTTGCCAACGCCATTCCACGCATCTTCATGGACGATTCGATGGAGGATCGCGCCGCCATCCAGGGCAAGATCAACCAGGTCGTCGCTTATCCGCTCAAGGATTTCGACGGCAAGATGAAGACCATCGATTGGAAAAACACGCCCGACATCCCGGTCCCGGATGCCGACAGCGCCAGCGGCGGCGAGACCAAATGGGTGATCCCGGAGAAGTTCTTCGATCAATTCCCGCAGGTGCTGGCCACGGTAGCGCCACAACCCGGCGAAGAGGCGCTGTATGCCCAGTTCCGTCAGCTGATGGACCTTGCAGCCAAAGACCCTGCCATCAAGCAGGCGCTGGTGGAGGTGGCCAAGGAGACCGAAGAGGAAGTGATCAAGCCGTTTTTCCAGTGGCAGCACAACGGCCGGCCCGCCGGCAATGGCTGGAATCGTTCCACCAACAACGCGCAGTTCGGCATCGACTACTTCAACCGGGCAGGCACGTCGAAATCGAACATGTTCGACAACCGACCGAACGAAACCCAGTACTTCTATACCGACTTCGATGAGACGGGCGCACCGCTCAATGGCAGCAACAGCTACACCGTCACCTTCGCCGCCGGCCAGGAGCCGCCAGTACGCGGCTTCTGGTCGCTGACGCTGTACAACAAGCTGCATCTGTTCAGCGCCAACGACCTCAAGCGCTACTCGCTCGGCACCAAGAACAAGAATCTGGTTCGCAACACCGATGGCTCGCTGACGCTCTACGTCGGCCCTGCCTCGCCCGGCAAAGACCAGGAAACCAATTGGCTTCCATCCCCTAAGGAGCCGATCTCCCTCTACTTGCGTGCCTATTGGGGCAAGGAAGGGATTCTTGATGGCAGCTGGAAACCGCCGGTCATCAAGAAGGTGAATTGACCGACGTTCTCCGTTTTGTTCGATGCAAACCATCGTAACGCGGCGGCCAACTGGATTGGCCGCCTCAACCTTGGGAGTAGCAACATGCTGTCGATACGCAATCTGAGCCTGACCGCAACGGTGCTAAGCCTTGCCTTGAGCTTCCCTGCAGCCACCTGGGCGGAAGCCCCAGCCTCGCCGCTGGTCAAGCAGCTGAACAACGGCAACTGGCTCGATGCCAAGGAAGCCGAGAACCTGCGCGACGAGCTGTACTACCAGCGCGCCATCCACGCCTACATCACCATGCTGCCGTTGCTCAACACCATCGGCATGCGCGATGGCTCCGAAAAGGCCTTCGGAGCCGGCTACAACATCCTGCCGATCTGGAAACAGCGCATGGATGCGCGCACCCAGGTGCCCACGCCCAACGCTGACGTCATCTACTCAATGAACTACCTGGACCTCAAGGAGACCGGCCCGTTGGTGGTGAAGGCGCCACCCGATGTGATCGGCATGTTCACCGACTTCTTCCAGCGCACCTTGACCGACGTCGGCGCCATCGGCCCCGACCGTGCACGGGGTGGGCTCTACTTGCTGTTGCCGCCGGACTACAACGGCCCCGTGCCGGGTGGCTACTTCCCGGTCAAATCCTCCACCTACAACGTGTTCCTGTTCTTCCGCACCATCATGGGCAAGGGCGAGGGCAAGCCTGATCCGGCACCTGCCGTGAAGAACGCCGAGACCACACGCATCTATCCGCTGTACGCCGTGGAGAAGGAAGCCAAGCCGATGCAGTTCCCCGATGCCAGCGGCAAGCGCGTGGAGATGATGTACCCCACCGACAAGGCCTACTGGACCAAGCTAAAGGAATTCGTCGACTACGAGCCGGTATCGGCCATCGACATGGAGCTGCGCGGTGTGCTGGCCTCCATCGGCATCATCAAGGGCAAGCCCTTTACGCCGACGGCGCGTCAGCAGGAGCTGCTGCAAAAGGCGGTGACCACCGCGCCGCGCATGATCATGGCAACGCGCCAGCTGGGCCGCGCCGATGGCCGCAATTTCTACTACAAGGATCGCCAGTACGAGAACGTCTGGGGCGGTGCCACTTCGGACTGGATGCAGGAAAGCTACCTGGATGTGGACCAGCGCGCCGGCTTCTTCCAGGTGGCCTACTCGTCGGCGCCGGCCATGGTCATGCACACCACGGGTGCCGGTTCGAAGTACCCCAACACCCTGCGGGACAAGGACGGCAACTTCCTCAATGGCTCGAACACCTACAAGCTGCGGTTGCCCCCGGACATCCCCGCCGGCCTGTTCTGGGCCGTGACGGCCTACAACGTGACCGATGGCACCATGCCGGAAACCAGCCAGCTGCTGCCCTCCACCAACGGCTACTACAACACGCCCAAACAGCCTGACGGCGCCATCGAAATCTGGTTCGGTCCACAAAAGCCCGATGGCATCGCGGACAGTGCCTTCATCCAGACCATTCCTGGCCGCAACTTCCTTGCCACCGTACGGCTGTATGGCACCGGAGATGCATTCTACGACCAGACCTGGAAGCCGGACGACCTGGTGAGGGTGAAGTAATCGCGCTATCAAGCGGCCCTCACGGACACATTGGGGCGCCTTCACATCGCTCCAATGTGCACAGCGGGCCAGCCCCACTTGATCGACCGAACAGCAACGTTGCTGCTGGAGTACGGGCGGCCGTTTGTGGTCGAAAGCAGTGAGTTGCGATTGATTTCGATACTGCTGCTGAACATCTTGGCCCCATTGCCAGCCGGTGCGCCCCACGGACACTACTAGCCACGACGTGCAGCGCGTCTTGTGCCGCTTTTTTTAGCGCCCGTGGCTGGCGACGGGCAGGAAGGAGTCAGCCCGTCGCCAGACCACTACGGCGCTCAAGCGAAGCGCAGCACATTTCAGCACGGAGGTGGCGGCGGGGCCTCTCAGCCCACCGCCACGACCGCCATCAAGCCAGATCGAACAGCAACACTTCCGCTTGCTCGCCGCGCTCCAGCACCAGTTCTGCTTCCTCTTCGATCAACAGCGCATCGCCGGCTGCGAGCTCGAAGCCATTGGCGCGGATACTGCCGCGTGCCACATGCAGGTAAAGGCCGCGACCCGGTGCCGGCACATACTGTGCGCGCTCCTCGCCATCGAACAGGCCGGCGTAAAGCCGCACATCCTGATGTACCGTGACCGCGCCGTTGGCGCCGTCGGGGCTTGCCACCAACCGCAGCCGGCCACGCTTGTCGGCGTCGCTGAACTCGGCCTCCTGGTACGACGGCGCCAAGCCGCGCTCGGCCGGAATGATCCAGATCTGCAGGAAGTGCGCCGGTTCTTCGGGCGAGGGGTTGAACTCCGAGTGCGCCACGCCAGTGCCGGCACTCATCCGCTGCACGCTGCCCGGCCGAATGACGGATCCGTTGCCCATGCTGTCTTTATGCTGCAATTCACCTGACAACACGTAGCTGATAATCTCTATGTCGCGGTGCGGATGCGTGCCGAATCCCCGACCCGGCGCCACGCGATCCTCGTTGATGACCCGTAGTGCGCCGAACTGGGTGTGCTTGGGGTCGTAGTACTCGGCGAAGGAAAAGCTGTGATGCGATTTCAACCAGCCATGATCGGCATGACCACGTTCGTCGGCTTTGCGAATAGAATGCATATTGCCTCCTTCAAGTAATCTGATTGCGATGAGGCAATGATAAGTCTGCATCTTTTCGGTTGATAGCAAAGAGTTCTGAGCTAGCCGTTCCAAATTTTTGAATATATGGCCGCGTGCCAGCGGATATGCCTCCATGCTGCGTCTCAATCTTGAATCGCTGGAAATCCTCGACGCCATTGCCCGCAAGGGCAGCTTCGCCGCGGCAGCGGATGAAGTACATCGGGTGCCCTCGGCGGTGACCTATATGGTGAAAAAACTGGAGGACGAGCTCGACGTTCAGCTGTTCGATCGCTCCGGCCATCGTGCCAAGCTCACCCCGGCCGGTCAGACCTTGCTGGACGAAGGCCGCCACCTGCTGCGCGCCGCCAACGAGCTCGAATGCCGGGTGAAGCGCGTCGCCACCGGCTGGGAAACGGAGCTGTCGATCGCGCTGGACGGCCTGCTGCCGATGGAGCTGCTGCACCCGATGATCCGCGAGTTCGAGCAGTTGGGTTCCGGCACCCGGCTGCGTTTTTCACGCGAAGTGCTGGCGGGCATGTGGGATGCCTTGCTCGATCATCGTGCCGATCTGGCGGTGGGGGTGGCGGTGGAAGGCCCGCACGGCGGTGGGTATGCCACGCATGCACTTGGTGAGATCGATTTCGTGTTTGCGGTGGCGCCGCACCATCCGCTCGCCAGCGCAGCGGAGCCGATCCCGGCCAGCACTGTACTGCGCTATCCGGTGGTCGCGGTGGCGGACAGCTCGCGCACGCTGTTGCCGCGTACTGTCGGCATTCTCAACGGCCAGGAAGTGCTGACCGTGCCGGACATGCGCGACAAGCGCTCGGCGCAGCTCGCCGGCCTCGGCTGTGGCTTTCTGCCGAGCTGCCTGATCGCCGACGATCTGGCGGCGGGCCGGTTGGTGGTCAAGCAGGTGGACGAGCCCAAGGCCGCTGCGCAGATGTATGCGGCCTGGCGCACTGGCGGCATCGGCCGTGCGCTGAAGTGGTGGATCACGCGGCTGGCGGAGGATCGCAGCATCACCGACTGGTTGGTCAAGCATCGCTGACCGCTGCGGGCAAGCGCGATTTGCCGTGCTTGCGGCGGTGTTTTGCCCGATGGCACGTGGTGCGCTGACGCAGGCACACTAGCGGAAACCGCTTTCGTGACCTGCCCATGCTCTCTGCCCGCATTGCCACCATGCTGCTGTTCTTCGCCAGCGGCGCCAGCTACGCCACCTGGGGCGTGCACATTCCCACCATCAAGGCCAAGTTCGGCCTGACCGAGGCCAGCCTGTCGCTGGCGATGTTCGCCATTGCCGGTGGTGCCATCGTCACCATGAAGCCACTGGGGCGCTGGGTGGCGCATAGCGGCAGCGCGCGCGCCTCGGTGCTGGGCGCGCTGGGTTTTGCCCTCTGCACCGCTGCCATCCTGGCGATGCCGAGCTTCGTGCTGTTGCTGCCTGCACTGCTGCTGTTTGGCATCACCAACGCCGCCTACGACGTGGCGATGAATGCGCAGGCCGCTACGGTCGAGGCCCACTGCGGCAAGCCCATCATGTCCGGCTTTCACGGCATGTTCAGCCTGGGTGGCATGATCGGCGCTGCGGTCGGCGGTGCACTGATCGCCGCCGGCGTCGATCCGCTGGCGCACTGCGCCGGCATGGCGGCGATCACCGCCGCAGCGGCACTGTGGTCGCGCACGCGGTTGCTGGCGGACCATCCGGCCGAGCCGGCATCGGCCGGTAAGCGCGGCCGTGCCAACCGGCTGCTGCTCATCCTTGGCGTGCTGGCCTTTTTCGGCTTGGTCGGCGAGGGGGCAATGTACGACTGGACGGCGATCTACATGCAGGACGTGGTCGCGGCCACGCCGTACTGGGTGGGTTGGGGCTATGCGGCGTTCTCCGGTGGCATGGCCGCGGGTCGCTTCGCCGGCGATGCGCTACGCGCCCGGCTCGGCACCGAGCGCCTGCTGGCGGCCTCGGGCTGGATGGGCTTTGCCGGCATCGCGCTGGCCATTGCCTGGCCGAGCACCGCGCCCGCGCTGGCGGGCTTTGCGTTGATGGGGCTGGGCGCGGCCAATCTGGTTCCGATCTTCTTCGTTGCCGCCTCGCGCCTGCCCGGCGTTTCACCGGCCGAGGGCATCGCCGCCGTGGCGCGGCTCGCCTATGTGGGGCTACTGGTCGGGCCGGTGATCATCGGCGGGATCGCCCACGCCAGCAGCCTGCGTTTCGCGCTCGCAGTGGTGGCCGCCAGCGTGGCGCTGATTGCGGTGGCAGGGCCGCGCCAACTGCGGCGAGCGGAAACGCCCGGCTGAGGCGGGCGTTACCGGGGCTTATTTCAGCAGGCTGTCGATTGCAGCTTCGTCGATCTTCATCTTGCTGTTATCAATCAGGCCTTTCACATAGGTCTGCGCCAGCTGCTGCTGGCGTTGTGCCCGCAATGCATCGCGCAGCTGCGGCTTCACTTCATCCAGCGTGAGCGTGCGTGCCGGCTGGCGTTCGATCAGTTTGAGGATGTGCAGGCCGGTGGCGGTCTGGATCGGCGCGCTGATGTCGCCCGGCTTCAGCGCCGCCAGCGCCTGCCTCACTTCCGGCAGCAGCTGCGGCTCCGGCACGAAGCCGGTGTCTCCACCCTTGGCGGCGCCTTCCTTGTCCTGCGAATACTGGCGTACCAGTGCAGCGAAATCGGCGCCCTTGCTGCGGGCCTTGCCCACCACTTCGTCCGCGGTCTTGCGCGCCTTGGTCACGGCATCGGCGTCGATGGCGGGTGCCGCCAGCCAGATCTGTGCGACTCGTGCCTGCGGCTGCTGCTGGAAACTGGCCTTGCCCTGTTCGTACGCTGCCTGCAGTTCGGTATCGCTTGGGTAGGCGTCGGGCACCTTGCTCATCGCGGCGATATAGCTGCGCATCACCACCTCGCGTGTGGCGGCGTCGATCAGCTGCTTCACCTCGGGTTTGTCCGCCCAGTTCTGCTTCTGCGCCTCGGCGGCCAGCGCCTGTGTAGTCAGCCGCTCACGCAACCAGGCGTTGAGGGCGGATTTGTCGCCCTTGAGCTGCGTGCGGGTAGTCGGCGGCAGGGCATTCAGCATGGTTTCGACGTCGGCTCGGGATACCGAATAGCTGCCAGCCTCAGCGACAGGCGCGGCAGCGTGGAGCGGGGCGGTGGCCAGCATGGCCAAAAACAGACAGGTGCGGATCATGGCAGTTCTTCAGTGGTCAGAATATTGAAAGCTATGGCGATGATGGCTGCCGAGCATTACAGCAGTGCTGTACGTAAACAGGGAGCGGCCGAAGCCGCTCCCTGCATTTACTGCGACATCAATTCAAGATCAGTTGGTGATGCACGAGTTGATCTTGGTGGTGATGCTGGCGGTGGCGCCCGAGAGGAACACGAAGCCCTTGCCTGCGCCGATGGTGGTGGTACCGGCCTTGATTGCAGCGTTGAACGGCGAGTTCAACAGCGTGCGCAGGTCGGCGGTCTTGGCGCCGTTGCCCTTGTAGTAGCCAAGGAAGTAGCTGATGGCCTGGATCGGGTAGCCGGTGGTGACGGCAGCGTAGGCATCCGGCTTGACCAGCAGTACGCAACCCGGGACCGGGGCGGCCGGCGACAGGGCGACGACGTTCGGGCGGCCAGTGGTGGCGTTGAAGCCGCTGATCACTTGGTCGACCAGCAGATCGGCAGCGAGCAGGTTGAAGCCGGTGTAGTTGGTCAGCGGGCTTTGGCCGTTCACGCGGGAGATCTTGGCATTGGCTAGGGCGCCCACGTTGGCGGCTTCGGCGTAGCCGATGGTGTTGGCGTTGGTGTCGATGGTGGTCACGACGGCACCGTTGCCGCTGGCGCTGATCGAGCCGGCCGGCGCTGCGGCCAGCACGCCATCGGGCGAGCCGACGAAGTTCTGCGAGGTGTTGAACTTCTTGGTCGGGGTGTTGCACACCTTGGACAGGAAGTTGGAGAAGCCGAAGGTGGTGCCGCTGCCGTCAGCGCGGTACACGATCTTGATCGGGGCTGCAGCGCCGCCCAGCGCGCTCCAGTTGGTGATCGTGCCCGAGAAGATGCCGCAGACCTGGGCGGTGGTCAGGTTGAGGGTGGCGAGGCCCGGCTTGTTGTACACCAGGGCGATGGCACCGCCGATGGCCGGGAACTGCGCCGGCTCAGTTTTGGCGACACCCTTGTTGGTGATGAAGGTGGTGTATTCGCTCTGGCTGATCGGCGAATCGCTGCCGACGAAGTTGGCATCGACCGTGGCGGCGCCGAAGCCGGTCGGGGCCGGGTTGAACGAGCAGGCGGTGTTGGCCGGGTTGGTGCCGTTCAGCACGCGCTTGCCGTTGCCGCTGCCGTTCTGGCAATACGACACGGTCTTGGTCGCGCCTTGGTTGGCGTTGTAGGCATTGAACAGGGGGGTCTGGCCGCCGACCGGGCCCGGCACCGAGGTGCTGAAGCGGGTGCTGCTGGCGTTGTTATTGGTGTAGGCAATACCCGGCAGGGTGGCGCCACCGCCGTCCAGATTGGCGGCAACGGCCGGCGCGGCGATCAGCGCGCACAGCAGGGCATTCGAAAGCTTGAACTGCATGGTCATCTCCTAGGGCGAACGTAGTCTGCATCCGATGCAGCACGGGCAGGTCCATCCTGCCCGGCTGCCGTCACTCTAGGCTTCTTATATTTCACACAAAGAAATTTTATTATAAGTATTGATGACTGCAATGTTTCGCGTAATAAATGTAAGTTTTTGATTTTAAATATATAAATGCTAATTTTCACCGAAGCCCAATATGTCGACGGTGATCAAGGATACGCCTTTATCCTTGGAAGCTGACTGTTGCTGACGCGCTACCTCCTGCGCTGCCTGTGCTGCGGCATTGGCCGCCTTGTCGCCGCTGGTGAGCGCCGCCACGTTCACCGAGGCGATGGTCGGCACGCCGACCTGTTCGCCTTGCACATCGACGTTGAAGGCATTGGCTACGCTTTGCGCCGCGATATACAGATTTCCGGAAACGCGAATGCCGGCGTCGCCCGCATCCACCGTACCGCGCGGCGCCACCAGCAATACATCGCCCGAGGGCGCTCCAGGGATGGTCTGCAGCGTGGCGATGCCGGCACCGGAGACGAGGCCGCGTGCGTCGATGCGGCAGTGCTGATCCAGATTGCACACATAGGTCGATCGCGGCAGCTCGGCCGTGGTGCGGGCACCCTTGCCGGCGTTGATGTCGCCGTTGGAGCTCCAGATCAGCATGTCGCCACCCTGTTCGGTGAATACCCGGCTTTGTGCCAGCAGCAGGCTGCGATCAAGGAAGATGTCGATGCCGCCGCGTTCCAGCGTCAGCACCCCGGTCTGGTTGGGGGTGATGCTGGCGGGCAGCGCGCTGGCGCTGCCGAGCAAGGCCTGGCCGCCCGGCGCCAGGATGCGGATGTCGCCGCCCTGCTGAGTCTGGATGGTGGTGCCGCGCAGGTCCAGATCGCCGGTGTGCGCAAGCTCGGCTGCACCGTTGCTGCCGCCCGCGAGGTTGTTGGCGGTGTAGCCCAGGCTGGCCGGGAACAGCGTGTTGATGGCCTCGTAGCCACGGGCGTACTGGTTGCGGTAAGGGCTGGCAGCATCGTGGTAGTCGCGTGCTGTGGTGCCCAGCACGGTGAACAGCGCCTGATCGACAAACAACTGCTGGGCTTCTGCGGGCAGCGCCTGGAAACCCTGCCAGGCGGCTTCAGCAGTCAATTCGCCCTCTTCAGCACTGCGGCGTTGCATGAACGTGATCAGCGCCGGTGACAGGTCTGGCGCGTCGGTGATGCGGGTATCCGGCGCAATATGGCGGGCGATGAAGTCCTCTGTGGCCAGGCCAGGGCCAACCCCCACCCGGACCACGATGTCGGCACTCTGCCGCGGCAGGAAGCTGTTACCAACGTTACCGATGGTGTTGATGCCGGTGAGGTTGCGCAGTTCCGGCAAGGGTTCGGCAGGTGATATGCCGCCGGTTTGTTGGGCCAGTTCCGTCTGCGACGTAAATGGACCCAGGTGGCGGCCAGCCTGGATTTCCAGCGTCCCGGGTCCACCGAGCGCGATCACCGGGATGATCTTGAGCGCGCCGTAGAAATCCCGCGGGGCGCTGGGGTCCAGCGCATAGGCTACGTCGTAGATATCCCGGCCGGCCTCGATCCGCGTCACGTCGCCGGCGTGGCTGTGCGTGGCGCTTAGGGCCAGGTTGATGATGTCGCCGCCAGCGCGGATCCACACCGGCTTGGGATAGCGCAAGGTGAGCGCGCTCAATAGCGTGCCTTCCACGCCGTTGACCAGATCGCTCAGGGTGTAAAGCCGCACCGGGTCGTGGTCGTCACGATGCAACGAGGCCGCTTCCGCATTGTTGTTGTCGAGCGCGGCGTCTGTGCTTGGATTCCAGGTCGAGGGCAGGCCGGCTTCCGGCGAGGGGAAATCAGCTGCCGTACCGCGGGCAATCCCCAGGTACAACGAAGTGGGGGCAAATCCGTCCGAGCGGAGATTGCTCATCAGGATGTCGCTGGCGGCGATCACTTCCAGCTGATTGTGCTGGGCCGGGAACAGTTGGCCCGCCTGTGCGATGCGGATGCCGCCTTGTGCGGCATGCAGCACCACGTTGGGTGGCAGCAGATCCAGGTAGCGGGCGCCGACGCCTTTAGCGCCGTCCCAATAGCCGTTGGCAAACAACGGATTGCCGAAAATGAGCGTACCCAGCTGAATGTCGCCGCCCGCGCTCGCAAAGGACACGCTTGCAGTCTCGCCATAGCGTTGCAGGTCGCTGCGGATATTGCCGCCCACCGGCGAGGTGAGCAGGGCTGGATTGACCACCGCGCCGATATCGACATGCCGTCCGGCTTGCAGGTCGATATGGCCGTTCTGCAGGGCAAACACGGTGGAGATATCGTTTTCGGCTTGGCTGCCATCCTGATTGAAAAGGTTGGGCGGACGCAATGTGAATGCGGCTTTCACGTCACGCCCCACGGTGAGTGACGCATCACCCTTGCTGACGAACACGCTGCCGCCGATGAGGTCGCGACCGGCCTTGACCGTGATATCGCCGCCGCCATGGAAGCTGGTGACCTCGCTGGAGCCGGTGTAGGTGGTGGGCGCAGACAGCGACAGCTCGCGCACGTCCCCAGCGGCGGTGACCGCAATATCACCACCGACCGACATCACACCCTGGCCGAAGTGGCTGAAATTGATCGACGAGATCACACCGATATCGCCGATCGGCTGCCGTGCCCACAGCCAGGTGGTCCAGTACTGTCCCAAGTAGTTGCCGGAAAAGCCGGTCTTGCTGCCGTCTTCGTCGTAGACCTGTTGGTTGCCAGTGATATCGCCGCCCGCCGTGAGCCGGATATCGCCGGCTGCGGCTGGATGAACCTCCGCATTCGCAAGCAACAGATTGGATAGTTCTGCGTAGGCGGGGTTGCCGTTGGCTGCAAGGTAACTCGACGGAACGAAGGACGTACCTTCTACTGGCAAGCCCGCGGTATAGATCACGCCGGGAGCTGTTTTGTCCCGCAGCAGAATATCGCCGGCAGCGGCAAGCTCGATGCTGCCGGTGCCGGTACGGATCAGGTTGGGCAGGGCGATATCGCGTTCGTACGGGTAATAGAAGGTCGAATCATCGTAGATTTGATGCGTGATGCGATGACTCGCGATCTCGATCTGGCCACCCTGGTTTGAATCAACTGAGACGGGGGCTGCGCTGCCGGCTGTAGCGCCTGCCACCAGCCGATAGCTGCTGCTATCGCCACTGGCAAAAAGCGTGGCGGTGGCAAGTGGTGCCGGATTCGCCAGGGTGGCGATGGGGCTGGGCGTGTTGTCGGTGGCCAGCATCGCATCAGGCAGCTGTTGGATGCGGGCTGGTGGCGCCAGCGGCGCCAGCCGGGGCAGATCGGCTTGGCCGGTGCCTTGCCAGAATGTGACAAGGTCCATCACGTACCACTTGTAGCTTTGCAGGTAGTCGGCATAGCCGTTCAGGTCGGACGGTACAGCGGGGGGTATCGGTTGTCCGGGGTAATCGACCTCGCCGACCAGCTTGCGTTGCGCCAGCAGATAGGCGTAATCGAAGCCGAAGCTGCCCATCAAGTCGATTGGATTGGCGAGGAACTGGATGTAATCGTTGTAGAGGCCGTAGTACCTGGCCAAGGCAAGCGGATCGGCCCCGCTCCATTCACCGAGCAGTGCCGGGGCTTGCACGAAGTCGGCTGCTTCTTCTGCGCTGTAGCCGCTGGAAAGGATGATGCTACGGAACGAGTCGTAGGGCCCGAGGCCTGAATCGTGGGGCGCATATTTGATTGCCGCGCCAAACGGATTTGTGGTGCCCAACGGATTGGCGCGCTGATAGAAGCCATCGGTCAGGCTGGCTTGCAGCACGATGTCACCCTCTGCTCGCAAGGTGATCGCCGGCGCCTGCCCCTGGTAGCGGAATACCAACTGATCTGGTGTTGGTCCGGCACCCAGGTTCCAGTTGGTCAACAGGCGGATGGCACCGTCATTGATCGCGCCATCCGGGTTGCGTAGCTCAATGCCGGGGCGGGCGCGTAGATTGGGCAGGTGGGCGAGGCGGGATTCGAACGCAAAGCCAGGGTTCTGGATGAAGCCCATCAGCGTGCCGGGGCCTTGCGCGGCGTCGCCATTGCGATAGCCGTAGAAGGTCTGGTGATCAGTGTTGGCGGCATCCGGCGTGAAGAAGTAGCGGCTCTGGTACAGCGCTTCCTCTTCCGGTGTCGATGGCGGCATCAGCGGGTTGCCCCAATGATCGATCCAGGTGCCGGCCACGCGCAGGCCGGTGACATCGAACCAGCCGGCCGGGTCGATGATGCCGTCAAAATGCTGGGTTGGATCGACAACGGCATCGGTGGTGCTCCATACCGCATAGGCCTCCACCGTGGTGGCGCGGCTGCCGCGAATCTGGGCGCCTTGCGCCACGTCGATCGCCACCTCGCCGTTGGTGAGCAAGGGCGCCCGCAGTGCGAGCGTGCCACCGGACAAGCCGCCCGCGCTGCCGCCGCTGACATCGATCACTGCACCGCTGCCGATGCTGATGCGCCCCGACGATTCCGGTGTCACGTCCTGGTAGCCAAACGCATTGTTCAGGTTGCCGTTGTGCTTGCCGCTGGTGCCGATCACCACATCCCCACCGCGCTTGTCGGCGCGGCTGCCGCTGGCGAGCAGGCTGCCGTTCACCGCCACGCCGTTCTTGCCCCACAGCGCGATCTGGCCGCCCGCGCTGCCGCGCGCATCGAGCGTACCGTCGATGCGGATATTGCCGTTGGCGGTATCGCGCAACGCGCTGCCATTGTCGCCATCGGCCACCAGCTCGATGCTGCTGCCGCGCAGCGTGCGGCCAGACGACAGCGTGAGGTTGCCGGCCTGGCTGCGGATCGCCAGCTCGCCGGCAACGCCGGCCTGCGTCAGCGTATCGGCGAGGTGGTCAAGATCGATGGCGGCGGCGGTATCGAGCGCGAAATCGCTGCCACGGCCCGCTGCCGTGCCGTGCAACTGGCCGACGAGTTGTGCCTGGCCACGCGGTGCGCGGATCGTCAGCGCACCGCCATCCCCGCCGGCAGCGGCAGCGCCAAAACGCAACGCGGCATTGCCGGCCAGTACCACATTGCCCTGGTCGGCACGCAGTGTGAGCACTCCGCCCGGTGCATACAAGGTGGCGTCGAAAATGGCGCGGGCCAGGCCGGAGACATCGATATCGCTGCCGTCGTCGAGCAGCAGATCGCCCTGGGTGGCGTGCAGCGTCAGCCTGCCGGCATTGGCACGCATCCCGGTGTTGCTGCGGATTGCCGCAGCTTGCAGCGTCAGGCTGCCGCCGGCGGGGCGTGCGGCCGATGCAGCCTGCCCGTTGGCCTGCAGCGTTGCATTGCCGCTGGTGATGAGGGTCTGGCTGCTGCCTTGCCCGGCCTGCAGCACGGGGGTGGCGAGCTGCAGGGTGGCGGTGCCCAGATCGGTACTGCCGGTGTCTTCGCCCACCACCGCGCGGCTCAGCGTGCCGTTGAGCGCGCCAAAGCCGACGAGCCGCTTGTCGCCTGCGCCAAGGCGCAGCTCGCTGGCATTGACCATGAGCGTCGCCGTGCCGGTTGCCGCATCGGGCATGGGCGCGGCCAGCGTATTGGCAAGTGTCAGCGTATCGGCCTGGATCGCGACGGCGTTGTCGTGGCTGACGAAACCGCCGGCACTCAGCGTGAGCGCGCCGGGCAGCTCGATGGACACGGCGGGATCGAGGAAATCGATATCGCCGTAGCTGCGCAGAACCACGGTCTGGGCGCTGGCCAGCTGCTGCAGGGTGGCCGTACCGACCGTCATGCCGCTGGCGGCCGATTGCCCGCTGCTGAAGGTGATGCGGCTGCTGTTCACCTCGATCTGCCGGCCGGCGAGTATCGCAGCGGCGGCGATGCGGGTATCACCGCTGGCATCGACCAACAGCGTATTGCCGCCATTGAGCCGGGCACCGTCCTGGATGTCGACGAGTGCCGTCGGGGTGTCGGGCAGGTTGTGGCGCTGCAATTTGACCGGCCAGGCAGTGGAAACACGCAGCAGTGCGCCATCACCGCTGGTACCTGGGTCCATGCCGGCAGCATCGCGGCCGATCACCAGCGGGCGCTGCACGCTGCCGCCATGCTCACCGCGGGCGAGCACCACGGCACCGGATTGCACGGCGAGGCTGCCGCTTTCGCCGGCGGCGATCTCATCTGTGGTCAACGCGCGGGTGGCCAACAGGATTTCGCTGCCCTCTAGCGGGTGCGCCGCATCGTTGGCCACCTGGATATCGGTGGCGAGCGGGGTGATGACGACGCCTTCCTTGCCCGCGCTGCGTGTACCACCCAGCAGCAGGCTGCCGCCTGCCAGCGTGCTGAGCTGGTCCGCGGGCAACTGCAGGTAGCCGGCCTGTTGCGCCGCGGGCGTACCGACGATCTGCAGCTGGCGTGCGGCGATGTCGATCTGTGCGGCGCTGCCCCCCTGATCCGCGGCGGCCTTTACTTGGGCACCCAGGCTCAGGCTGTCGCGTGCGCCGATCACCAGCTGGCCGCCGTCACGCGGCAGCATCGGTGCACTCTGGTCGCGCCGGGCGGCCTGGTCGGCGAAGAAGCGGTTGGCGCCGGTGAAGGTGTATTCGGAATAGCGGGTCCAGGTGTCGCGATCCTGCAGCTCGAAGGTGCTGCTGCGCGCGTCGCGCACGCCGGAGAAGCCGTCGACGTAGTAGCCAGCAGCCACGATGGTGCCATCCGCCAGTCGGCGGTTTTCCGCCGGCACACTGTCGCGCTGGCCGCTGCGCTCCACCAGCCGGTAGGCGCCCGGCAAGGTGGCGTAGCGCGCCGGCAGCAGCGTATAGGTCCCGTCCGCAAGACCGGGCACGCCAGCGAGATAGACCGAACGCCCGGCTTCGATCGGGGCCTGGCCAGGTTCCAGCACCGGATCGACCGGTGCGACGGCGCCGGTATAGCCGGGCAGGATGGCATAGACGCCGCGTTGGTCCGGATACAGCGGCACCTGGGTGCCGGCCGAACTCTGGGCGTAACTGACGTTGTAGCGCGCCAGTACATCGCGCGTGCCGCCGGTGCCCGGCACCCACTCCAGGCCCAGCAGATCGCCACCACCGCTGAGATCGACCGTGGCGCCGTCCTGCAGCGCGATGTTGCCGGCGTTGATCAGGATCTGCTTTTCCGGCGGGGCGTTGATTTCCCGCGGCTGTGGCGTGTAGGGGCTGTATTGCCAGTTGGTGCCGTCCACCGTGATGCCGTAGGGCACGGTCAGCCCAGCGAGCGAGACGGAGGTGGTGCTGCCGGGGGACAGCGTGACCATGTCGGTGCGCGGCGGCGGCATCCCATTGAGGGCGTTGCTCAGCGGCGCGAAATTGCCGTCCTGATCGCCGATGCTGCCGAGCACGATGTGGCCGGACGGTGCACGCAGCGTGCCACCTTGCTCGATGGTGGTTGCGGCGATCAGCAAGGCGCCGCCGGCGGAGAGTGGCGGTGCTCCCGCTTGCCCACGCTGCGTGATGCGGATCGCAGTGGGCAGCGGCTCACCGAGATCGTCAAGCAGTCCACCGGAGCTCGCGATCAGGCCGAACGTCGATCCGGTGGTCGGATAGATCTGCGCGGCGGCCAGTTCCAGATCGCCTGCGGTGTAGAGCAGTCCAGGGTTCCATCCGGTTGTGCCGAGCTGTCCGGACAAGCGGATGTCGCCGTCGCTTTGCAGCTGGGTCACGCCTGTGCCCTGAATACTGACTGAGCCGGCGAGATCGATGTGTTGCCCCGCCAGCGTCAATGTTGCAGCGCCACGCACGCTGGCCGGATCCACCTGTGCGCGCGTTGGATCTCCACGCAGCTGGATCAGCGGTGCCGTGATCGACACCTGCCCGTGAGTGGCCTCTGTTCCGGTCTGCGCGAGCGTGGGCTGAGGTAGGCTGCCATCCTCAGGCAGGTCGATGGTGCGCAGCGTCGGTACCATGGCGGTGAAGGCACGGCCCAGCTGCAGATCGATATCGCCGGCCAGCACCAGGCTTTGCCGGCCGAATTCGCTCTCGCCATCGGCCGGGTAACGATAGGCGCGCGGCGCATCGATATGCAGGCCGGCAATGCCGGAGCCGTCCAGCCGATCCAGCGCAAAGTACTTCACGTTGGCCGGCGCCTGCGGCAGATCACCCGGTAGGGCCAGCCCGGCACGGCCGGTGGTCAGGCCATGTTGCATCAGGACCAGCTCGCCATTCAGCGTGCCCTGGTCGTTGACCTTCAGATTGGGGGAAATCGGCAGCAGGTAGAGGCTACCGCCCACGGCGCCCTGTCCACCGGCTGCGGCCAATGTACCGTCGAAGTAAAGGCCGGTGGCGCCCGCCAGCACGATGCTGCCGCCATTGCTGCCGATGGTTTGCCGCCGGTACTGAGCACCTTGCTGCGCCAGCCCGGTGCTGACCGGTGCGGGTGCGAGCACATCCAGCTGCCCCTGTGTGCCCGATACGTCGATCCGGGCACCGGGAAGCGCGGCGATGAAGCCGGTGTCGGTCGACAGCGTGACGCTGCCGCCAGCCAGCACCTGCCCGGTCCCTGCGTGGGTGGCTGGGCTGCGCCCGGCCAATGGGGCGATGTCCAGGTCGGGCAGCACGATGCCGCTGGCGTCGAGCACGCTGTGTTGACCCAGCCAGATGGACTTGCCGGTATCGAAGTTGTCGATGGGTTTGTCCAGCTCCGGATGGAGCAGACCGGAACGGGTCAATGCCGACCGACGCAGGTCGCCACTCAGCGTGATGGCCCCGCCGCGCGCTTCGATGTGGCCGTCCACCGTGATGCGGTTGAACGATTGCAGGGTGACCTGTGCGCCTGGATCGGCGTGCAGCAGGGCACCCTCACCGAGGGTCACCGAGCCCTGGTTGGCAATGCCCGCGTAGTCCTGCCGGGTCCAGGTCCAGCCGCCGAGATCCTGCACCGCACCCCAGTTCCAGTGGTTGCCGGCGCTGAGGCTGAAATGGGTGGCGGGCTGCAGTGCCGGCTGTACCCGCGCGCTGCCGAGCAGATCGAGCGTGCTGTCGCTCGGCAGGGCTGCCAGTTGGGCATCGCTAGGCGCCTGGCGCAGTAACTGGCTGACCTGGACATTGGCCCCCGGCAGGATGCCTGCGTCGTACTCGGCATAGAGCCGGTATGCGCCGAAACCTTGCCGGGCGAAGAAGCCATCGTCCAGCTGCAGCGTGGCATACGGTTTTTCTTCTTGGGCCGCGAGCGTGGCCGATGTGCCGATGGTGATGCCGAGCGCGTGTAGCTCCAGCGTGCCGCCGCCAGCAAAGCCGCTAGACTTGAGCGTGCCGTCCAGCTGCAGCCGGCCTGCGGACGGGCGTTCCGGCACGATGCCGAAGTTGGTCTTGTCGCCGCCGTCGTAGACCGCGAGTTTGATGTTGCCTCCCTTGCCGACGGGCAGGCCACCCGCTGTCTTGAGCTTGCCATTGGCTGCGACATAACCGCCGCTACCGACATCAAGCAAGCTGCCTGCCTGCAGGGTCAATGACCCGCTGACATCGACATAGTCACCGCCCTGGGTGCCGGCATCCCACGATCCGTCCGTCAGCGGTTGGGACGCCTGTTTGTCGACCGCAAGCGAGATGGCGCCACCGTCGACGTACTGGCTGCCCAGCAAGTGGCTGCCATCCTGTCCGGCATCGTTGACCCACAGCCCGCTGGCATCGAGCACGGTCCCGCTGGCCACCTGGATGCCACCGGGCGTGGGCAGGGCTGCGGTGCGATCCGGCTGCAGATAGGGATGGAGCAGGTCGTTGCTGCCGATGCTATGCACATCGATGTGGCCCGCTTGGGCGGTGATATGGCCGGCAAGGCCGACGCGGATCGCGGTCAGATCAATTTCGCCACCGGGAACCACTTGCAGCTGGGCCTCGGGCGTCAGCTCGATGGCGCCGGCCTTGCTGCTGAGGGCGATGCGGGCGAGCCCACTGTCGGTGAGACGATCCGTTTCGAGTGGCAGCCAGTTCAGCAGGTTGTTGCGATCATCCGCTGCGCCCGCGATCGCTTCGGGCGTGCGCAGCACGGTATCGGCGCCGAACCCCGGCAGGCGTTCGCCCAGATCGGGCAGGGTATCGGTCACCAGGATGTTGGGACCGAAGCTGTATCTGCGTCCGCTTTCGCTGATTTCGGCCGTTTGGCTGGTCACCACCAGTGCGCCGCCGCTCGGGCGTTGGTTGCCGGCCACTTGACGGATGCCCGCATAGGCGTGGGCGGCCACTTCGCCCTGGAGCACGGCACTGCCGGCGACTTCGATTTTCAGCTTGCCGGCCGCGGCCCCTTCGACGTAGCCCGCCCGGTACTGGGCAACAGTACCGGCGAGTAGTGGGTTCACATAGGTACGATCCACGCCCCAGCGCGCGTGTGCTTGCGTGTATTGGCCGGCGAAGCCGACATACAGCAGGTCCGGGTCCAGCCGGGATGGATCGTAGCTGCGTCCGTCTGCGCCGAGCAGCCGGGTCGGGCCGTTGCTGCGGCCGCCTTCATAGTTGAGGAAGCCCCCCTCCATGCGCAGCTGCGAACCGCTGCGGCTGATGACCTCGGTGCCAGACAGGTTGATCGTGCCGCCGTTGACCAGCAACTCGCGCACACCGCGCGGCACGTTGTCGAGATAGGGCACGACATTGATGCCGGGGCTGCCCACCCAGGGCAGGCCATCGCCCCGCACGCCGCTCAGGGTGGTGTCGACGTAGACCGTGCTGCCGTAAAGAAAGCCCTGGCGTAGCAACGGTGAATCGGCAAGGTCGTTGCGTGTCATCGGCCCCACCTTGAGGACGGTATCGGCAACCGACTTGTGGACATCCGGCAGACCGGAGACATCGATCAATGCCCCTTCCGCGAGATAAACGCGACCGGCCACTGCGCCGGGCTCGATCCCGTTCGGATGGGCGGTGAGGCCATCACTACGGCGTGCGGCCAGCTGCACTTGCCCACCTGGCGCGACGATGCGCGCGTTCTGCTGCAGGGTGACGGCGCCACCGACGAGGTCCACCTTGCCCGGGGTGAACACCGCCGTCGCCTTGGCGCTGGAGGTGGTGGTTTCGCCATCGTCGCTCGGCAGCATGGCGATCAGCGCTGTCTTACCCAGCGTGATGGCACCGAAGTCGGCGGCGCGCAGGCTGCTGTCGAGTGCAGTGCCAGGAGCCCATTCCGGATCGGTGACGAGCCCGATGTAGCCGGGTCGGGCGATGCCCGATATCGCGGCGAGCACACCATCGTGCCGGACGCTGCCTGCGGCGAGCACGATGTCGCCGTGGTCGGCGAGCAGCAGGCCGCTGTTTCGCACCGACTGGCTGGCATCGTCGTGCTTCACCGTCGGGCTGATCCGGTTGGTATCGACCGCGGCACCCGCAACGGTGTTGCCTGCCACGTTCAGCTGGACCGAAGTGCCGCCAGCCAGGATCAGTGAGCCGCCGCGTGTCGTGATAGCACCGTCGTTGCTGAGCTGTGGTGCGGCGGCGATCACGAAGCCGGTATCGCCGGTGGCGATCTGCGCCCCGCGTTCGACGGTGAGCTCGCCACGCTGGCGAGCGACGCCATCTTCGATCCAGGCGCCGTTGACGAGGTGATGCTGGCTGCCGTCGCCTTCGCTGGATTCGAGTGCAGCGGTGATCCCTTTCTTCAGGAACAGCCGGTTGCTCTCGTTTACATCGGCTGTGAACAGATCCAGCGACGAGGCCAGCAGCGAATGCGTGTTCACCTGGCTGCCGGCACCGAACAGGATGCCGTTGCGGTTCAGCAGGTAGACGCTGCCTTCGGCCTTGATCTGGCCGCGGATCTCGCTGGGATGGCCGGCAGGGTCGTTGATGCGGTTGAGCGCGATCCATTCGTTGCTGCCGTCGAGCTGGGTGCCGGCGCGCTGGTCGAAGTGCACGGTGGTACGGCCGCCGACGTTGAAGGTCTCCCAGTTGAGGATGGCCTTGGCACCGGTCTGCACGATGCTGACGGTGGTGTTGCCACTGCTGCTGGTCTGGGTGGGCAGCTGGGCGTTCTGCCACAGCGCAGCATCCAGCAACCGGGCGGGCGCGAGCGGATCGTCCGCCACGCCGGCGGCGAGCTTCAGCCCCGCTTCGGCCAAGCCATCGGGCACCCCCCAGTTGCGGCTACGGGCGAACTGCGCCGCATCGCGCTGCGCCTGCTGCGCGGCGACGATGGCGGCGGCAGCGGCGTTGAGGTTGGCAATGCTTTGCTGCACGGTGCGCTGCTGCAGCAAGGCGGCCGCCGTGTAGCCGCCGGCCAGCGGGCCGGCCGTGGCGGGGGCCGTGCTGTTGCGTTGGGTACGCACCTCCTGTTTGCCTGACAGCCAGCCGGGTGACAACGGCGTCGGCGCCGCCCAGGCCATGCCGCTGCCCAGCAGCAGCGACGCGATGGCCCAGGCGATGGGCCGGGGCGTGAAGCGGCGGCGGGTGCGGGTATGGGCGGTGCGGCGGGTCATGGTGGCAGGTCCTGCAACAGGTGGGGGCGATCAGGCGGCTTGGGCTTCGGTGGCGAGCGGGGCGCGGCTGCGCAGGAACAGGAAGAACTCCTGCATCAGCTGGTCCCACAGCTGCAGCGTGGCGACGAGTTGCGCCCGCCCCACCGCGATGGTGAGCACATCCCAGCGCAGCGCGAGGTAGGGGCCGTCATTCCCCTGCAGCACCGCCAGCCGGGCAAAGCGGCGTTCGATGTTCCAGCCGGCAACAGCGGCTTCCAGCCACGCCGGCAAGGCACTGCCGGGATCGATCCCGTCGATGCGCGGCGCGTAGACCAGCGACAGGTCGCCGTATTGCGCCTCCTGCGGCGAACCGGGCTGCGGGTTGCCAAAATGCACGGTGAAGACCGCGCCGTGCAGCGCACTGCCGATCATGGGCTGGCCGTTGGCGCTGCCGATTTCGGCGCGGCAGCCGAGATCGGCCAGCAATTGGGCGACAACGGCGGGGGTGACGCTGGCAATCTGGGAGGGGGCGTGTTCGGTCATGGCGATCATCACGGGCTGGGTAGGGGAGTGGTTGCACTGGCGGCGGCCGGTGCCTGACGGGGATCGAAGCGGGCTTCGTACAACTGGTCGCCAAAGGCCTGCGCGGCTTCTTCCAGCCGCACCCGCGAGCGGTCGGCAAACGGTTGGCGCGCGGCCAGCACGGTGTCGAAGTCGATGCGCTCATAGGCGGCGAGGATGTCCTTGCCCACCGCGTAGAGCCGGGCATTGCGCGCGGTGCAGGCATCAAGCTGGGCAACACGCTGCGTGACTTCGCCCTGCAGCCGTGCCTGTTCCTGCCGACCCGCCTGGCTGTCCTGTTGCTGGCGGCCGGCTTCGGCCTTGAGGGTGTCGCGCTCGCTGCGCACGCGTTCCAGTTCGGCCTGCGCGTCGCGCGCGGCCGCCTGGGCTTGGCGCGCCGCGGCGCGATCGGCCTGGTTCGCCGGCGCGGCAGAGCGCTTGGCCAGCTCGGCCCGGGCTGCATCGCGTGCCTGTTCGGCGGCGGCCTTGTCGGCGAGCAGCCGGGCCTGTTCGGCCTGCAGCTGGGCCAGCTGGGCGGAGGTGGCGCGCAATTGGGCACGCAGCCGCTCCTCCATGCTGTCGGCGTGGCAGGGGTTCGCCAGCAACAGGGCGAGCAGTGGGATTGCTAGGGGCAGGGCGGCACGCATGATCAGAACTGCCCGTTCAGTTCGAGCTGCAGCACATCGATCGACAGCGGCGGGCCGTATACCTCCTGCGCCGACAGCCAGCGGCCCTGCAGCCATACCGATTTGTCGATGGCGTAGGCGCCGCCCAGGTAGTAGCCCTTGGCATTGGTGCCGCCTAGATGGAAGTCCGGATCGTTGTAGCCGTCCGGCATCGCATCGGGCTCGATATAGCGGTAGCCGACGACAATGTTCCACTCGCGCGGTTGCTGCAGCACCGGCTTGCCCAGCGTGGCCTGCAGCTGGATCGCGTCGGCGCCGCTCTTGATGTTGCCGTCGCCATCGAGGTTGTTGACGATGCCGCCTTGCGCCTGGCTTGCCATCCGGTCGGCGTCGTAGTCCAGGTTGTGCACGTACTCGCCTTCGAGCTTGAGCCCGGTGCCGCCGAACACCTGCGTTTCCCACTGCAGATTCAGGTCCAGCAGGTTGAAGTCCGAGGCCAGCCCCACGTATTGCGGCTGTGGCGTGCCGAGCGGATCGGCCGGGTTGAGCACGACATTGCGCAACAGCATCAGCGTGTTGCCCTTCTGCATGAAGGCCGGGCGCGACCAGTCGGTGCTGCATTCGGTCTGGCCCAGGTACAGCGGGCACGGGTCCGACAACTGGCCGCGCACGTTGTTGAAGTCGTACCACGCCAGCGCGCCGCGCAGCCGGTTGCGGTTGTCCAGCTTCCATTCGCCGCCGATCTGCGCGCCATACAGCCATTTGTCGTGGCTGGAGGATTTGTCCTGGCTGCTGCTGGGGAAGCTGTCGCTGCTGTATTCGAGCGGCATCACACCCAGCGTGCCGAACAGCGTGAAATTCGGATTCAGCGGGTAACGGCCCTGCGCGGCCAGGCCGTCGAAGGCCAAGTCGCTGGCGAACAGCAGCGGCGTGGAAAGGTAGGGGTTGGCCATGCGGCCGGCGGTGAAAGCGAACTTGTCGTTGGGGCGGTAGGTGATCCAGCCCTGGTCCAGCCACAGGTCCTTCTTGCTCATGCCGCCGCCCAGCAGCTGGCTGGTCGACACCGGGTTGTTGTCGTTGCCGGTGGCCAGCCGCAAGCCGGCCTGGAACTGCTCGGAGATCTGCGCGTTCACGCCAAGGCGGGCGCGCAGCTTGAGCTGGTTGTCGCGATCCTCGCGGGTGTTGAGGAACGGCGGGTTGCGCGGATTGGTGCTGACATTCACGTCGTACGGCCCGTTGCGGTTCAGCGCGGCGAAATCGATTTCCTGGTTGCTGTTGCCGTTCGAATAGAACTGGAACTGGTCACGCACCCGGATATCGCCATAGAAGGTAAATCGGTTCACCCAGTTCGGCAGCGGATCGGGCTTGGCCCAGCCGTCGGCCTTGGCCTGGGCCAGCACCTGGTCGCGTGCGTTGGCGGCGATGTCGTCCTGCACTGCCTGCGGCACGTAGCGCACGTGTACGTCGCCCTTGGCGGCTCCTGCGCCTGCGGCGGCGGCACCGGCCACTGCGCCAGCGGCTGCCGGTGCCGCTGCGGCGCTGCGGGCGGCACCCGCTTCGGCTTCGGCCTGGGCGATCAGTGTGTCGGCCTCGGCCTGGGTGATCAGGCCGCGCTGCACCATCAGCCGGATCAGGTTCATCACCGCGTTCTCGCTGGGCGCCGGCGCGGCATGGGCGGGCAGGGCGATGGCGGCGGCCAGCAAGGCGGCTGCGACGGGGCGGATGCGCCACCGGGCGGTCGTCGTGGCGGATGAGGACATCATTGCGAGCTCCCTGGTTGTGATCTTGTGTTCATGGGTCATCCCGGTCGCCGGCCACTGATGGCCACGCGGGCGGGGAAGTGCTGGCTGGCCGAGGGCCGCTCGTCCAGCTGGCCGATGTCGCGCAGCGTCGCCAGCACCGCGGCGTCGGTATCCGGATTGCCGCTGGAGCTGACCAGTCGCGCATCGGTGAGGCGGCCCTGGGCGTCGAGCCAGATATCCACCTGCAGGCGGAACACCAGCCGGCGGGTGCGTTCGTCCGACTGCAGGCGGCGCTGCAGCGCATAGCTCAGGTACTGGCCGTAGGTGGCATTGCCTCCGGTGCCGCCGTTGCCAGTACCGCCCATGCCGCCACCGCTGCCCGCACCGATGTTGAAGCCGTCGTTGCCGGCCTGGCCGGCGGCATCCATCGTCATCGGCTGCGCTGCATCGTTGGCGGGCTTGGGGGCGTCGTCTGGCTTGGGGGCATCGAGCGGCTTGGGGGCCACCTCGGGGACCTCCTGCTCCGGCTGCGTCTCCTCGGGCGGCTGTTCCTCCGGCGGTGGTGGCGTCGGTTGCGGTGGCAGCGGCACGATGGTGGAGAGCGTCGGCGCCTCGCGGCGCATGCCGCTCTGGTCGTGGGCGAAATGCCAGACCAGCCAGCCCAGCAGTGCCAGCACCAGCACGCCGAGCAACGGCCCGAACCAGCGCGGCAGGCCGGTGCGGGTGAGCGCCATCGCCGCTGCGCTCATCACTGTGCTCCTGCCTGAGCGGTGGTGGGCTTGCCGGTGACAAGGCCCACCTGGCTCAGCTCCAGCTTGCGCAACAGGTCGAGCACCTCGATCACCTTGCGGTACTGCACGCTGGCATCGCCGCGCACGATCACCGGGAAATCGGGCTTGACCGCTTTCTCGGTACGCAGCCGGCTCTCCAGCTCGTCAAGCGTGACCGGGTAGGCGTCGAGGAACAGCTGGCCGGCATCGTTGATCGAGATCGATTTGGTCTGCGATTCGGACAGCGCCACGCTGGCGCTCGCCTTGGGCAGGTCGACGCGGATGCCGGCGATCTGCGCGGTGGCGGTGAGGATGAACATCACCAGTACCACCATCAGCACATCGACCAGCGGGGTGATGTTGATGCTGTCGACGGCGGCGTCTTCGTCGTCGTCATGGGTCGAGGTCGTCAGGGCCATGGCGTGCTCACATCACCGGCTGCGGGCGCGATTTGGGCATGGGCGAGCCCACGGCAGCGCCGGCACCATGCTGTGCTGGCGGCGGTGCATAGGCCGGGCCGTCGTCGCCATGCAGCTCGGCCAGCCGGCTGACGAACTCGTCGACGAACACCCGCATGTCGGCGATGGCGCCCTTGTTGCGGTTGACGAGGTGGTTGTAGCCGAACAGCGCCGGGATCGCGACGAACAGGCCCATGGCGGTGGCGAGCAGCGCCGCCGCCATGCCGGGCGCCACGGCATTGATGTTCACGTCGCCGGCCATGGCGGCTTGGGCGAACACCAGCATGATGCCGATCACGGTACCCAACAGGCCGATGTAGGGGCCGCCAGCAATGGCATTGGACAGCCCGCCGAGGTTGCTGCCGAGCTTGAGGTTCTCACGGGTGCGCGCGGCATCCATCGACACCCGGATCGCCTCGATGGTCGCGGTCGAGATGACGCGGGTATCGGCGCCCTGGTTGCGGCGGGCGCGGATCTCCTTGATCGCCACCTCGTAGAGCCGCCACAGCGAGGCCTCGCCATGGGTGGCGGCGGCGCCGGCCTCGTCGGCCAAGAGTTCCAGCCGGGTGCCGATCTGGGCGAAGCGCTCGCGGAACGCCAGGTTGGCGCGGTTCAGCCGGCCGACATAGCGATTCTTCTGCACCATCACGTACCACGAGTGCACGGCCATCAGCGCGAGGATGGCGATGATGATCCAGGCATCGACCGGCACCGACTTGAAGATGAAGCCGAACGGGCCGAAGCCGACGCCGGAGGCTTGCTCGTCCACGCCATAGCTGACGAACTTGCTCTCGGCACCCTGGGCCAGCGCATCGGCCTGGATGGCGAGCGCAGGGCGGGTGACGCGTGACAGCCGCACCTCGTCGAGCGCACCGCGGAAATTGGCGCCGGCTTCGTCGATATCGCCGCCGAGCGCCGCCGGGCCGTTGAGCGCGGGCAGCGCGGCGGCGAGCTGCGCTGCCGGCTTGCCAGCCACGTAGAGCGTGAGCTGGCCATTGCCGGCGGTGACGGCCAGGTGCTGCCACTGGCCGGCCGCCAGCGGCTGGCCGGCGCTGGCCTCGCTGCCATTCACCGACACGTAGGGCTTGCCTTCGCGCAGGCCGATCAGCAGCGACTGGTTGGCGGCCCGGCGCGCGTAGATCAGCTGGTTGCCGCTGGCTTCCTCCCTGCGCACCCAGCTGCTGAAGCTGAAGCTGCCGCCAGCGCTGGTGGCCAGGGCCGCAGTGGCTGGCACGGTGACGCGCTGACCGCCGAACAGCGCGGCCTTGGCGATCACGCCGTCGATGCGGCCCGCCGGCACGCCCTGGCCGGCATGACCGTAGCCGGTGGCATCGCGCGGTGCGCCGTCGGCCTCGTCGAAGTGATAGACCAGCGTGTAGTCGGCATCGAACACCTGCTTGCCGCTGCTGGTGGCCGGTGCCTTCGGGTTGCCGTAGTAGAGCCAGAGGTCCCGGCGCTGGCCACCAGCCACGTCCGGCAGGTCCACCCACAGGTAGGCCACGCCGAGCAGCGGATCGAAATGCTCGATCTGGTAGTTGAGCACCGTCTTGTCGTCGGCAGCGACGAGGCGGATGTCGCGGCCATCGTCGGCGATGCCGTCGAAATTGAAATTGCCGGTATGCAGACGTAGCAGCACCGGGGTGCGGCCCAGCGCCTGGGGCAGGTTGGCGCCTTGTAGCGTGGTGTCGATGGCCACCGCCTTGCGGTAGCTCCAGTCGGCGTTCCACCAGGCGGCTGCCTGGCTGCTTAGCAGCGCGCCCGCCAGGGCCAGCAGGCCGATCAGGGATTTGTTCACGTCAGACCTCGTTGGGAAGGCATCGTTAGAAACTGGCGCGCACGTCGATATGCAGTCGACTGTCGTGCCGCTCGGTGTTGGGGCCGTCGCGCAGTGCCCAGGCCCAGTCCACGTTGCCGGTCAGGTAGCGGAACAACTGGAAGCGCGTGCCGATGCCGACGCTGGCGAGGCTGAAGTCGTCCTGTTGCTCGGGCAGCGGATCGATCAGGTAGACGGCGCCGATATCGGCGAAGCCGTAGAAGCGCAGCTCGTCGACCGCTTCGCCGAGCCGGGCCGACAGCGTTGGCGTGCGGGCTTCGAAGCTGGCACGACCGCCGTAGTCGCCGGTGGCCTCGGCCGAGAGATAGCCACGCACGCTGCTGGCGCCGCCGATGGCGAACTGCTCGTTGCTGACGAGTGGGCCGGACGCGGCCTGCAGATTGACCCTGGTGCCGAGCTCCCAGCCGCCGGCGAAGGTGTCGGTGCGGCTGAAGTCGGCCTTGAAGACAAGGAAATTGGGCGATGCGTTGTAGCGCTGGGCATCGAACTCGTCCCAGCCGCTACCGTAGCCGAACAGTTCCTTCGCGCCGGCAGTCAGGCCGAGGCCAAGCGTGGTCTGTGCCGCCTCGCCCCAGTGCATGCCGTTGTACGACAGCACCAGCGGGGCATAGCGGATCGGCACCTGGTTGGCCTCGTCGCCGAAGTAGAGCCGCTGCTGGTAATCCTTGAAATCGATGCCGGCCGACAGCGTGTGGATCCAGCCATCGCTGCCCGGTGGGCGATAGAGGCCGGCGAAGCCGACGGTATGGCCGCGCCCGAGCACGTTGGTGCCGCCGAGCGTGGCCACCTCGCTGTCGGACTTGTAGCCGGACAGTTGCAGACTCCAGCGGCTATCCGGCAACGGTGCCAGATAGTTGCCGGACCAGACGCGTACCTGATCGTTGTCCTGCGGCGCCGAGTAATAGGTGAGCGAGAACGCGTGGCCGGCTTGCCACAGGTTGTCGTGCCCGACCGTGACCGAGGCGCGCCAGTGCTCGGTGTCGGCACTGTAATCGTTGTTCACGCCCACGCTGCCGCGCCACGGCGACTGGTCTTCCACCTTGAGTTCCAGGTCCAGCGTGCCCGGCAGTACGCCCGGCCGCAGCAACGGCACCACCTGCCGCCCCGCGGTCTGGTTGAGGGCCGTCAGTTGCTGCTGCGCGGCGTTGAAGTCCGGCACCTTGCCTTCGGCCAGTGCCGGCACCTGGTCGCGGATCAACAGCGGCGCCGTGTACTGCGCACCGGTGACGCGCACCCGGCCGATGGTCGATTCGCTCACTTCGAGCCGCACCACGCCGTCGACCACCCGTTGTGCGGGCACGTCGACCACCACTGACTGGAAGCCGCGTTCCTGGTAGACCTTGAGCAGCGCATCGCGTGCCGCATACACATCCTGCAGCGAGCGATCCGGCCCCATGTGTGGGTAGACCGCACGCTCGATCTCTTCGCTGCCGAGCACGGTGTTGCCGGATACCACGTACTCCAACACCTCGAAGCGATCCGGTACCGGCACTTCCGCCATGGCGGTGGTCGCGAGCAGTGCCAGCAGCATGCCGGAATACCACGATTTCAATTCAAATCCGATTTTTCTTACATAATCGATGCTGGAAAGCGCATTCCGCTGCGATGAATTGGAGTGGGCGGGAAAATGAGTAAGAATCGGCAACGGCCGAAAGGGATGCTGGCGTTGCCTGCTACAAATCGAATCGGTAATACGCATTTTGCTGATATTGTCCGGTGAACGCATCGGCGCGCATGTCGCTCTTGAAAATCTGCCGGATGGTGCATCAGCAAAATGACGTCTTTTTGACAAAACAAATGCAGACGTATATCGATCTAAACGGGTGCATCAGATTAAGCTGAATAATTCAGAATATTTGAATTTCAATGCCACAAGATATAGTGGAAACATGAAATATGGGCTGTTCATTGCAGAATCGGATTGCCCATCGCTACCTTGATGGAGCCGCCATGCCACCCGGTCTTACAAAGCTGCGCCGCGTTGTGCCTGCCATGCTGCTGGCGGCTTGCCACAGTCTTGCCTGGGCGGGCGACGGCTGCATCGACGTGGAGGTGGATGGCTACCGCGCGCTTTCGCTCGATTGCCTGAATGTGCTGCTGCAGCCGCCGCAAGCGCCGCTGCCGAACTTGTCCGACGCTTCGCCCGCCGTTCCGCCGCCCAATCGCCTCGGCTTGTATACCCGCGCCGCCACTGCGATTCAGCTTGGGCGCAATTTCGGAAAATCGGCATTCCCTGAAAGACCGCCACGCAACACTGGCTATTCCCCATTGCTGCAGAACCGTTGATCGCTGCCCGAAGGCAGGGGGGTGTCGCCATATCCCGGTGGGTGGCGTATTCATTGCCTTTGATTGCCGTGATCAACGCAATTCGATGAAGCCCGCGTTTCATTTGCATGCCATTCCGGTGAAATGACACTCGCTACGATGCTGGCATAGAAGAATTGTCATTATTCGCCGCAACAATCCGCTCGCCCGGCATAGACGGCGATCACCCCGGCTGGGCTATTTCCCGATCCCGATTCGATACAGCGAAAGGAAATCACCATGCTCAGCAAACATCTCGCCAGCGTGCTCGCAGTGCTCGCGCTGGCCAGCTCCTATTCCCAGGCGGCCCTGATCGATGCGCCGCTGCCTGGCAATGCCTACATCGTGCATAACGGCCTCAAGTGGGCCTGGGCCAGCCCGCTGCCCGCCGTGAGCGGCTGGGGAGAGGACTACGACCTCGACCTGTCGTATCAGGGTCAGTTCGGCTGGCGCCTGCCCACTGCCGCCGAGCTCGCACTGGCGCCGACCGCCCAGCAGTTCCTGTTCCGTGGCGCCAACGTGCCGCTGAACGACGCCGACCCGGTGAGCGGTGCCTATTTCACCAATGTGGACGAGAGCCTGACCGGTGCTGCGGCTTGCGCGGCACCTTACTTCACCAAGGCGCTGGCCAACTGCGATTGGCTTGATGGCGCTGGCCAGCCGGGCGGTGCCTGGGCCGGCCAGCTGGGGTCGAGCGACGTTGCCGACCAACTGGTGGTGCAGGCCGTGCCGGAACCGGAAACCTATGCATTGATGGGCCTGGGTGTGGTCGGGCTGATTGCTTCGCGTCGCCGTCGCCGCACACGCTGATCGGTGCAGCAGGCGTCACAACGCCCGCCAAATTGGCGGGCGTTGTATTTGATGTGATGACGGAATCAGCCTTCGACGAATTCGAGCAGCTCGGAGAAGAAGCGGATGATGCGGTCGGCCCCCAGCGTTTCGATGCCGTCGCCGTAGCCGTAATGCACCACCACGTTGGGGCAGCCGGCGGCCTTGGCCGCAAGGATGTCGTTCTTGGAGTCGCCCACCATCAGCATGTCGCCGACAGCCACGCCGAGGCGCTCGGCCACGTGCTGTAGCGGCAGTGGCGACGGCTTCTTCTCGGCCAGCGTGTCGCCCCCCACGATCACCTCGAAGCGCTCGGATACCCCCAGCTCGCGCAGCAGCGGCAGCGTGTAGCGCTCGGGCTTGTTGGTGACGACGGCGAGCGGAAAGCCCAGTTCGTGCAGCGCATGCAGCGTTTCCTGCACTTCCGGGTAGAAGCGGGTGGCTATGGTCAGGCCGGCCTTGTAGTGCTCGTCGAAGCGCGCCATGCCGGCTTGCTCCAGCTCGCTGCCAGTCCAGACCGCATCCGGGTCGCCATGCACGGTGCGGGCCACCAGGCTCATCGAGCCGTCGCCCACATAGCTTTTCACCACGTCTTCCGGCAGCGCCGGCAGCTTGAGATCGGCGCGCGCGGCATTGGCGGCGCGGGCGAGATCAGCGATGGAATCGACAAGGGTGCCGTCGAGATCGAAGGCGAAGGCGCGGATGGTCATGGGCTGGCGGGATGGGGATGGATCAGCCTGCATGATACGGGAGAAGCGCGGCGGCTGGCCGTGCCTGGCGGCAGGTCAGTACCAGATCGCCGCCAACAACGCTGCCAACCACAGCGTGAGCTGCAGCGCCAGAGCGACGGCGAACTGCCGGATCAGCCGCTGCGTGCCTTGCCAGCGCGAGGCCAGGCTGCGCACCGCTTCAGGTTCGGGTCCACCAAACAGCCGGGCCATCGCCGCATCGAACACCCGTGCGTCGGCCTCAGGGCGATAGAGCGTACGAAACAGCGCGGCGTCGAGCGCCAGCCGCGCCACGAAATACTGCACGGCGAGGCCCAGCAGCAGCACGCAAGCCATGGCGCCTTGCAGCCAGCCGTTGGCCAACGCCAGCAGCAACGCTGCGTGCAGCAGGATCGCCAGCGCCAGCCAGCCGAGTCGGCCGCAGCTTTCCAGCAGGGCGATCAGTGTGCCGCCGGCGGTGGGGTGGGCGAGGTCTGCATCGTTTAGCGGCATGCGGCGCTCCAGTTGAGTAGCGCCGCCTGGTGGCCCGGCTGCAGCACCACACCGGGATGGGCTTCGCGCAGGCGCTGCATGGCGCGTTCGACGTTCGGTTCCCCGCCATGTGCCGCCAGCCAGGCTGCGACGACGGCTGCGCTGCGCGACAAGCCCAGGGCGCAATGCACCAGCACCGGGCCATGCTGGCGCAATTCTTCCAGCGCGGCGACGGCACGGGTGAGTTCGTCGACGGTGGGCGGCAGCAGATCGAGCAAGGGCACGGCGCGATAGGCGAGCGACCAGGTGGCGCGGCTGCGCGGCAGCTCGGCGGCGAGATCGAGCACTGCGGCGTAGCCCTGCAGCGAGGCCTGGTCCGGCCAGCAACCCAGCGCCACGCCAGGGGCCACCTGGCTGCAGGCGGTGATGCGGCGCCGGTAGCACTGGAACGAAATCCAGGCGCCGAGCAGTTGCGGTGCTAGCAGCCACGCCGCCGCCAACGTGCTGCGGCCATCGCCGGTTTTCTGGAACACCGCAGGCCCCAGCCGGGCATAACCGAGCGCCACTAGCACCAGTGCCAAGGCCGGCCACACCGCCAGCCAGGCCCAGCCACCCCACGCCAGGGCAATGGCAGCGAACAACAGCCCACCTGCCAGATAGCGCAACGCCAGCGTGCGCGCCCGTGCAGGATCAGCCGGGCGCCAGCGCGGCCAGCCACGTGGCGGCATCGGCAGCACGTAACAGACCGCAACGCCCAGCGCGAGGCCGGTCGGGATGTCGAGCAAATGGTGTTGCCAGGTAGTCAGCACCGAAATACCGATCAGCACGCACCAGCCATGGATCAGCACATGCCAGCGTGGCGCCGCATGCGCGATCAGCCGCAGCCAGATCACATAGAGCAGCGCGATATGCAGCGACGGCGCCTGGTTGAACGGCTTGTCGAACATACCTAGCGCCGTGAACATCTGGCCGAACACGCCGGCGACTTCCGGCCTGTCCCAACCGAAGCGCAGCGGCCACAACACGAAGCAGAGCGACGCCAGTGCCGTGGTCAGCAAGAGCCTGCAGGCCTGAGTTCGCACCTCGGCCCGGCTGCTGCCGATCACGATGGAGATCGCATACATCACGTCGATCGACCAGTAGGGAACGATGGTCCACGGCCAGAACGGTATGCTGCCGCGCTCCCAGCCGAATGCCACGTTCCCAACCAGATGCGTCGGCATGCGCGCCGCGTACTCGTTGGCCTGGCCGTAGAGCAGGAAGAAGGTCGGACCGGCCAGGATCAGCCACAGCAGCCGGTAGCGCCAGCTCGGGCTGGTGGTGGCGTCAATGTTGTTTGAGGAAGTCATGACGGGATTCGGGGCGTAGGAAGGGCTGCATGCTGGCGTAGGGGATGGTGATGTCCATGTCGCCGGCTTGTGCCACATGCGGATATCTCAGGCCGACAACAACGCCGTCTGCATCGATGCCATTCAGGCTCAACCAGGGCATTGATTCGTTTTCGAGTTCCCCGAGAGGGCTCGTGCCGTAGCCTGTTTCCGCCGAGTGTTCCGTCGCAGCGAGGTGGCTGGCGACCAGTTTGCGAAACTCGGCTTGCTTGGCGCCATCGATCTGATAGACCTCGGTTCCCAGGTCGACTGATCGGCCGCTACGGCGATCGTAAACCTGCGCTGTCGATCCCGAGTTCGGATAGGCTCCGCCGCAGAAATAATCTTGCAGCGTTGTCACCGACAAATAACGGAGGCTGGCGTAGCGCAGGGTGTCGTGCTGTGCGTAGTCTGAGAGCCCAGATGGGGCACCGGCTTCGCATTGTTCGGCATCGCCAATCGCCTGCTGCAACTGCAGTCGCAGCAGGTCGTTGATCCGGGCGTCACCCGGCTGCTCCGGCTTGGCGAGCACAAAGCCTTCGATGCGCAACTTGCCGCGCTGCCAGTGTTGCGGTGCCACTATGGTGCCGGCCTTCCGCTGCATCTTGCTGGTGTGCAGTTTGCGAGCAGGACTCGTCGCAAGCAGCAGATCGAAGTCGGAGTGGATCTGCCCCCCGTCCTGCCGCCGTAATAGCGCTTTGATGTTTTTCGGCAAGCGCGCCGGTTCCAGCGTAATGGGTAGCCCCTGCTCGCCGGGCTGTTTCATCCAACGCCCCTGCCAGCCATTGCCTTGGCGTTGCAGTTGCCAGTACCCACTGATTGCGGCTTCCTCCGAGCTGGCCGGACCCCGGTATTCGGTCAGCAACACAGACTCACCCCCGCTCTTCAGCAATAGCACCTGGCCATGCGCGAGATAAGCGTATTGCCCCTCGCGGGGCTGCCCGTTGTCCTGCTCGAAGAGCTCCACCACGACCGCCTGCTTGCCAATAAGGCCACGATAGGTGGCGGCCTGTACGGCGGTAGACAGCGCAAAACCCAGCGCCAGGATGCAGAGCCAGAAGAGCGGGCGACTACGCATCGACTACGGGGCCAAGATCAGCACGCTTCGGCATGCAGTTGCAGCGCGCTGCAGACCGTCAGGTAGGCGGTGATTTCGCTGCGGCGTACCAGCACGCACTGCCAGGGTTCGTCTGCGTTGAGCGGCTGCCCGAGGCGGGCCAGCATGAATTGAGGGCCGAGATCCTGCTGGATCAACTGGATGGCCTTGTCTGCCTTCAGCCCGGTCAGTTCGTCTGGCTCCAGCGCCAGCCCGTCGTCGAAGCTCTCGCTGATCTGGGCGTAGAGCTCGTCGGGTTGTGGGGCGCAAAACAGCAAATCGGGCGGCAGCAGGTGCAGCAGCACCCATTGCCACAACGGCATGCCGGATTGTGCGGTGTAGCCGTACACGTCGTATTTGGCCTGGTAGTCGGCCGGGTTTTCGCGGGCAGCTTCGACGGCGGCGACGATGGGGCGTGCATCGTCGGCCTCCATGAAGCCAGCGGAAATCAGCGTGATCAGTTCGGAAATCGTTGCACTCATGAATTGCTCGTTGCGTAGGAATCAATCAAGCCCCGACAGCGCCGCTATCTTCGGCGCGCTGCGAGGAATGGTGCGCGTCAGACCACGGCGCTGGCAGTCAGCCCCAATGCGCTGCAGAGCTCGGTAAAGCGTTCCAGCCGGGTGCTGCGCACCAGCACGATCTGGCGGCGCGCATCGCTGCGCTGGGCGAAGTCGGCCGGGGTATAGGCCGGAGCCAGTGCACTACGCACCTGATGCCACGCGCCGGCGTCATCCAGCTCGGCCAGGGTGGCAGGAGACAGGTCGAGCTCGTCCTCGCCGAAGGCGTCGACGATGCTGGCGTAGAGCTCGGCTACCGTGCTGCCGCGGAACACCAGGCCGCCTTCCAGTTGCTCGAGCAGCACCCAATGCCACAGCGGCATGGCGTTGTCGCCATGCTGGGCCTTGAAGGTTGGATAGCCGCTGGTGGTGTCGACGGCGAGGTAGGCCTCGGCATCCGTCGCAGCCTTGCCGACTTCAGCGGTCATGGCGTCGAGGTCGGCGGTGTCCAGCCCGCCGTCGGCGAGGATTTCAAACAGTTCGTGGATCTGCTGTTGCTGCTGTTGCATTTGGGGGCTCCGGGTGAGCGGTGGTTCAGGCCGCCACGGTGCTGGGTATTGCCGTGCTTGGCAAGGCATCGTTGTGCTTGCGCCGCGCCAGCGATACCGTGAACACGCCCCATTCGTCGATACGCTGCACCAGCTTCTCGAAGCCGGCGGCTTCCACCAGCTGGTCCATTTCCTGTTGGGTACGGCGGCGCATCACCCAGGGCTGATGGCCGCGATGGCTGGTCAGCGAGCGGGCGATCAGTTCCAGCTGAGGATGCCACGGCTGGTTGGTGTAAACGAGATAGCCGCCGGCCGGTACCGCGTCCGCCAGTCCCTTGAGCGAGGCGAGGATGGGCGGGTTGTCCGGGAACAGCTCGTAGAGCCCGGAAACGATGGCGAGCGTGGGGCGCGGCGACAGGCTCGCGAGGCTGTCTCGATCGAACGCGTCGCCCTGCACGAAGCGCGCCTTGCCATCGAGGCCGCGCTCGGCGATCAGCCGGCCACCGGCCTCGACATTGATCGGGCTGTAGTCGCGCAGCAGGATGTGCTCGGCATCGGGAATGCGAGCGAGCGCATCGAGCACGTAGCGGCCGTGGCCGGCGGCGATGTCGACCACGCGAATCGCCGTGCCGGCCTCACGCAATGCGTCGGCCGCGGCGGTAATCAACTGTTCCAAGTGCTGTTTGCGCACGCGGATACCGCGCCAGCCCACGCTGTCTAGGTAGATCTTGTCGGCGAGCTTGCCCAGCGGCGTGGTGCCCTCGATCCGGTTGCGATACACGTAATCGAGCGTGCTGCCCGAATCGAAGCCGGTGTCGAAACCGAGCTTGATGCCGCGCGACAGACTGCCCAGCGTGCGCATGTTGAGGCGGGTGACGCCGTAGTACAGTGCCTTGGGCGACAAGGGGGAGAGCGGTTGCTGCAGGCCACGGTATTCGCTGGCGGTGTAGCCCTGGCGGTCGGCGGCGAGCAGGTCGGGCGCGGTCGGCGCGGCGGCGTAGAGCCGGTCGAGGAAGGCGCGGATCTGGTCGAAGGCGAGGTGTCTATCCTTCTCGCCCAGCGTGTCGTGGTAGAAGCCATCGAGCACGTGCTTTTCCTTCACCGTGCTGCCCAGCCGGTCGAAGAATTCGTGCTGCGGGCCATGGTGCACCACCCAGTCCGCGCCGGAGATCAACAGCTGCGTTGGCACGGTGATGGCGCCGGCATCAGCCACTACTCGGTCGGCGGCCTCGTACAGTGCCAGCAGGATGTGCGAGGCGATGGGCCGGGTGATCAGCGGGTCGCTCTCGTAGGAGGCGATGCGTTCCGGATCGTGGGTGAGGAACTTGGCCTTGACGTAGCTGTTGACGAAGAAGTTGCCGCGCAGCTTTTCCATCAGGCGCAAGCCGGGGCGCGCCAGCGGCACATAGAGCTTGACCTTGAACGCCGGCGAGGCGAGCACCATGCCGCGGATCTTGGGGGCGTAGTCGTGCACCCAGGTGGAGACCAGTACGGCGCCAACGCTCTGCGCGATCACTGTCACCGCATCCAGCGGCACGCCGGCAACGTCGGCGGCGTGGCGGACGAACTCGTCGACATCGCGCACCGAAGTGGCGAGGCTGGGGCTGAAGCCGCGCTCGCCCGGCGAGCGGCCGTGGCCGCGCGCATCCCAGGCGAACATCGGCACATCGGGCAGGTTCAGTTCATCGACCACATGCTGCAGCCGGCCCGAATGCTCGTGGCCGCGATGGAATAGCACGATGGCACGGGTCGGCTTGCTGCCTTCGGCGGCGGGCCAGTGGCGGTAGAACAGCGATTGTTGGTCGAAGGTCTGGAATTGGCGTTCTTCAGCGTGGCGCATGGGGAGTTCCTTTGGGTTCTTCAGCCAGCACGGCGGCCTTGCGCTGCAGGGCGGTGAAGCGGGCTTGCAATTCGGCCTTGAAGGCCGACTTGTCGTCCTGCCAGGGCAGGGGGCGGTCGACGTGGACATCGACGAAAAACGGCACCGGGATACGCGCGCCCTTGGCCATGGCACGGCCGAGGCCATGCATGAACACCGGCACGATGGGAATGTCGGGAAAGCGCCTTCCCAGGTACCACAGGCCGGATTTCAGCTCGGACATCTGCTCGGGCTCGCCGCGCGTACCCTCGGGGAATAACACCAGCACGCGGCCTGCTTCCAATGCGGCGTAGCAGTCTTCCAGCGGGTCGTTGCGCTTGCTGGCACCGCCGCGTACCACCGGGATGATGCCGATCACCCGGGTGGCGAACCACGCGAGCAGCCTGTGGCGCAGGAAATAATCGGCGGCGGCGGCCGGCTGCACGTTCAGCACCTTGGAGAGCGGGAACAGCGTGTACAGCGTGAGGATGTCGAGGTGGCTGTTGTGATTGGCCACCACGATGGCGGGGCCTTGGATCGGCAGCCGCTCGCGATGGCGCAACGTCAGCCCCAGCCACACCAGTACCACCGGCCAGGCCACGCCGACGATGAAGGTGAGCCGCAAGGCGTTGTGCCACAGGCGCGCAAGGGGCGAATTGGGGGTAGCCACGATCAGTAATACAGGTAGCGCAGGAAGTGGAAGAACAGCGGCGCGGTGTAGGTCAGCGAATCGAGCCGGTCGAGAATGCCGCCGTGGCCCGGCAGCAGATCGCCGCTGTCCTTTACGCCCAGATCGCGCTTCACCGCCGACATCACCACGTCGCCGACAAAGCCGGTCAGGCCGATCAGGAGGCCAGCCATGGCTGAGTGCTCGACGCTCATCGGCGTCAGGATCGGGCCCAGCATCAGGCCGAGCAGCGTGGTGGTAAGCGCGCCGCCCAGCATGCCGGCCACTGTCTTGTTCGGGCTGACTTTGGGAATGATCTTGGCGCGGCCCAGCGATTTGCCCCACAGATACTGTGCCACATCGTTGAACTGGGTGAGTACCACCAGGAACAACACCAGCAGTGCGCCGTCACCCTTCATGCTGCCGGTCACGTCGGTGGGCAGCACCAGCAGATACGCCATGTGCGACAGGCTGAACACTGTGGTCATCAGCCCCCAGTGCAGCGTGGAGGCAGCGCGCAGAAAGCCTTGCGTGTCGCCGATCAGCACCATGCGCATCGGCAGGAACAGGAAGGCATAGACCGGAATGAAGATGATGAACATGCCGTACCAGCCATCCCAGATCCAGAAATACTGGATGGGGATCGCGAGGTAGGCCCACAGCAGCGGCAGATGGTCGGCACGGCGCGTGGGCACCAGTGTCAGGTACTCCTTGAAGGCAAGGAAGCTGACGAAGCCCATCACCAGCAGCGATACCGCGCGGTTGACCGAGATCGCCAGCACGAACACCGCGACGATCCACCACCAGGTGCGCACCCGCTGGCGCAGTTCCAGCCAGTCCTTCTGTGGAAAGCGCCAGCCCAGCACGGCAATGGTGCCGCTGGCGAACACCAGCACGGCAAAGATCACGCATAGCGCGTAGAACAGCACATCGGAAATCGGGAACGGGTTCATGCGGCCTCCTGCAGCGCGCGGCGCGCCCGGTTCAGGCAGGTGAGCGCACACAGTGCCGCCAGCGCCCAGAACAGCCACGGGCTCCATGCCAGCGCCGGGGCATACAGGCCCACCAGCAAGGCATAGGCGCCGAGGGCAAACGCGCGATCGCTCTTGCCGAGCGGGCCATCGTAGCGTCGCGCAGCGCCCACAGTCTGCGCGATCACGCCGACGAATTCGGTCAGGTTGGCCAGCAGCACCATCACCACCACGGCAATGGGATCGGCACCCGGCAGCAAGGCGAAAGGCAGGTAGAGCGCAGCATCGGAGAGCACGTCGCCGGCTTCGTTGAGCACCGCGCCCAGCTTGGATTGCTGGTTGAATTCACGCGCCAGCATGCCGTCGATGGCGTTGAGTGCCATGCGCACCAGCAGGAAGCCCGGTAGCAGCAGGAACAGCGCTGGCGCAGGGTGCAAGGTCAGCAGCAGCCCCAGTGCCAGGGAGGCCAGCAGCGCCAGCAATGTGACTTGGTTGGCGGTGATGCCCGCCCGATGCAGGCTGCGCAACAGCGGGCGCAGCAGGGTTTGGAAGGCCGGTTTCAGGTCGTAGAGCGTCATGACAAGGCGGTATGCGTGGTAGCGCGCATAGTGCTGTGCCCGGCTTGCTTTCGCAATACTTTCTACGCTTCCCGTCACAAAAGCGACAAAAAAGCCGGCATTGCCGGCTGGATGTCGCTCGCTCGTCAGCGAGGGCAGTGCTTGGCTACTTCGGCGCGCATCGCATCGATGACGGCCTTGTAGTCCGGCTGGCCGAAGATGGCCGAGCCCGCGACGAAAGTGTCGACGCCACAGGCGGCGATCTCGCCGATGTTGTCCACCTTCACGCCGCCGTCGATCTCCAGGTGGATATGGCGGCCAGTCTTCTCCTCGTAGGCATCGAGCTTGGCGCGCGCAGCGCGGGCTTTCTTCAGCATCTCGGGAATGAAGGCTTGGCCGCCGAAGCCGGGGTTCACCGACATCAGCAGCACCATGTCCACCTTGTCGAGCACGTAGTCGAGGTGATCGAGCGAGGTGGCGGGGTTGAATACCAAACCAGCCTGGCAGCCGTGGTCCCGGATCAGGCTCAGCGTACGGTCCACATGGTCCGACGCTTCCGGGTGAAAGGTGATGATGCTGGCGCCGGCCTTGGCGAACATGCTGGCAAGTGCATCGACCGGGCGCACCATCAGATGCACATCGATCGGCACGGTGGCATAGGGCTTGATCGCTTCGCACACCATCGGGCCAATGGTGAGATTGGGCACGTAATGGTTGTCCATCACGTCGAAGTGGATCAGGTCGGCGCCGGCGGCGATCACGTTCTTCACTTCCTCGCCAAGCTGGGCGAAATCGGCCGAGAGGATGCTGGGGGCGATGCGGACAGTCATGCTGGGACTCCAAAGCGATTTGGCCGGATTGTAACCCGTGCCGAGCACCTGACCGCAGTGGCTGTTAACATTACACCGTTGCCAAGGTGGAAGTTGAGCATGGATCAGGATGATGACAAGTATCGCGTGAAGGTCGAACCCCAGGCGAGCTACCTCGTCGAGCAATCGAGCGCGGAGGACAACCGCTACGTCTTCGCTTACCAGATCGTCATTACCAATCACGGCAGCGTGACGGTGCAACTGGTGTCGCGCTACTGGCTGATCCGCGACATGGAAGGGCGCGAACAGGAAGTGCGCGGCCTCGGCGTGATCGGCGAGCAGCCGGTGCTCGAACCGGGCCAGTCCTTCGAATACATGAGCGGTGCCACGCTGGAAGC
Source organism: Chitinolyticbacter meiyuanensis (assembly GCF_008033135.1). NCBI lineage: Bacteria > Pseudomonadati > Pseudomonadota > Betaproteobacteria > Neisseriales > Chitinibacteraceae > Chitinolyticbacter > Chitinolyticbacter meiyuanensis. Next base: position 1,910,922 of record NZ_CP041335.1, read on the forward strand.
GCCGGTGGGCACCATGCAGGGCCGCTACCAGATGCGCGCCGCCGACGGCACCGAGTTCGAGGCCGACATTCCGGAATTCCTGCTGTCGATCCCGCGCACGTTGCATTGAGCCATCGCCGTGCACGCTTGCAATGCGGCCCTTGTGGCCGCATTTGCTTTGGATTCCCTTTCCCGACCAAGAGCCCGCCATGGCCGATGCCAAGCCGCGCAACGACTGGAACACGCTGACCACGCTGTTCCCCTACCTGTGGCGCTACAAGAACCGGGTGCTATTGGCGCTGTCGCTACTGATCGCGGCCAAGTTCGCCAACGTGGCGGTGCCGCTGGTGCTCAAGGACATCGTCGATGCGCTGGATGGCAGCAAGGGCGCGCTGGTGCTGCCGATCGCGCTGGTAGGGGCCTACGGCGCGCTGCGCATGGCATCGGCGGTATTCGGTGAATTGCGTGATGCGGTGTTCGCCAAGGTGGCGCAAGGGGCGATCCGCAAGGTGGCGCTGGAGGTGTTCGAGCATCTGCACGCACTGAGCCTGCGCTTCCACCTGGAGCGGCAGACCGGCGGCATGAGCCGCGACATCGATCGCGGCACCAAGGGCATCTCCTTCCTGCTCAACTTCATGCTGTTCAACATCCTGCCGACGCTGGTGGAAATCCTGCTGGTGGCGATCATCCTGCTGCAGCGCTACGACTGGTATTTCGCCGCCATCACCTTCGGCACCATCGTGATCTACATCGGCTTCACGCTGGGCGTGACCGAGTGGCGCATGGCGTTCCGCCGCCAGATGAACGACATGGATTCCAAGGCCAATACCAAGGCCATCGACAGCCTGCTCAACTACGAGACGGTGAAGTACTTCGGCAACGAGCGCTGGGAAGCGCAACGCTTCGATGCCAGCATGCAGCAGTACGAGACGGCCGCGGTGAAGAACCAGGTCTCGCTGTCGCTGCTCAACGCCGGGCAGGCGGTGATCATCGCGCTGGGCGTCACCGCGCTGGTGTGGCTGGCGGCGAGCGAAGTGGTTGCCGGCACCATGACGCTGGGCGACCTGGTGTTGGTGAATGCCTTTTTGCTGCAGCTCTACGCACCGCTCAACTTCCTCGGCTTCGTCTACCGAGAGATCAAGCACTCGCTCGCCGACATGGAGCGCATGTTCACGCTGCTGGGCCAGAATTCGGAGGTGCAGGACGAGGCGAGTGCCGCCGCTCTGCATACCGACAGCGCCAGCATTGCTTTCGAGCAGGTCGACTTTGGCTACGAGCGCAACCGGCAGATCCTGTTCGATGCGAGCTTCGCCATCCCAGCCGGGCAGACGCTGGCAGTGGTCGGCGCCAGCGGCGCCGGCAAGTCCACGCTGTCGCGCTTGCTGTTCCGCTTCTACGATGTCTGGGCCGGCCACGTCACCATCAACGGCGCCGATATCCGCACGCTGAGCCAGGACAGCCTGCGCGCGCACATTGGTATCGTTCCGCAAGATACGGTGCTGTTCAACGACAGCATCTTCTACAACATCGCCTACGGCCGGCCCGGTGCGACGCACGACGAAGTGATCGAGGCGGCGAAGTCGGCGCATATCCATGACTTCGTGATGCGCCTGCCCGACGGTTACGACACGCTGGTCGGCGAACGTGGCCTCAAGCTATCCGGCGGCGAGAAACAGCGCGTGGCGATCGCCCGTACCATCCTCAAGAACCCGCCGATCCTGATCTTCGACGAGGCGACCAGCGCGCTGGATTCCAAGACCGAGAAAGCCATCCAGGCCGAGCTGCGGGAAATCTCCGCCAACCGCACCACGCTGATCATCGCCCACCGGCTTTCCACCATCGCCGATGCCGACCAGATCATCGTGCTGGAAGGGGGACGGGTAGTGGAGCGCGGCCATCATCGTGCGTTGCTGGCTGCAAACGGTGCCTATGCGCGGCTGTGGGCGCTGCAGCAGCACGAGGACGAAGTACGCGACGACGAGGGAGCGGCGGCCGGCTGATCACGCCACTATTGCCATGGTTGGAAATTTCAATTTCCGCAAGCTAACGGTATGGCTCACACTGGAGTTGATCCCACACGCTATGGAGGTTCAGTCATGGAAATTCATACCGGCATTGCCCAGGAACAGCGCAAGGACATCGCCCACGGCCTGTCGCGCCTGTTGGCCGACACCTACACGCTCTACCTGCAGACGCACAACTTCCACTGGAACGTCACCGGTCCAATGTTCAACTCGCTGCACCTGATGTTCGAGCAGCAGTACAACGAGCTGGCCTTGGCGGTTGACGCAATCGCTGAGCGTATCCGCGCGCTGGGTTTTCCGGCGCCGGGCACTTACGCCGAGTTCGTGAAGCTCTCCAGCGTGAAGGAAGTGCAGGGCGTTCCTTCCGCCAATGAAATGATCCGCATCCTGGTCGAAGGCCAGGAAGCGGTGGTACGCACCGCCCGCAGCCTTTTCCCGGTGGCGGACGAGGTCAACGACGAGGCCACCGCCGATCTGCTGACCCAGCGGCTGCAGGTGCACGAGAAGACTGCGTGGATGCTGCGCAGCCTGCTCGAATAACCTGTTCGATCGTTCCCAAGATAACGGCCCGCATCAGCGGGCCGTTTTGATTGGACGCGCCAGCTAGACTGCGCCGTCGTAGCCGAACTGGCGCCAGGCCTCGAATACGGTCACGGCGACGGCGTTCGACAGATTGAGGCTGCGCTGGCCGGCGCGCATCGGCAGGCGGATGCGCTGGGCCGGATCGAACTCGGCCAGTACCTCGTCGGGCAAGCCGCGCGTTTCCGGGCCGAAGATCACCACGTCGTCTGGCGCAAAGCGCACTGCATCGAAGCGGCCGCTGCCCTTGGTGGTCATCGCATACATGGGCCGGCCGGCCAGTGCGGCCTTGGCGGCCTCCCAGTTTTCATGCACCTGCATCTGCGCGAACTCGTGGTAGTCGAGCCCGGCACGGCGCATGCGGGCGTCGTCGAGCTCGAAGCCCATGGGTTTGACGAGGTGCAATGCGCAGCCGGTATTGGCGGCGAGGCGGATCACGTTGCCGGTATTGGGGGGAATCTCGGGCTGGAACAGGACGATGTGCAACATGGAGGTAACGTTGGTCGGCTGAAATGGCAGCCGGTCCGGTCTGCGCCTGCCCGCGTTTTTAAGGGCAACTAGGGTGGAACAAGACCGTACCGGAGACGACGATGAATATCGTGCCGCGCGAGATTGTACAGGCCGCCGCCACAATGGCGATGTCCGGTCGGCTGACGCCGTCGCAGACCATGGCCGTGGTGTTCCGTGCACTCGATCACGAGTTGGGTGGTTTCGGCACCGAGCCGCTCAATCCGGCACGGGTGCCGGGCGTCGGTGCTGCGATCTATGCGGCGATGTTCGGCTATCCGTTCGATCTGGTGCTGCGAGATGACGGTTATTGCTGGCAGGCCGAATTGCCCGAGCACGGCTACAGCGCGCCGTTCCAGCAACTCTTCATCGACGCGATGCTGATGGTCGATGCGCAGCGCGCGGCAAGGGAAAAGCTGACGGTCTGAGCGGTGGGCCGGCAAGGGCCGAGCTGATAGAATCGCCGCAGCAACGCTTACCGGATCATTGCATGAACACCGCAACACTGTTGATCAGCTGCCCGGACCGCAAGGGCATCTCGGCGGCCATCGCCAACTTCCTCTTCACCTACAACGCCAATATCGTCCATTCGGACCAGCACCAGGACAACACGGAAAACCTGTTCCTGATGCGGGTGGAGTGGGATCTCACCGATTTCACGCTGGACATGGCCGCCTTCGCTGCCGCGTTCCAGCCGATCGCCGATCGTTTTACCATGCAATGGCAGGTGGCGCTGTCGGCACAACGGCCGCGCATGGCGATCTTCGTTTCCAAGTACGACCATTGCCTGGTGGACCTGCTGCATCGCCACCAGAGCGGCGAGCTGCATTGCGACATTCCGCTGATCATCTCCAACCATGAGGATTGCCGGGCGTTGGCCGATTTCTACGGCATCCCCTACCACGTGGTGGAAGTCACGCGCGACAACAAGCGAGAGGCCGAGGCGGCGCAGCGCGCATTGCTGCAGGCGCATGGCATCGACCTGATCGTGCTGGCGCGCTACATGCAGGTGCTCAGCCATGACTTCACCGCGGCCTATCCGCAGAAGGTGATCAACATCCACCACAGCTTCCTGCCGGCGTTCGACGGCGCCAAGCCGTATCACCGCGCCTTTGCCCGCGGGGTGAAGCTGATCGGCGCCACCAGCCACTACGTGACCGAAGTGCTGGACGATGGCCCCATCATCGAGCAGGACGTGATCCGCATCTCGCACCGCGAGGATGTCGAGGATCTGGTGCTGAAGGGGCGTGATCTGGAACGCATCGTGCTGTCGCGGGCGGTGAAGTGGCACCTGGAGCACCGGGTGCTGGTGTACGCCAACAAGACCGTGATCTTCGCCTGATCCCGCCATGAGCCCGAGCGCGCGCCCATGACCGCCTTCCGCTACCGTGCCGTCAATGCCGACGGCGCCGCCGCGCAGGGGCTGATCGAGGCCGATACGCCGCGCGCGGCAAGACTGGCCTTGCGCGATCGTGGCTTATGGGTGAGCGAGCTCGACACCGTCTCTGGCGGTGGCGCGCACAAGGGGCGCAGTGAGCGGTTGTCTACAACGCGCTTGTCGTTGATCACCCGACAGCTCGCCACGTTGCTCGATGCCGGCCTGCCGCTGGAGCAGGCGCTGTCGGTGCTGATCGAACAGAGCGAAGGCGATCGCGAGAAGCGCATCGCTGCCAGTCTGCGCAGCGAAATCCTTTCCGGCGCCTCGTTGTCGCAGGCGCTCTCGCGCCAGCAACAGGCGTTTCCCGAGCTCTATCGCACCATCGTCGCGGCCGGCGAGGAGTCGGGCAAAGCGGCGGCGGTGATGCAGCGGCTGGCCGACTACCTGGAGGCACGTGCCGCGCTCGCGGCCAAGGTTGGCCTCGCCTTCATCTACCCCATCGTGGTGATGGCGGTGTCCATCCTGGTGGTGATTGGCCTGTTGACCTGGGTGGTGCCGCAGATGGTCACCGTGTTCCAGAGCGCCAAGCAGGAGTTGCCCTTCCTGACCCGGGCCATGCTGTGGGCCAGCGCCGTGGTGCGCGACTGGGGCCTGGCGTTGCTGGTGGTGCTGGTGCTGGCCGGTATCGGTGCATGGCGCGCGCTGAAGGTGGAATCGGTGAAGCGCACCTTCCACGCCTGGCGGTTGCAACTGATCGTGTTCGGCCGCTTCGAGCGTGCCAGCAACACCGCGCGGCTGGCATCCACGCTGGCCATCCTCGTCGGTAGCGGCGTGCCGCTGCTACGCGCGCTGTCCGCAGCGGCCGGCGTGATGGCCAACCTGCCGCTGCGCGATGCGGTGAACGAGGCGGCCAACCAGGTGCGAGAGGGGGTGACGCTGTCGCGCGCACTCTCACAGAGCAAGCTGTTTCCGCCGGTGCTGATCCATCTGATCGCCAGTGGCGAGGCCACCGGCCGGCTCGAATACATGCTGGACAAGGCCGCTGCGCAGCAGGCGCAAGAGCTGGAAAACCGCGTTGCCACCTTTACCGGCCTGCTGGGCCCCTTCATGGTGCTGGCCATGGGCATCGTCGTGCTGCTCATCGTGCTGGCCATCCTGTTGCCCGTCTTCGAAATGAACCAACTGGTGAGATAACGATGAACCACGCCTTGCAACGCGCCGCACAGCGCGGCTTCACCCTGATCGAAATCCTGGTGGTGATCACCATTCTCGCCATCCTAGGCGCGCTGGTGGTGCCCAAGATCATGGACCGCCCCAACGAGGCGCGCGTGGTCGCGGCGCAGCAGGACATCCGCACGCTGATCCAGGGCCTCAAGCTCTACAAGCTCGACAACGGTCGCTACCCCAGTACCGAACAAGGCTTGCGCGCATTGATCGAGAAACCCACCAGCGGCCCGATCCCCAACAACTGGAAGACCGGCGGCTACCTGGAAAAGCTGCCCAAGGATCCGTGGGGGGGCGACTACCTCTACCTCAATCCCGGGCTCAAGGGCGAGATCGACGTGATGAGCTACGGCGGCGACGGCGTGCAAGGTGGGGAGGGCTTCGACGCCGACGTCGGCTCGTGGCAGCTCTGACATCCGGCCAGCGCGGCTTTACGCTGATCGAGATCCTGGTGGCGCTGGCGCTGGTCGGCATCATTCTCGGTCTGGCGCTGCTGCGCTTCGATCCGTCGGACAACCAGACGCTGGATCGCGAATCGCAGCGCCTCGCCCTCTTGCTGGAAGGCGCGCGCGATGAGGCGATTGCCAGCGGCCGTGCCTTGGCATGGTCGTCCGACGGCGGCGGTTACCAGTTCTGGCTGCTCGATGACCGCAACACCTGGCAAGCCCTGCCCAACCATGACACGCTGAAGCCGCGCGAGCTGCCTGATGCGGTGAGGGTCAGCGCCATTGTCGTTGACGGTCGTGATGTGCGGCTCGGCGAGCGGCTGGTATTCGATCCTTCCGGCGTCAATCCGGCGTACCAGATCACCCTGGCGGCCGGCGAGCGCCGCCGCTTGGTGATCGGCGATCTGCTGGGCCGCGCTGCGGCCAGCACGCCGGCAGAGGCCATACCATGAAGGTGCGTGGCTTCACCTTGGTTGAAGTGTTGGTGGCGCTGGCCATTTTAGCGATCGCGTTGGCGGCGGCGTTGCGCGCAGCCTCTTCCAGCACCGAGGCGGCCGTCACCTTGCGCAGCCGCACGCTGGCAGGCTGGGTGGCGCAGAACCAGGTCAACGAGATGCGGGCGCGCCACTTCTTTCCCGAAATCGGCCGCACTGAAGGCAAGGTGGAGCAGGGGGGCGAGCCATTCACCTGGGAAATGGAGGTTGCGGCCTCGCCCAATCGCAGCTTCCGCCGTGTCGAGATCAAGGTCTACGCCGACCAGGACAAGGGCTACGCGCTGGCGACGCTGGTGAGCTACCTCGCGCGGGTGAACGTGCAATGAGGGCGCGCGGCTTCACCTTGCTGGAAATCCTGGTGGCGCTGATCATTTTTGCGGTGGTGGCGCTGATCGCCTACCGCGGGCTCGATCAGGTGGCGCAGGTGAAGCTGCGTCTCGATCAGGAGGCGGCCTACTGGCGCGAGACCAACCTGGTGTTCGACCGGATCGAGCAGGATGTGCTGCAGGCGATCGATCGCCCATGGCGTGACAGCGGCGGCGTGGCCCGCCCGGCATTCAGTGGCCGCCAGCGGGCAACGGTGCGGGGCGATGTAGCGCTGGAGCTGGTACGGATCGACCGTGCGCACGAGGATGCGCACTTGGCCTATCGCCTGGTCGATGCCCGGCTGGAGCTGCTGCAGTGGGACAGGCTCGACCAGCCACCGCGTGCCGAGCCGGTGGCGCATCCGTTGTTGAATGACGTAGCGCGGTTCGAAACGCGCTTTCTCGATGGCAAGGGCACCTGGCAGACGCAGTGGCCGGTGCCGGGCGTGCGTGAAACGCTGCCGCTCGCGGTCGAGATCACGCTGGCGCGCCAGAAGCTGGCGCCGGTTTCGCGGGTGTTCTTGCTGCCATGATGCATCGACAGCGCGGCATCGCCATCCTCACCGCCGTTGCCACGGCGGCGCTCGTCGCCACGCTCGCGGTGTGGATCGCCTGGCGGCAACAGCTTTGGTTCGCCCAGGTGGAAAACCAGATCGATCTGGTCGAAGCACGCGGCGTGGCACTCGCGGCCATTGATCTTGCCCGCCTGACCCTGCGCGACGACATTCGCCGCAACCAGACCGACCACCTGCAGGAGCCGTGGAATGTACCGATCCCGGCCATCCCGGTCGAGCGCGGCCAAGCCGGCGGCCGGCTGGTCGATCTGCAAGGGCGTTACAACCTCAACAACCTGGTGCAGAACGGCAAGGCGGTGAAGGAGGAGGTCGAGGCCTGTGGCCGGCTGTTCGAGGAGGTAGGGTTGTCGGCCGAGCTGGTGAACGCGCTGGTCGACTGGATGGACGCCGATGCCCAGGCCACCTATCCGGGTGGCGCCGAAGATACTGACTACCTCAACCTGCCGCGCCCCTACCGCGCGGCCAACCAGCCGCTGACCAATCTGCAGAGCCTCGCGTTGGTGCGCGGCTTCGATGCCGATACCGTCGCGCAGCTGGCACCCTTCGTGGCCGTGCTGCCTGGGCGGCAGCCGATCAATGTGAACTTCGCCGAGCCCGAGGTGATGGCGGCAGTGGTACCGGGCATGACGGTAGCCGAGGCGCGGGCCATGGTGTCGGACCGCGCGAGCAGGCCGTTCGAGTCACGCGAGGCCTTCATCAAGCAACTGCCGGAGCGGCTGCGTGCCGATGTGCGCAGCGACATGATCGATGTGCAGAGCCGTTACTTCCTGAACGAGGTGGAGGTACGGTTCGGCCGCGTGACTTCGCGCTATGTCGCAGAGCTGGAGCGCAGCGGCGAGGGTATGCCGCGTATCGTCTGGTTCCGCAGGAATTAGCGTTCGCCACTGATCAACTCGCCGCTTCGACCGGCGTGATCGGGAGTTCCACGCGCACGATCAGGCCGTGCGGCTGGGCGTCGAGCAGCGCCACGGTGCCGTGATGGCGCTCGGCGATTTCCTTGACGATGGCCATGCCAAGGCCACAGCCGTTGCCATCGTTCTGGTTCACCCGGTAGAAGCGCTCGAAGATGCGCGGCTTCTGCTCATCCGGGATGCCGGGGCCATCGTCCTCGACTTCGACTACGTAGCGATCGCCTTCCTGGTTCAGCCGCACGGTGATGCTGGAGCCGCGCGGGATGTACTTGATCGCGTTCTCCACCAGATTGACGAACAGTTCGCGCAGTAGGGCGGAATTGCCGTTGATCTGCGCTTCCAGCAACGGGCTGTCGCAACCGAGGTCCATGCCGGCGGCCAGCGCCCGCGGCACCGATTCGGCGGTCAATTCGCGGATCAGCTTGGCGAGGTCGACCTTCACCTGCGTCATGCTGGTCTGGTTGGTCGGCTCGGAGCGGGCCAGCGTCAGCAGCTGGTTCACCAAGTGGATGGAGCGGGTGGCGCTGGCATGCACCATGTTCAGTCGATCGCGCAGGCCTTCGGGCGTGGTTTCCCGCATCGCGAGCTCGGTCTGTGACTTGAGTCCGGCGAGCGGCGTGCGCAGCTGGTGCGCGGCATCGGCAATGAAGCGGCGCTGGCGCGCCACGTTTTCATTGGTAGTGGTCAACAGGTGATTCAGTGCCTGGGTCAGCGCATCGAGCTCCTCGGGCGCATCGGCCAATTGCAGCGGCGCCAGATCCTGCGGATCGCGCTTTTCCATCAGGCTCTTGAGGCCAGTCAGCGGCTTCAGGCCGCGGCCGATCCCCCATTGTACGAACCAGCTCATCACCACGATCAGCGCTGCCAGTGGCAAGGCGGTGACCAGCAGGATTTCGCGCGTCAACTGCTCATGCCGCTCCATGCCCTTGGCCACCTGCACCAGGAGCCAACGACCGTCGCCGTTCGCTGCTTTCGGTAGCGGGTAGTAGAGCGTGGCAAGGCGAAATGCGACGCCGCCGATTTCGACATCGCTGTAGCTGATGCTTTCCTGGGTGTCGACGGGTGGAGGAGGGGGTTCGGGCAGGTTGCGGTTGCCGGCGATCAGCTCGCCAGGCACCGTGGAGACGGCATAGAACAGCTTGGCTTCGCTGATGCGGTCGGCACCCAGCGTTTCAACCACCGGGGCGGACAACTCGAGATGTCCGCCTGCGTCGCGAACCTGGCGGGCGATGGCTCGGCCGGTCTGGGCCAGGCTTTCGTTGGCGACGCGGTCAGCGTAGTGGGTGGCGACGCCGTAGCTCAGGACGGCGCCGGTCACCCACAGGATGACTTGCGGGATCAGCAGCCAAGTGAGCAGCTGCCGACGAAGGGAGAATTTACCCCGCGACATCCTGCGCGTTGGGTTGTTGCTTCTCGAGGAGATAACCCAGGCCACGGATGGTCCGGATCACCACGCCGCACGGTTCCAGCTTCTTGCGCAGGCGGTGGACATATACCTCGATAGCGTTGAGGCCGACTTCGGCATTCTCGGAACCCAGCTCGGAAACGATCTGCTCCTTGGTCACGACCCGGTCGATGTTGGACATCAGGATTTCGAGCACGGTGAGTTCGCGCGCCGACAGGTCGAGCGGGATGTCGTTGCACCAGGCGCGCTGGCCGGCGCGGTCGAGGCGCAGGTTGCCCAGTTGCTGCACCGATTGCGGCAGGATCTGGCTGCGACGCAGCAGGGCGCGCAAACGGGCTTCCAGTTCGGCGAACTCGAACGGCTTGGCGAGATAGTCGTCGGCACCGGCGTCGAGGCCGGCTACGCGCTCGTCGAGGCCATCGAGTGCGGTCAGGATCAGGATGGGCATGGAGGGCTTGTGCTGACGCACGTGCTTGAGCACGGTCAGGCCATCCATGTTCGGCAGGCCGACGTCGAGCACCACAACGTCATAGTCGTTGTGCAGCAGAATCTGCAGTGCCAGGGCGCCGTCATTGACGCAATCGACCTGGAAATCGGCCTGCGACAGGCTGGTCTTCAGGGCGTCGGCGAGGATCAGGTCATCCTCGGCCAGGAAGAGCCGCGTGCTCATGGGATCAAACCTCCGGTTGTAAGTCTCAGCTTACCGGTGAGTTTAACTGCAATTTCTGTCAGACCCAAGTATTTTTGTCAGGGTTGGCGACGGACTGCCATCTATGCCAACGAGATCAAGCATTCACGCGGGGTGGCGCCCTGCTTTCAAGGCTCAGCCGATCGTCAGCCAACCGCCCAGCTCACGTTCGATCAGTGCGCCCAATGCGGCGATGAAGCCGGCATCGTCGTTCAGCGCGGGGATGTAGTTGTAGCGCTGGCCACCGACGGCCAGGAAGTCCTGCTTGCCTTCCATGGCGATCTCTTCCAACGTCTCCAGGCAGTCGGCGACAAAGCCGGGACAGACCACATCGAGCGACTTCAGCCCGCGCTTGGCGAGGCTGCCGATCACCTCGCCGGTGTAGGGCTTCAGCCACTCGGTCGGGCCGAAGCGCGACTGGAAGGCGAGTGACCAGGCGTCATCGGTCAGGCCCAGCTCGGCTGCAAGCAGCGAACCAGTGCGCTGGCATTGCAGGTAATAAGGGTCGCCCTTGTCGAACGAGAAGCGTGGCACGCCGTGAAAACTCATCAATAGATGCTCGCCACGGCCTTCCACCATCCAGTGCTGGCGGATGCGCCCGGCCAGCGCGCCAATGTAGCCGGCATCGTCATGAAAGCTGCGGACGGTGCGGATGGCCGGCTGGTCACGGTATTGCTGCAGTCGCGCGTAGACGGCGTCGCAGACTGAAGCCGTCGCGCTTGCCGCATATTGCGGGTAGAGCGGCACGACCAGGATGCGGCCGCAGTCGTCCATGGCGTCGAGTACCTCGGTGATCGCCGGCTGGCCGTAGCGCATGGCGTATTCCACCCGCAGTTGCCCGCGATGGCGCTCGCCTAGCCAGCCCTTCACCAGTTTGGCCTGCTTCGCGGTCCACAGGGCCAGCGGTGAGCCGTCCTTGTGCCAGATCGACGCGTACTTCGCGGCGGACTTGCCCGGCCGGGTGTTGAGGATGACGCCACGCAGCAGCGGTTGCCACAACAGCTTGGGGATCTCGACCACGCGGGGATCGGACAGGAACTGTCGCAGATACGGTTTGAGCGCGCGCGCGGTCGGTGCTTGGGGCGTGCCAAGGTTGACGAGCAGGACACCGATGCGGGGACGGGGCTCGGCCTGTGCAGGTTGGGGGCGATTGAGAAACGGCATGATCTAAGGTCGGGGTTTGAAGCGTTGAACGGCTGCGGCGAGGCGGGTCAGTGCCTCGACCGATTCGCCATAGCGGGCGGCGAGGTAGTCGCTGGCAATGGCGTCGATCTGGCTGCGTTGCATCGGCAGGACCGCGCCGGCGCGTGCGGCCAGATCGGTGGGGGATTCGCCGATACGTGGTGCGACACCATGGCGGGCCAAGCGTTGGATGAAGCGTTGCCAATGGCGGCTGGCCGCATCGGTAGGGCGCTTCCTTGCTTGCCATTGCATGGCGACAGCGAAGAGCAGCAGCAGCGTGCAGAACGCACCGGCCACCCACAGCACATAGGTGCGCGAACCGAGATAGTCAATGCCGAGCCGGTTCAGCAACTGCAACTGTTGTTGTGCGTCATAGCCGATCACCCAGCGGTTCCAGACATGGATCACGCTGTCCCATTGCTGGCGCCACTCGGCAAGCCACGCGGCGTTTTCGCGCAGCAGCAGTGGCAATCGGTCGGCGTTGCGCACGCTGCGGGCCAAGCCGCCATCGATGCGCATCGGCGAGACCACGGCCGTCGGGTCGACCCGCTGCCAGCCCTTGCCCTCCAGCCAGACCTCGGACCAGGCATGGGCATCGGCCTGGCGCACGATCCAATAGTTGCCAGTCGGGTTGTATTCGCCGCCCAGGTAGCCGCCGACGACACGGGCTGGCACGCCTGCCGCTCGCATCAGGAACGTGAACGCGCCAGCATAGTGCTCGCAGAAGCCTTCGCGGGTACGGTACAGCAACTGGTCGACCGGGTCGGGGCCGTCGAGCAGCGGCGGGGCCAGCGAATAGACGAAGCCATTGTCGCGCAGCCATTGCAGCGCCTTGGCTACGCGTACTTCCGGGCTATGCTCCCGCCATTGCGCAGCCAGTGCCCGCGCTCGCGGATTGCCTGCTTCCGGCAACTGCAATGCGCGCTCGGCCGATGCGTCGTCACGGATGCGCCAATGTGGTGCACTGCTGAAATCGAAACGCTGCCGATTGACGATGGGCCGCGCTGCCAGCGCCTGTAGCCGGTTGCTGAGGCGCGCATCCTGAGGCAGTGCAGTGGGTACGTCGAGCGCGAACAGCCAGTTGCGGTCCTGCGGCTCGTGGGTCATCGTGTAGCGCAGTGTCTGGCCTTGCGCGACGATTACCGGTACCGGGCCTGCCGAGTACTGGCGCTGGAACCAGGTCTTGCCGTCATAGCGCTCGTAGACCGGGCCACGCCAATACAGGTCGTGGCGTTCCGGGTTGCGGCCGATGAAGTCGACGCGAAACGCTACGCTGTCGTCCAGCGTGAGATCGCTGAAGCTGCCCGGTGTCATGGTGTCGGAAATGCCGGTGCTGGCGCCGGCTTTGTCCTGCGGCATGCTCCACAGTGGCCCGGAGAGGCGTGGAAACAGCACGAACAGCAGCAGTGCAATCGGCAACCCTTCGAGCAGCATGCGGCTGGCACGGCGATATTCCTCGGCCTCGATCGGCGCATCGCGCCGCTGCCAGGCGAACAACTGCCCGGACAGCGCCAGTGCCACTGCGCCGGCGTAGGCCAGCATCCAGAAGGATTGCGACAGCAGGAACAGCGTGCCGGTGACGAAGTAGCCGAGCAGTGCCAGGATGCGCACGTCGCGTGGCCGGCTGGTTTCCAGCAGCTTGAGCGAGGCCAGCGCCACCAGCAGGGCCACACCGCCGTCGCGGCCCACCAGCGTGCGGAACTGCCAGAACACCAGTGCCATCAGCAGCAGCGCCAACAGCACGCGTACGGTTCGCCCGGGCATGCGGCGCCCACTCCAGGCAATGGCGGCGCGCCAGACCAGCGGTGCTGCCATCACCATGGCAAGCCAGATCGGCATGGCCCACAGGTGTGGGGCGATGACCAAGGCCAGCACGGCGATCAGTGCCAGCAGCTTGTTCCGTTGCAGCGTGGCGCTCACGATGCCGTTTCCTTGCCGAACAGCGCCAGCGCGGCCAGGCAGTGGCTGCGGTGGGCGGGGCCGGTACCCAGTCCGCTGTCGAAGCCAGGCACCACCAGCGCGTAGATGTCGCCGACGGCATCGGCGCGCAGCACCCAGGCGCACAGCCGCGACAGTCGGGCCTCGGTGTCGAGCGGCCCGGTCGCTTCCCAACTGATCCGGGTCTGGCGGCCCTGCGGCGCATCGAAGGCCTTCACCGACAGCAGTTCGCTACGGGCAGCCTGTTTCCAGGCGATGCGCGCCGGCGCGTCGCCTGGACGATAACTGCGCAGGCCAGCGAACTCCTCCTCGCCGGCTTGGCGCAGTGCGCTGTAGCCTTCACCTTCGGCATCGCCCGGATACGCGGGAGCGTCGACTTCCGGGCGTGGATAGATCAGGCAGCGGGTGGCGAGGTACGCATAGCTCCAGGCGCGGCACCAGCCACTGGGATAGAAGGTGACCAGCATGATCCGTGGCAGCGCCAGCCAGCCACGCTGCTGAGTCGGGAACGGCAGCTGTATGGTCTGTTCGCTGTGGCTGTCGATTCTGTCCACCATGATGGTGGTGCCGTCGCCGGCCTTCAGCGTCAGGGCGCGGCGGATGCGGCGCTTGTCGTTGGCGAGGCGGATCGAGAACGCGGCCGTTTCGCCGGCGAACACCGGCTCGGCGTGGCCGACCGACAGCGTCAGGCCGAGCAGGTTGCGGAAGGCCTCGGTCAACGCTGCGTGGCCAATGCCGATCAGCGCGAACGCGAACAGGTAGCCCAGGCTGAGCTGATAATTGATGGCGCCGATGATCAGCATCACCAGGATCGCGGCGAAGCCCAGGCCGAAGCCAGTCGGCAGCACATAGATGCGGTTGTGCCGCAGCCGGACTTCGCCGGTCGCCGGGGGATGCCGCCGCGCCAGCCAGCGCTGCCAGCGTGTTCTGAGAGGGGCGATCAAGCCAGCACCACGCTCAGGGGATGGCCACGGAGCCTAGCAAGGCCTGTGCCGCTTCCGGCGCAGCGCGACCGCTGGCACGCTGAACCAGCCGGTGGCCGGCTACGCCGGGAAACACTGCCTGCACATCTTCCGGAATCACGTGGTCACGCCCGTCGAGCCAGGCCCAGGCACGTGCGGCGGCAACGAGGCCGAGCAAGGCGCGCGGAGACAGGCCGTAGCTGAAGGCCTCCGCATTGCGGGTGGCCCGGGCCAGCGCCTGTACATAGTCAAGCAGTGCCGGGGCGATATGGATGCGATCGATCGCTTGCTGGGCCGCCATGAGTTCGGCCGGCTCGATGCAACACGCCAGCTGTGCCAACAGATCGCGCCGATTCTCGCCGGCCAGCATGGCGCGCTCGGCGGCGCCGTCCGGGTAACCGAGCTCGATGCGCATCAGGAAGCGGTCGAGCTGCGACTCAGGCAGCGGAAAGGTGCCGATCTGGTGTTGCGGGTTCTGGGTGGCAATGACGAAGAACGGTTCGGGCAATGGATGGCTGATGCCATCGACGGTGACCTGATGCTCTTCCATCGCCTCCAGCAGCGCCGACTGGGTCTTCGGCGGCGCGCGGTTGATCTCGTCGGCGAGCAACACCTGGGTGAAGACGGGGCCCTGGTGGAAACGGAAGCGGCCGGAGTCGCGCTCGTAGATGGAAACGCCGATCAGGTCCGCCGGCAGCAGGTCGCTGGTGAACTGTACCCGCTGGAACTTGAGGCCCAGCGTTCCCGCCAGTGCATGGGCGAGGGTGGTCTTGCCGACGCCAGGCAGGTCTTCCAGCAGCAGGTGGCCGCGGGCCAGCAGGCAGCAGACGGCCATGCGTACCTGAGGTGCCTTGCCGAGGATGACGTGATTGAGCTGGGCCAACGCGGCCGAAAAAGGATGGGACATCGCCGCTCCCTGGCGGATTGAGGTTCTTGTTCTGATGCGCCGATTCTAGCCGCGTTCCGCCGCGCCGGGCAGGCGGCATGCGCTAGAACTGGCCGCCGAACTGGATGGCGAACAATGGCACGGTATCGAGATCGTCGCGGGTGAGCAGATTGCCGTCGCGGTCCTCGGTACTGAGCTGGCTGTTCAGGCTGGCGCCGAGGTACACATCGAGCCGGGAATCGCGGCTCGGCGCGTAGCCGAAGCGCAGGTAGAGCGGCACCTGCTCCTCGACGCCGATGCCGCCGGGTGCGACCGCATTGTCGCCAGCGAGACGGAAGCGGAACGAGCGGTAGGCGCCGCCTGCGCCGATATCCCAGCGATCGCGCCGATAGCTGAGCTCCAGTCCCGCCGGGCCGGCCGGGCCAGTGGTGAAGGGGTTGGCCAGCTTCCAGTGTTGGTCGATATCCCAGTTCACCACCAGATAGGGAAAGGCCCGGGTCTGTTCCAGTGCATCGAACACGCCGAGCCCCAGGCCGAGGGTCAGTGAGGGCGAGAACGACTTGCTGGCGCTGCCGACCACACCGAGGCCGATGGCCTTGTCGCTGCTGGCATCCTGCTCGCCGGCGAAGTTCATTGACGGCACGAGGTTGAATTGCCAGCCGTTCTCCACGCGCAGGCCGAGGTTCACGCCCACGCTGGCGCGTTGCACGTTGCCCCACGGCGCTTGGCCATTCCACGCTGCCGGGTGGTCGAACTCCCAGTCGCTGAACTGGTAGCTGGCGGCGACGCCAAGCGACCAGGCGTCGTCGAGGGCATAGTCGGTCACGGCATTGAGCAGCAGATTGCGGCTTTGGCCCTGACCACCGCCCGACAATGTCGAAGCACCTTGCCAGATCGGAGTGGCGGAAATACGGAAGCCGGGCGCTGCCAACGCGGGCAGGGCGCTGGCCAGCAGGAGCGCGGCGCAGCTTGAGCGGGCGATATGCCTCATGGCTCTATCTCCATGCCGGACCAGCCGGCTTGTTCTTGGTGCGGTGGCCGAGGCCGTCCGCCCTGTTTTTGCGCGCCTTTGGCGCTTGGCTTTACACTGCCCTCTGTCCGGCGTCATGCCGCAGAGGTTCCCGAGGAGCGCATGTCGTCGACCGGCCCCACCGCCTATATCAGTCATTCCGCGTGCGGCATGCACGAAATGGGTCGTGGCCACCCGGAATGTCCGGAGCGACTGGCCGCCATTCAAGATAGGCTGATCGCCGCCGGGCTGTGGGATTTCCTGCTGCACGTCGATGCGCCACCTGCCAGCATGGCGCAACTGTTGCGCGTGCACGACGAGGCCTATCTCGACCGGCTGGCCGTGGTGGTACCGGCGCGCGGGTATGCTCATCTGGATGCCGATACCGCCGTCAATGCTTATAGCCTGCGCGCGGCCTATCACGCTGCTGGCGCCGGCGTTGCCGCAGTTGATCTGGTGATGAGCGGCCGGGCGCGCAACGCCTTCTGCGCGGTTCGCCCGCCGGGCCACCACGCCGAGCATGACAAGGCGATGGGGTTCTGCCTGATCAACAACGTGGCAGTGGCTGTGGCCCACGCCATCGAGCAGCACGGCATGCAACGCGTCGCCGTGGTCGATTTCGACGTGCATCACGGCAACGGCACCGAGGATATCTTCTGCCGCAATGAGCACGTGCTGATGGTCGGCATGTTCCAGCACCCGTTCTATCCCTACAGCGGCGAAGTGCCCCGTGGTTCCAATATGCTCAATATGCCGTTGCCGCGCGGCACCACCGGTTTGCAGTTCCGTGACGCGGTGCTCGAGCAGTGGCTGCCGGCGCTTGATGCCTGGGCGCCGGAACTGATCGTGATCTCTGCAGGCTTTGATGCCCATCTGGAGGACGACATGTCCAGCATGGGCCTGATCGAATCCGATTACGCCTGGGTCACGCGCGAGATCGTCAAGCTTGCCGACCGCCACGCCCACGGCCGTATCGTCTCGATGCTGGAGGGCGGTTACGACTTGTCGGCGCTGGGGCGCAGCGTGGCGGTACACATCAAGGAGCTGGGTGACTTCTGAAGGAGGCGCCATGCCGACGATGCCGACAGTCGCCGCCCTCGTGTTCTTGTGCCTTGCTCTGATGGTCTGCCTATTCCAGGCCGCGCTGGTGCTGGGTGCGCCTTGGGGTGTGCGCACCCTCGGCGGGCGCTGGGCGGGGCGTCTGCCGGTTGCCGGGCGAATCATCGGTGCCTTGTCGTTCCTCTTGATGCTTGCATTCGCGCTGGTCGTTTGCGCCCGCGCGGGATGGGTGCTTGCTGATTGGCGCGACACCGCAAGGCTGTGGATCTGGATCGTGGTGGCCTATTGCGCGCTGGGGACGGTTGCCAACGCTGCGACGCGCAGCCGCCAGGAGCGCCGGACCTGGTTGCCGGTGGTGGGCTTGATGTTGTTGTCGAGCCTCGTGGTCGCCACTGCCTAGCGGCTTCATCACATGCAATGCCAACTGCTTTCGCGGAGAGCCGGGACACGAGCGTCCTGATGCAGTGCCGGCTTCACCGGCAGGCTGGCCGATCACACGGCGCGAGGGCCTTGGCGATCCTTAGAAAGGCTTCGCTACCATTAGCCAATACACGATCAGCAGTCCGCCGAAGGCGGGAAAGCCCAGTACCGTCCACCATCGCTCGTAGTGCCAGTAGCGCGCTGGCAGCTCGGTTGACTGGGCGTATGCAATTTGCGCCATGTCGCGCATCCTCAACTGTAGCCAGACCACTGGCAGCCAGCAGGCGCCGGCAATGGCATAGAGCAGTAGCGTCAGCCCCACCCAGTTCCAGCCCACCTCCCAACCCAGCTGGCGCATCAGCCACCAGCCGGACAGCGGCTGGAAGATCACCGCCGGTGTGGTGAACCACCAGTCGGCGCGCGCCACCCAGCGCGTGACGACCGCGATGGCTGCGACATTGCGGCTGCGGTTGGTGAAGAACATGTAGAAGGCCGTGCCAAAGCCGGTGCCGAACATCAGCGTGGCTGACAGGATGTGCAGCGTCTTGACGATCAGGTAGTCGTGCATGGCGTGGTTTCCTCCAGGATCAACAGTGCGGCGAGTGCGGCCAAGAGTGCGGCATTCTTGGTCAGGGGGCCGAACGGGTGGGCAAGAAACTCGGGCAGGCAAAGTGCGACGAGGGCGCTGTAGCTGGCGATCAAGGCGAGCTGCCACCGCCATAGCCGGCGTCCGGGGCGCAACAGCGTCAGCACGCCGAACACGGCATCGAGCCCAGCTGCTCCGATGCGCAACGGCTCGAACAGTGAGTTGGGAAGGCCGCAGGCTGCCAGCAGCTGGTGGCTACTCGCCACCGGATAGACGAACAGCGACACCCAGGCCGTCGCCAGCCAGACGAAGGCGAGCGCGCCACGCAGCAGCCAGCCGATCTGCCAGCGCTGCAGTGCCCAGCGGCTGGCCGCATCGTTGAAACTGGCTGGTGAACACAGCGGTCGGTTGAGCAGTGCCGCGAATGCGCTACCGTCACCATGGCTGCCGCGCGCGAGCATGGTCAGGCTGTCGCGGCTGAGCAGGTTGCTTGGCCAGCGCTCGAGCGCACGTGCCGCAGTCATTGCCAGCCAGCCCGGCAAGCGCAGGACGCGCCCTCGCGGCCGACCGGCCAACAGGCGCAGGTAGTCGGCCAAGGCCAGCATCGTTGGGCCCGTGGCCTCGTACACCATGCCACTGCTGCGCTCGATGTCCAGCAGGGCTGCGCAGCCAGTGGCCAGGTCTTCGATGTGGATTGGTTGCACCGGGCCGGCAGCGGGCAAGGCCAGTAGCGGCAGGCTGCCAAGCCGCGAGAACAACTGGCTGCTGGCGCCGGCCGGACCATAGACCAAACCGGGGCGCACGATGGTCCATGGCACGCCGGACGCCTGCAGTGCTGCCTCGCCGGCGGCCTTGCTGCGCCAGTAGGCCGTCTCGCCCTGCGGCGAAGCGCCCAGCGCCGAGATCAGCACCACCCGGCGGATGCCCGCTTCGCGGCAGGCGGCATACAGCGCTCGTGGTGCGGTGACATGGACGCTGGTGTAGTCCTCGTCGCTGGCACGAAACAACCCGACTGCGTTGATCACGGTATCGATGCCATGCAGTCGTGCTTGCCACACGGCGGGGTCGTGATCGATGAGGAAGTCGACGCCGATATCGTCAGTGGTGCTTGGCTGCCTTACGCCGGCCACCACGGCATGGCCGTGGGCGCGCAGGGCGGTGGCCAGATGCTGGCCGATGAAGCCATCGGCGCCGAGCAGCAGGATGCGTTGCGTCATTGACGGGGCTCCGTGGCGCGCAGCGTGCAGCTGCCGTTCGGGCAGTCCAGCTTCAGCACCGTGCTCAGCAGGTAGCGATTGCGGGCGAGCTGCGCATAGGCGTACTGCCACAACGGCTGCAGCGGTCGGATCCGCAGTGGCCACGCCAGCCAGCCGAGGCCCGCGGCAGCGAACACCGCGTAAACGGCGGCAAAGCCGGTTTGCCGCCGCCCGCTGCCGTCTTCCACATGCAGGCTATGCATCAAGGCCTCGCGTTGCAAACCGTGGCTGGCGACATCGACGGCGGGATCGGCCGCATCGATCAGGCGAAGCGCATGCGGTGCGCGGCGCTGCAACGCGTGCATGCTGCGGCTGCAGAACGGGCAGCTCCCGTCGTACCAGATGGTCAGCATGATCAGGCCTCCTGCGTGGTGGGATGGTTGCGCGCATGGCGGCGGGCGAAGGCGCTGTAGGCCGCTTCGATACCGGGCCGCAACGGTGCCCATTCGCTGAGTGCGGCCAGCCAGCTCAGGCGACAGTGGCGGTACATGGTGCGCACTGCAGCGATGCCAGTGATCCAGCTGCCATCCGCGTCGCGCAGATGCAGCGCGCTGCGCAAGGTGTTGTCTTCGATGCCGAGCGGGTGGCAATCGAAGCCGGGCGCGTTGATATCCTGCCAAGCCATGTCGCGACCAAGACGGCGCAGCAGCGTGATTTCCATCCGGCAGGCGAGGTTGCGGCTGTCGTAGTAAACCGTGTTCATGATGTTCTCCTTGTTCGATGTTTCTGTATAAAGAGAAATTATCCTGCCGTGAAAAGCCCGCAGCAGCGGGCTGAGATGGCGGGAACGAATGCTCAGGTATCACGCCCCAGCAGTTTCTGTACCTTGGCGCCAAGCTTGAGGATCTTCATCAAGGTTTCCGGCGGCAGGTTTTCCATCTCCTTCATCCACGCGGTCAGCGTTTCCATGAAATCGAGTACGTCCTGCATGCGCTGCAGGGCTGCGGCGTCATCGGCTTCGCCTTGCTCCATCACGCATTCGCGCAGCACGGTGAGCGTGGGATCGAACTCGCGTCGCTTGCGCTCGTCCACGATGGTGCGAAACAGTTGCCACACGTCCTTGCTGGTCTCGAAGTGATCGCGCCGATCGCCGAGCACATGCACCACCTTGACAAGGCCCCAGCTCTGCAGCTCCTTCAGGCTGTTACTTACATTGGAGCGGGCGACGACCAGCGTTTCGGCGATTTCCTCGGCATGGAGCGGTGCATCGGCAAGGAACAGCAGGGCGTGGATCTGCGAGACGGTGCGGTTCACGCCCCAGCGTGTGCCCATTTCGCCCCAGTGCAGGATGAACTTCTGCTTGACCGGTGTGAGCTGCATGGTTTTCTCCATTTCTGTTAAAACAGAAATTAAAGAATTAATCCGGGAATTGCAAGCGCCATGGGGCTGCAGCAACAAAAAAGCCACCGTTGCGGTGGCTTTTTTGTCGGCGAATCGGTCGCTTCAGACGAACAGCTTGGTCGCCAGCCAGAACAACGATGCCGACAGGCCCATCGATACCGGCAAGGTGAACACCCAAGCGAGCAGGATGCTGCGCACCGTGCCGGCGTGCAGGCCGCTGCGGTTGGCCACCATGGTGCCAGCGACCCCGGATGACAGCACGTGGGTGGTCGATACCGGCAGGCTGAAGATGTTGGCAAAGCCGATGGAGATGGCGGCGATGATCTGCGCACTCATGCCCTGGGCATAGGTCATGCCCTGCTTGCCGATCTTCTCGCCAACAGTGAGCACCACGCGCTTCCAGCCCACCATGGTGCCGATACCCAGTGCCAGCGCCACGGCGAGGATCACCCAGAAGGGCGCGTATTCGGTGGTGGCGGTCAGATCCTTGCGCAGGTTGTCGAGATCCTTCTTGTCGCGGCTGCTCATCTGCGGCAGCTTGCCCACCTTCTTGGCGGTGTCGTCCAGGCACAGCAGATAGCGGCGGACCTGCGAGCGCGCTTCCGGCGCGAGCTCTCGGTAATCCTTGATGCCATCGAGCGCCAGCAGCAGGGCGGCGATGGTTTGCTCGGTGGTCTTGGGGTCGCAGCGGAATTTTTTCGGCAGGTCCACGTTGTTGCCCTGGCCGAGTGCGAGGTAGTCCGACAGCGTGGCGGTGTTGTGCTGGTAGAACTGGCGCAGGTGGATGGTGGCATCGCGGGTGCGCTCGATCTGGTAGGTGGTGCTATCGAGGTCGAGCACGAACTTGGCCGGCACAATGCCGATCAGCACCAGCATGATCAGGCCGATGCCCTTCTGGCCATCGTTGGAGCCATGCACGAAGCTCACGCCCATGGCCGAGAGCACCAGCACCAGGCGGTTCCAGAACGGCGGATGCTTCTTGCCATCGATCTCGCGGCGCGTTTCCGGCGTCTTGTGCATCTTGGAGAGCGGCAGCAGCCATTTCAGGCCGAGCAGCAAGGCGCCCGCGAGCAGGAAGCCCGCGGTGGGCGAGATCACCAGCGACAACGCGATGTCGATCGCCTTCTTCCAGTTGATGCCCTCACCGAGCGGAATGCCGGTGATCAGCGCGTTGGCCAGACCCACGCCGAGGATGGAGCCGATCAGCGTGTGCGAGCTCGATGCCGGGATACCGTAATACCAGGTGCCCAGGTTCCAGACGATGGCGGCGGCCAACAGCGAGAACACCATGGCAAGGCCATGGCCGGTGTTTACGTTCATCAGCAGTTCCACCGGCAGCAGGTGGACGATGGCATACGCCACGCCGACGCCGCCCAGCAGCACGCCGAGGAAGTTGAAGATGCCGGAGAAGATCACCGCCAGGTGCGGCGGCATTGCCTTGGTGTAGATCACCGTGGCAACGGCGTTGGCGGTGTCGTGAAACCCGTTGATGAACTCGTAAGTGAGCACGAAGGCGAGCGCCAGCACCAGGCTGATGGCGACCCAGGCATCGAGCCCGGAGAAGAGATCAAACATGAAGTGAGTATGTCGTTTTGATGACCGGGCGGATTATGGCAGAAAGCCGTTGGTGCCGCTCTGTGGACGAAGGGATGCGCCGGACGGTCGTCGTCATGCTTTGCGTTGGCGCAAACCGGTGCCTCACGTTTTCCCTGATGCCGTACGGCGCGCGGCCTGCCAAGCTGGCTGGGAAGGGGCCGCAATCGGCGGCACTGGCCAGACAGCGGTAGCGATCCTGCCGCCAGGAGCAGCCATGCTCAGCGTGTTCGACATGTTCAAGATCGGCATCGGCCCGTCGAGCTCCCACACCGTGGGACCGATGCTGGCTGCGGCGCGCTTCGCCCAGGAAGTGGTGTCGCTGCCGGTGGCACGGGTGGCGGTCGATCTCTACGGCTCGCTCGCGCTGACCGGTCACGGCCATGGCACGGTCGGCGCCGTGCTGAATGGGCTGGAAGGCCAGTTGCCGGCACGATGCGATCCGGCTGCCATCGTGCCACGGGCCGAGGCGCTGCAGGCTGGCGCTGCGCTGCGGCTAGCCGGGCAGCGCGATATCGGGTTTGACTACCGCCGTGACATCACGCTGCATCGGCACGAATTCCTCAAGCTGCACGCCAACGGCTTGCGCTGCTCGGCCTGGAGTGCCGCCGATGAGTTGCTGGCGCAGCAAACCTACTACTCGATTGGGGGCGGCTTCGTCGTCAGCGAGGTGGAGTTCGGTCAGCCGCAGCCCGAGCTTGCCGTGCCGTATCCGTTTCGTTCTGCCGCGGAGCTGCTCGTGCATTGCCGGGCACAGCACAAAAGCATCGCCGAGATCGCCTGGGCCAACGAGTGTGCCTGCCGGCACCCGGTCGAGGTGCGCCAGGGCCTGCTCGAGATCGCCCGCACCATGCACGACTGCATTGAGGCCGGCTGCCGCCACGAGGGCACCTTGCCGGGCGGCTATGCGGTACGGCGCCGCGCTCCGGCCATCTTCCGCAAGCTGGTGGCGCTGCAGCTTTCCGGCCGGCACGACATCATGCTCTGGCCGATGCTCTACGCGATGGCGGTGAACGAGGAAAACGCCGCGGGCGGGCGCATTGTCACGGCGCCAACCAATGGCGCAGCCGGCATTGTGCCGGCCGTGCTGCAGTACTGGCGCAACTTCGACGCCCGCGCCAGCGAACAGGGCATGGTCGATTTCCTGCTGACGGCAGGTGCCATCGGCATGCTGTACAAGATGAATGCGTCGATTTCCGGGGCGGAGGTCGGCTGCCAGGGGGAGGTGGGCGTCGCCTGCTCGATGGCGGCCGGTGCCTATTGCGCGGTGTTGGGCGGTACGCTCGCGCAGATCGAGAACGCTGCCGAGATCGCCATGGAACATCACCTGGGGCTGACCTGCGATCCGGTCGGCGGCCTGGTGCAGATTCCCTGTATCGAGCGCAACGGCATCGCTGCGGAGAAGGCGATCAAGGTGGCGCAACTGGCGCTGCTGGAGGATGGCGAGCACAAGATCAGCCTGGATCAGGTGATCGCCACCATGTATCGCACCGGGCTCGACATGCGGCAGCAGTACAAGGAAACCGCCACCGGTGGCCTGGCACTGACCGTGGGTGCACCGGCCTGCTGAAATGCAGGCAGCATGGCCGCGCGGCAGACAGCCTGGAAAAATTGCGGTAGATTCACCGCTGTTTGCCACATTGCAAAGGAGTACCGGGGCCTCTCTTGTCCCCGCATATGAGTCAACCTCGATCTAGGCGCGCAACCGCGTGCCATGGGCAACAGCCCGCTTACCCCCCCTTCAGCGCCATCTTCCTCACCGGGCGCTGCACCGACAGCTCCGCTGCCTGCGCCTTGCGCGGCGTATCCCATCATGGAGCGCTGTCGTGGAAATCCTGATCCTGCTTGGCCTTATCCTCCTGAACGCACTGTTTGCGATGTCAGAGATCGCGCTCGTCACCGCTCGCCGCGCCCGCTTGGCAAAGCTTGCCGAGAATGGCGACGTCTCGGCCGCAGCTGCGATCAAGCTCGGCGAGGATCCGACCCGCTTCCTTTCCACCATTCAGATCGGCATCACCTCGATCGGCGTGCTGTCCGGCATCATGGGCGAGGCCGCGCTGGCTGAGCCCTTCGCCGACTGGCTGGAAACCTATGGCATGCCGCAGCATGTCAGCGATCCGCTGGCGCTGTTCATCGTCGTTGCCGTGGTGACGTATTTCTCCATCGTGCTGGGCGAACTCGTGCCCAAGCGCATCGGCCAGATCAATCCGGAAGCCATTGCCCGGCTGGTGTCGCGGCCGATGGAAGGGCTGGCCTTCGTGACCCGCCCCTTCGTCATCCTGCTGTCGTTCTCCACCCAGGCGGTGCTGCGTACGCTGGGCATCAAGGGCCAGAGTGGCCCCAGCGTGACCGAGGATGAAATCCACGCCATGCTGGAGGAAGGCTCCGAGGCCGGCGTGATTGAGCAGAACGAGCACGCGCTGCTGCGCAATGTGTTCCGCCTCGATGACCGCCAGATCGCCTCGCTGATGATTCCGCGTTCGGACATCATCTACCTCGACCTCGAGGATGACGCTCAGGTGAATGTCGCCAAGGTGGCTGAGGCCGACTACACCCGTTTCCCGGTCTGCCGCGGTGGCCTGTCCAACGTGCTGGGCATCGTCAGCGCCAAGGACCTGCTGCAGCAGACACTGGCTGGCAAGGCGATGGACCTCGCCAGCAGCCCGCTGCGCCCGGCCGTGTTCGTGCCCGAGACGCTGACCGGCATGGAACTGCTCGAGCAGATCCGCGCCTCCGGCGTCGAGATGATCTTCGTCGTCGACGAGTACGGTGAAGTGCAGGGCCTCGTCACGCTGCAGGATGTCCTGGAAGTGATCACCGGCGAATTCATGCCGCATGACACCGAAAACGCCTGGGCCGTGGCGCGCGAGGACGGCTCCTGGTTGCTCGATGGCTTGATCCCCATCCCCGAGCTCAAGGACAAACTGGAGCTCAATGCGGTGCCCGAGGAGGACAAGGGCCGTTACCACACCCTGTCCGGCATGATGATGCTGCTGCTCGGCCGCTTGCCGCACACCGCCGATATCGCCACCTGGGAAAACTGGCGACTGGAAGTGGTGGACATGGACGGCAAGCGCATCGACAAGGTGCTGGCCAGCCGCATCGTGCTGGAAAGTGAACCTGCGGCGGACGAGACGGTCTGATTGCGCGCGGGCCCTGCTGAGGCACGCATTCCAAGACTACGGGGGATTCAATGAAACGCGTCTTTCTGCTGATCGCGACCAACATCGCCGTGATGCTGGTGCTCAGCATCGTGGCCAGCCTGCTCGGCGTGAACCGCTACCTGACCGCGAACGGGCTCAACTTCGGCGCCTTGCTGATGTTTGCCGGCATCATCGGTTTCGGTGGCGCCTTCATCTCGCTCGCCATCTCCAAGATGATGGCCAAGTGGTCCACCGGCGCCCAGGTGATCGAAACCCCGCGCAACCAGGCCGAGGCCTGGTTGATGGAAACCGTGGCCAAGCTGGCCCAGCGCGCCAATATCCCGATGCCCGAAGTGGCGATCTACGAGGGCGCACCCAACGCCTTCGCCACCGGTCCGTCAAAGAGCAACTCGCTGGTCGCCGTGTCGACCGGCCTGTTGCAGACGATGAATCGCGATGAAGTCGAGGCGGTGCTGGCGCACGAGATTGCCCACGTCGCCAATGGCGACATGGTCACGCTGACGCTGATCCAGGGCGTGGTGAACACCTTCGTGTTCTTCCTGGCACGGGTGGTCGGCTATTTCGTCGATTCCTTCCTCAAGCGCAACGACGACAATGCGCAGGCCGGGCAAGGCATTGGTTTCTTCATCACGGTGTTCGTCTGTGAGATCGTATTCGGCATCCTGGCCAGCGTGATCGTGGCCTACTTTTCGCGCCATCGCGAATACCGCGCCGACGAGGGTGCCGCCCGCATCATGGGCACGCCGCGGCCAATGATCGCCGCGCTGCAGCGCCTCGGCGGGCTGGAAGCCGGGGAATTGCCGGCCAATATGGCGGCTTCGGGCATTGCCGGCGGCGGCCGTGGCCTGATGGCCTTGTTCGCCAGCCACCCCAGCATTCCCGAGCGCATTGCCGCGCTGCAGACCCGCGCCGCTTAATGCGGTGGAGTGAGTGCAAGAACCGGCCGATGTTTCGGCCGGTTTTTTGTTGCGGTTGAGCAGATGGCGAAGTTGCCCGGAAAGTCGAGCCCAGCAATTGCTTGGAAATCGCTGCGCACAGCCACATATCATTTGAGAGCGGGGTGCGGCCTGCCAGGGTGTGACGCCTGTTGGTTGCACCTGGATTGATGTTCCTTCGTGATGTCAGCTGGAGTCGCCGATTCAATTGGAAAACGTACTGCGCGTCGCCTCATACAACATCCACAAGGGTCTGTCGGCCTTGAACCGCAGGCTGGTGGTGCACGATGTGCGCCAGGCACTGGCACAGCTGTCGCCCGACGTCGTGCTGCTGCAGGAAGTGCAGGGCGAGCATCTGGTCAAGCAGCGCCGCTTTGCCAACTGGCCGGGGCCGCAGCACGAATACCTGGCAGGCGACGAGCTGATCGCGCTGTACGGTCGCAATGCCAGCCATCGGCACGGCCATCACGGCAATGCCCTACTGTCGCGCTTCCCGGTGCGGCGTTGGGACAATCACGACCTGACCCTGCACCGGCTCGAGCAGCGCGGCCTGCTGCACGCGGTGCTGGAGGTGCCGGGCTGGCGGCGGCCGCTGCATGCGTTGTCGGTCCACCTCAACCTGCGTGCCAATGACCGACGCCAGCAACTGCGGTTGCTGGCCGAATATGTGCAGGCGGAGGTACCGATGGGCGCGCCGATGGTACTGGCTGGTGACTTCAACGATTGGCGACGCGAGGCGACGCCGTTCCTGCATACCGAGCTGGGGTTGGCCGAAGCCTTCGAGCAGAAGCACGGCGCGCCGGCCAAGAGCTTTCCGGCGCGTTTGCCGCTGTTGACGCTGGACCGCATCTACGTGCGCGGCATGCGGATCGAGGCGGCCAGCGTGCTCGGCGGGCCACCATGGGTCGGCTTGTCCGACCACGCGCCGCTGTATGCCACATTGCACCGCGACGAGGGCGGCGAATGAGCCGTCAGGCGACGCTGCAACGGCTGCGCCATTGGCGGATCCCGCCGCCGATCAAGGTGCACTACGCCGGCGGCCATCGCGTCCGGCTGCTGTACAACGGCGCTGACTTCTTCGCGGTGTTGCTCGCCGAGATCGAGATGGCGCGGGTGGAGATCTTTCTCGAGACCTACCTGTTCGAACAGGATGACATCGGCGAGCGCGTGGTGACGGCGCTGGAAGCGGCGGCGCTGCGCGGCGTCAACGTCAAGCTCCAGATCGACGGCTTCGGCGCGCGTGCCTTTCCCGACCTCTGGCAGCAGCGCCTGGCGGCAGCCGGTGCGTGGCTGTTGTTCTTCCGCCCGGACATCCGGCCGCTCTCACTCAATCACAGCCGTTTGCGGCGGCTGCATCGCAAGCTCGCGATCGTCGACGGCCGCGTGGCCTTCGTCGGCGGCATCAACATCCTTACCGATCAGGAGCCGGGCCCGCTGCGCTTGGCGCCGCGCTACGACTATGCCTTCCGGGTGGAAGGGCCGCTCCTGGCGCAGATGCATGCCGCGGCGGATCGCTTGTGGCGGCATACTGCATGGGTACAGCTGCAGCGCGAATGGGCGGCCAAGAGCCGGGTGCCGTTGCAGCTGGCCGCGAGCGGCAGCGCGGTAGCCTCGTTTGCCATCCGCGATAATCTGCGGCATCGCCACGATATCGAGCATGCCTACCTGCAGGCGATCCGGCGAGCCCGGCGCGAGATCATCATCGCCAATGCCTATTTCCTGCCTGGCTATCGCTTCCGGCACGCCTTGCGTGCGGCTGCGGCACGCGGCGTGACGGTGGTGCTGGTGCTGCAAGGCCAGGTCGATCATTTCCTGCTGCACTGGGCCACTCGCGCCTATTACCGACGCTTTCTCAAGTCGGGCATGGAAATCTACGAATATCGGGCTGGCTTCATGCATGCCAAGGCGGCGGTGATCGATGGCGAGTGGGCGACGGTGGGCTCGAGCAATCTCGATCCATTCAGCCTGCTGCTGGCGCGGGAGGCCAACCTGTTCGTGCACGACGCCGAGGTGGCAGAGGAGCTGCGGGCCGATATCCAGCGCCATATCGCGCGCAATTCGCGGCGGGTTTCGCTGGAGCAGGTCACGCGCGTCGGCTGGTGGTGGCGTTCGCTGGTATGGGGCTGCTTTGGCGCCGTGCGGGTGGTGATGGGGCTGACCGGCTACGGCGGCCGGCGTTATCTGGAATAACCGGTGCCGACCACCGGCAGGTGGCGGGCGACGAGGGTGCGCATGTTCCGATGCATTGCGATGCACAATGCGTCGGTTCCAATTTGCTGCCCAGCGCCGGGAATCTCATGCCGCGTCGCCTGCTTACTCTACTGTTGTTGTTGCCTCTGACCGTTTTCGCCTTCGATGTGGCCGAGCCGTTGGAAGCCGGGCCCGAAGGCCCTGCATTGGGTGAGGTGGTCGAGTCTGGTAGCTTCAATCCCTATGCTCAGTTGCAGGAAGATGTGCCGGTCAGCGAGGTTGCGCAGTCTCCCGACTCGCCGGCGCGTGTATTGACGCAGACCTATGCCATGGTGGGTGATGGCGCTGCGAGCTCCGCTTCGGTGCGTCTGTGCCGTACTTTCTGCGAAAACGGCATCTGGCCGGCAAAGTAGGGTGATCGTCGGCTAGCCGTCTTCACCGGTCGACCGATCCCGCTCACCGTATTCCAGCGTTGCCCGCAGTACGCCGCGCAGGATGTCCACCTCTTCCTGTTCCAGACGGGTGCGCTGAAACAGTCGGCGCAGTCGCGGCATCAGTCGCTTCGGTGCATAGGGTTTGAGAAAGCCGATGGTCGACAGCGTCGATTCCAGATGCGTCAGGAACAGTTCCACATGTTCGTGCGAGGCATAGCTTGGCTTTTCGGCCAGCCAGCTCACGTCGTCGTCCAGCGTGCTGCGCAGCTCGTAGGTCATCACTTGGACGGCCTGGGCGAGGTTGAGGCTGGAGTAGGTCTGACTGGTGGGAATGGTGACGAGGCGGTTGCACAGCCGCACCTCGTCGATGGTGAGCCCGCTCATCTCGGTACCGAACACCAGTGCCACCTCGCCGCCATGCGCGGCCTCGTTGACGAGTTCGGGCGCCAGTTGGCGTGGCGTTTGTAGCGGCAGTACCAGCTCACGCCGGCGAGCGGTCAACGCCACCTGGATGGTGGTACCGGCGAGCGCCGCTTCCATGTTGTCGACGACGATGGCGGTATCGAGCAGGTCGTCGGCACTGGAGGCGAGCGAGGTCGCCACCGGTGATGGGAATTCCTTGGGATTGACGAGATAGAGCCGGCTCAGGCCCATGGTCTTCATGGCGCGTGCGGTCGAGCCGATGTTGCCCGGGTGCGAGGTGTGCGACAGCACCACGCGAATGCGGGAGAGGGCGTCGTCGTGAATCTGGGTCATGGCTCCTGCCTGCAGCATGGCCCGGCGCAGCACCGGGCAGCAAAAGGCGCGATTCTACCGGCGACGCCTGTACTGTCCTAGTCCGCGATCGGCACCACGTCGTAGCCGCGTTCGTCGGCGGCAGCCTGCAGCCGCCCAATGAACTCGCCCTGTTTTTCCACGGCAGTGCCGGTTGGCCACGGCTGCTTCAGCAAGGCTTGGGACAAGGCTTGCGCGATCGGCCCGGCTTCGCTGCGCTCGCCATGCCAGTGGGCGATGGCGTTGCCCAGTGCGCGGGATTCGCTGGTCAGCTGTGCCAGCTGTTCCGTACTGAGCTTGATGCCCGAAATCGCCTGGATCAGGCTCAGAGCATGGATCACGTGGTCTTCGGTCATGGCCGCGCTCCAGTTGGGGGAATGGCCCTATCCTAGCGTTGGCCTTGACATAGTCATGTTGAATATTCCCTGAACCAGCGGTGAGAATCGCGATCCACGCGATTTATCGCAAGCCGTACTTCTGCCGCAGCTTGCCCAGCGTGCCATTCGTTTCCAACTTGGTGATGGCGGCATCGAGCGCGGCCAGATCCGCTTCGGTGGTGCTGGCGCGGCTCAACATCAGATGCACCGGTGCCTCGTTGGGCACCAGAGGCAACTGCTGGATCGCGAGTTTCACGTTGAAGCGTGCCTCGTAGACCATGGCGCCGACGTCGCCCATCATCAGTTCGGCGCGCTTGGCCTTGAGCATGCGCATGCCCTGGGTGAAGGTTTCGAAATGCTGCAGCTGCCCACTGGCTTTCAGGTCGGAGAGATGCCGGGCGTAGTCGTCGCCGTACCAGCCATTGTTGGGAGTGAGCAGGCCGATGCGTTGCGCCAGGATGTCGTCGAAGCCCTTGAGTTTGTCGTAGCGCGCGGCTTCGTCGGCACGAGCGAATATCCCGACCGCCTCCGGGCGATAAGGCAGCGTGAAACGGCTGTAGCGCTTGCGCTCGTCGGTTACCGATGCGGCGAGCAGCAGATCGAGTTCGCCGCGCTGGTGCATCAGGTGGCGCCGGCTGCGCGGCACATCGTCCAGCACCTGCAATGTGCATCCCGCGGCCTTGACGATGGCGTTCAACAGCTCGATGTCGAGCCCGGTGGGGGCGCCGCGGCTGTCGCGGTAGACATAGGGCGGCCAGTCCTCCATGGCCACCCGCAGCGGGCGGCTGCATTGGGCAGTAGCGGTATTGGCGAGCAGCAGCGTCAGGCCGGTGATCAAGGCGAGGAGACGGATCATGCGTGTGATTCCGCAGGGTTTGCCCCGAGCATACGAGTTTTGCCGTCCTTGCGATAGCGGGGCTACTTGGGGTCGGCGGCCTCTTTCGCCCAGGCCTGCAGCCAATCGGGAAGGGTTGGCGAAGCTTCGTCGTGGCCTGCCAGCGCCATCAGCTCGGTGCTGGGCACCGAGCCGCCACTGCGGCGCACGAAGCGCGCCTGGATCACGGCAGATGCAGCGATTTCGCCACCATGCCAGAAGCGCTGCTGCAGATAGACCGAGCGCTCATCCCAGCCGAGTACCGCGGTTTCGATCTCGACACGCTGGAACACAGTCAAGGCCTTGCGATAGCGCATTGTCGACAAGGTCACCACCGGAAACCAACCGGCCGCACTGATCTTGCCGGCCAAGCCGGAGCGTAGCATCAGGTCGGTGCGCGCCAGGTCGAGCAGCGTGTAGTACCGCCCGTTGTTCACATGGCGGTATAGATCGAGATCGTTGGGCCAGATCCGCAATGCGAGCCGGCACGGCCCGAGCAGGTCGCAACGCGAGCGCCAGCGGGCTGTGAGCAGCAGCCAGAACAGTCGCAGGTACAGGTTCATCGCAATCGTGTCTCGTGAACGATGGGGCTATCGTTATCGTCAATCGGAGCGAACCGCGTCAATCGCGGGATACGGAGGGGCCGATGTTTAAAACGGTATTGCTCAGGCGCGAGGATGGCTATTTCGAGGCACAGCTTGCCGAGCTCGACGAGGTGGCGCTGCCCGATGGCGACGTGCTGGTCGGCGTGCATTACTCGACGCTCAACTACAAGGATGCACTGGCGATCACCGATCGTTCGCCAGTGGTACGCAGCTGGCCCATGGTGCCGGGCGTGGATGGCGCAGGTGAAGTGCTCGAATCGCGGCATCCGGATTTTGCCGTGGGTGATTTGGTCGTGCTCAACGGTTGGGGCGTCGGTGAGGGGCACTGGGGGTGTCTCGCGCAGAAGGCGCGGCTCAAGGGTGACTGGCTGGTGAAGCTGCCACAGGGCTTTACGCCGCGCCAAGCCATGGCCGTCGGCACCGCCGGCTACACCGCGATGTTGTGCGTGCTGGCGCTGGAGCGGCATGGCATCGGTCCGGAAAGCGGCAGCGTGCTGGTGACGGGGGCGACAGGCGGTGTCGGATCGATTGCGGTGATGCTGCTCGCCCGGCTGGGCTACCAAGTGGCAGCGCTGACCGGCAAGGCCGATGCCGGGGCCTACCTGCAGATCCTGGGCGCGCGCGAAGTGTTGGAGCGCGAGGAATTCGCCCGCAGTGGCAAGCCGCTGCAGAAGGAGCGCTGGGCGGCGGTGATCGATACCGCCGGCAGCCACACGCTGGCCAATGCGTGTGCCCAGGTGCGCTACGGTGGCGCTGTCGCCGCCTGTGGCCTGGCGCAGGGCATGGAACTACCTGCGACGGTGGCGCCCTTCATCCTGCGCGGTGTCACGCTCTATGGGATCGACAGCGTCTACGCATCACCTGCCAAGCGCAGCGAGGCCTGGCAGCGCTTGGCGCGCGATCTCGATATCGCAGGGCTGGAAAACATCGTCACGGAGATCGCGCTCGCCGATACGCTGCTCGTGGCGCAGGACATCATTGAAGGCCGGCACCGTGGCCGCTTCGTGGTGGATGTGAATCGATAGATATTGGATTAATCAGGCAGCAGGCAGGCTCGCCAGATCCCAGCGCGGCTTCACGCCGTAACCGTAGCTCGGTACCGCATGCTGCAGCCGCATCGCGCCAGCGTAGGCGATCATCGCGCCATTGTCGGTACACAGCGCCAGCGGCGGGTAATAGACGGTAAAGCGGCGGCGGAGAGCCGCCTCATCGAGCGTCGCACGCAATTGCCGGTTGGCGCCCACACCACCGGCGATCACCAGCCGCTGCATGCCGGTCTGTTTCATTGCCGCCAGGCATTTCTTCAGCAGTACCTCGACGATGGCTTCCTGGAATGCGGCGCAGATGTCGGCCCGGGTGGTGTCGTCAAGCGGCGATTGCTCGGTGACCAGCTTGAGCACCGCGGTCTTGAGACCGGAGAAGCTGAAGTCGAGATCGCCCGAATGCAGCATCGGGCGCGGCAGCTTGAAACGGCTGGCATCGCCGGTATCGGCGAGTTTGGAGAGTGCCGGCCCGCCGGGATAGCCGAGACCGAGCAGCTTGGCCGATTTGTCGAAGGCTTCGCCGGCAGCGTCGTCGACGGTCTCGCCGAGCAGCTCGTACTGACCGAT
This sequence comes from Chitinolyticbacter meiyuanensis, assembly GCF_008033135.1. NCBI lineage: Bacteria > Pseudomonadati > Pseudomonadota > Betaproteobacteria > Neisseriales > Chitinibacteraceae > Chitinolyticbacter > Chitinolyticbacter meiyuanensis. The sequence goes on from NZ_CP041335.1 coordinate 1,944,692, forward strand.
GCCATGCACCGCCATCAACTGCGTATGGCCGCCGGAGACCAGCAGTGCGACAAAGGGAAACGCCGGTTTTGGCTCTGCCAGTAGCGGCGAGAGCAGGTGGCCTTCCAGGTGATGCACACCGATCACCGGTTTTTGCAGCGCAAAGCCCAGCGCGTTGGCGACCGAGGCGCCGACCAGCAGGGCGCCGGCGAGGCCGGGGCCTTGCGTATAGGCAATGGCATCGACATCGGCGAGCTGCTTGCCCGATTCGGCGAGACAAGCATCGAGCAGCGGCAGTGCGCGGCGGATATGGTCGCGCGAGGCGAGCTCGGGCACTACGCCGCCATACTCGGTGTGCATGGCAATCTGCGAATGGATGCGATGCGCCAGCAGGCCAGCCTCGGTGTGGTAGAGTGCGATCCCCGTTTCGTCGCAAGATGATTCGATGCCCAATACCAGCATGCGGCTGCCCAGACGTGCGGAAAACGCAACATCGTAATCGTTCGCAGGCCGCAGGCAAAGAGAAGGTTTTGACATGATTGCTTGACTGCAGGATAATCGTCGCCTTCATTCAAGTAATCTCACTTGGTTCAAACAGGATTTCGCCTCGATGCCTTCTGTACGCGTTAAAGAAAACGAGCCGTTTGAAGTTGCGATGCGCCGCTTCAAGCGCTCGGTAGAAAAGACCGGCCTGCTCACCGAACTGCGTTCGCGCGAGTTCTACGAGAAGCCCACTGCCGAACGCAAGCGCAAGCTGGCCGCAGCCGTAAAGCGCAACTACAAGCGTCTGCGCAGCCAACAGCTGCCGCCGAAGCTGTACTAAGACTCGACCGCGTTCGGGTTTCGAAAAGGCCGCCATCGAGCGGCCTTTCCGTCTTTCTGCCATCTTCTTCTATCTGGTCGACCATCGCCGCTGTTCTGCGGTCGGTCGGCCTGTTTTGTCTACAGGAGTGTCCATGAGCCTCAAGGCCCGTATCCAGGAAGCGATGAAGACCGCCATGAAGGAGCGCCAGACCGAGCGCCTCGGCGTGATCCGCCTGATGATGGCGGCGATCAAGCAACGCGAGGTCGACGAGCGTATCGAGCTCGACGATGCCGCAGTGATCGCGGTGATCGACAAGATGCTCAAGCAGCGCAAGGACAGCATCGAGCAATACGAGGCGGCCCAGCGTCAGGACCTGGCTGATAAGGAAAAGGCGGAAGTGGCCGTGCTGCTTGATTTCATGCCGCAGCGCCTGTCTGATGCCGAAGTGATCGCTGCCATTGATGTGGTAATTGCCGCTCACGGCAAGACTCCGGCCGCGATGGGCAAGATCATGGCGGATCTCAAGGGTCAACTCGCCGGTCGTGCCGACATGGGCGAGGTCAGCAAGCTCGTCAAGGCGCGGATGGCTTGATCCCGGTCCGATTGGCAACGGCGTCCGACCTGCCGGCAATGCTTGCACTGATGGCGGCGCTGAACCCGGATGACCCGGTGCTCGACGATGCCGAGGCGCAGGTTACCTGGTCGCGCCTGCTAGCGCAGCCGGGTGTTTCGGTGTGGCTGGCGGAGGCGGACGACGGCGTGGCCGCGGCGAGCTGCACTGCCATCATCGTGCCCAACCTCACGCGCGGGGCGCGCTCGTACGCGTTGATCGAGAACGTGGTCACGCTGCCCGGCTACCGGCGACAGGGTTTGGCCCGCGCGGTGTTGGCCACGGCGGTGGCACATGCCTGGCAGGCCGATTGCTACAAGGTGATGCTGTCGACCAGCGCGCGCGATCCCGGCGTCGTCGATTTCTATCGCTACTGCGGTTTTCGCGATGGCATCAAGACCGGCTTCGTCGCTACGGCTCCGACGGCATAAATGGCACGCATCCCCGATTCCTTCATCCAGGACCTGCTCGGCCGCGTCGACATTGTCGACGTGATCGAGCGCTACCTGCCGCTGAAGAAGGCGGGGCAGAATTACGCCGCCTGCTGCCCGTTCCACAAGGAAAAGTCTCCATCGTTCACCGTCAGTCCCACCAAGCAGTTCTATCACTGCTTCGGCTGCGGGGCGCACGGCTCGGCGATCGGCTTCGTCATGGAGTACGAGGGGTTGTCCTACCCCGAGTCGATCCGCAAGCTCGCCGACATCGTCGGCGTGCAAGTGCCGCAGGAAGAGGGTGGCATACCGAGCGGCCCCAAGACCGAGCCGGGCGTGTTCGATGTGTTGAAGGCTGCCAGCGATTTCTATCGCCAGCAGCTCAAGACCGCACCACAAGCCATCGCCTATCTGAAGGGGCGTGGGCTGGAGGGGCGGACCGCGGCGCGCTACGGCCTCGGCTATGCGCCGGGTGGGCAGGGCTTGAAGGCGGTGTTCGAGGACTACGACTGGAACAAGCTGCTGGTCGAGGCCGGTCTTGTGGGGCTGGATGAGGAAGCGCATCGCCGCTACGACCGTTTCCGTGACCGGGTGATGTTCCCCATCTTCAATCAGCGCGGCTCGGTCATCGGTTTTGGTGGTCGGGTGATGGGCGATGCCAAGCCCAAGTATTTGAATTCGCCGGAAACACCGGTGTTCGAGAAGGGGCGGGAGCTGTATGGCCTGACCCAGGCCCGCGCGGCCATCCGCGATGTTGGCCGGGTGCTGGTGGTCGAAGGCTATATGGACGTGGTAATGCTGGCACAGCACGGCGTCGAATATGCCGTGGCAACGCTGGGCACTGCCTGCACGCCAGAACATCTGAAGAAGCTGATCAAGCTCGCTGACGACGTGGTGTTCTGCTTCGACGGCGACAAGGCCGGCCGTCGCGCCGCCTGGCGTGCGCTGGAAAACAGCCTCGACATCCTGGCCGATGGCAAGAAGCTAACGTTTTTGTTCCTGCCTGAAGAGCACGATCCGGACTCCTACGTGCAGGCCTTCGGGCGTGAGCGTTTCGAGCAGCTCGTGGTGCAGGAGGCAACGCCACTGGCGCAGTTCATGCTGCGCGAACTGGCGAGCCAGGTCGAGCTGGAAACCGAGGAAGGCCGGGCGCGGCTGATCCATCTGGCCAAGCCCTTGCTGGCGCGGGTGAAGGCCCCTGCGTACGCCGTGATGTTGAAGAAGCGGCTGGGGCAATTGTGCCGCTTGGAACTGGTCGAACTCGACCACATCTTGGAAGGACGGACCAGCGATGTGGCCGCGCCGGAATTAGCGCCACCGCAAGAGCGCCGCCGACGGGACGGCAACGACTGGCAGCCTCGGGGCGAGCGTGGCTGGAAGCGTGATGGCCGCCGCGAGCGGCCAGTGCTCGCACCGGTGAAGGTGCGGCAGGACCCTTATGAACGGCTGTTGCACTTGGTGCTGGCTGATCCGGCGCTGGCGCGAGATGGCGATCCGGTGTGGATCGGCTGGCAGGATGAAGGCAAGGCCAGGCTGACGCGTGCAGTGTTGAGCGCAGCCCGGGATTACGGGCAGTTCGATTCGGGCATGCAGCTGGTCGAACTGTGGCGTGGCGAGGTGGAGTTCGAGCAGTTGCTGACATTGTCGGCACAGGCGAACAACCTGTTCGGCAAAGGGCAGGCGGATCGCGAATTGTTGCAGAAGGAGTTTGCCGAGACGCTGGCGGTGCTCGGGCAGTCGATGGCGCTAGCGACTACACTGGACCGCAAGTCCCAGCTCGAGTATCGGGCCGCGCATGGTGGCCTGACCGAAGACGAAAAGCAGGAATACATCGCCCTGGTGGCGGCAGAACAACAACAGAAGCGACAAAAATTTCAGCGGTGATCGGAATCTATACGGCGGCAACTGGTCGTACCGATCTGATATAATCCTCGGTTTTTCCGAATCTTTCTGAGTCCCGAGACACATGGCGGCAGATCACGAGTTCGACAAAGAAGACGCAGAACGCACGGACTTCAAGGAGTCCAAGCGCGAAGGCGGCGAGAAGCTGGACGCAGAGGCCCGCAAGGCCAAGTTCAAACTGCTGATCGTGCTTGGCAAGGAGCGCGGTTACCTTACCTACGCTGAGATCAACGATCACCTGCCTGAAGACATGCTCGACGCCGAGCAGATCGAAGGCGTGATCAGCATGATCAGCAACATGGGCATCCAGGTCTATGACGAGGCGCCCGACGCCGAAGACCTGTTGATGTCCGACGCGACGCCGGCCGTCACCGATGATGACGCTGCCGAAGAGGCCGAAGCCGCGCTGTCGTCGGTTGATTCCGAGTTCGGCCGTACCACCGACCCGGTGCGCATGTACATGCGCGAGATGGGCACGGTGGAGCTCCTCACCCGTGAAGGCGAAATCGAGATCGCCAAACGGATCGAGGAAGGCCTCAAGCACATGATCCAGGCCATCTCGGCCTGCCCGACCACCATCCAGACCATTCTGGAGCTAGTGGACAAGGGTCTGAACGACGAAATCCGTATCGACGAGGTCGTCGACGCCATCATCGATCCGAATGCGGTCGAAGAAGCGCCGGCGCCGGAAATAGCCGAAGAGGAAGAGCTCGAAGCCGACGGCGAGGAAGGCGAGGAGGACGAAGAGGGTGATTCGGCCTCGCAGGCCAGCGCCAATCTCGAACTGCTCAAAGGCCAGGTGCGCGAGCACTTCGAGCCGATCCGCAAGCAGTTCGAGGCCATGCTCAAGGCGCTGGTCAAGGAAGGCGTACAGGGCAAGAACTATTTGGCGGCGCAGCAGGCGATCGCCGAGCAGTTCCAGTTCGTGCGCTTCTCGGCGCGCCAGGTCGAAGCGCTCTGTGATCAGCTGCGCACCATGGTCGACGAGATCCGTGGCTACGAGCGCGAGATCATGGACATCTGCCTGCAGAAGGTGCAGATGCCGCGTGATCACTTCATCAAGACCTTCCCGGGCCGCGAGACCGATACCCAATGGGTGGTCGAGGAAATCGCAGCTGGTCGCAAGTATTCCGATGTGCTGGAGCGCTACCAGCATGCGGTGATGGAAAAGCAGGGCAAGCTGGCCGAGCTGCAGGAACGCGCCATGGTGCCGATCAAGGAGCTCAAGGAAATCAACCGCCAGATGTCGACGGGTGAAGCCAAGGCTCGTCGCGCCAAGCGCGAGATGATCGAGGCCAACCTGCGCTTGGTGATCTCGATCGCCAAGAAGTACACCAACCGCGGTCTGCAGTTCCTCGATCTGATCCAGGAAGGCAACATCGGCCTGATGAAGGCGGTGGACAAGTTCGAATACCGTCGCGGCTACAAGTTCTCGACCTATGCCACGTGGTGGATCCGTCAGGCCATCACCCGCTCGATCGCCGATCAGGCGCGCACCATCCGGATTCCGGTGCACATGATCGAAACGATCAACAAGATGAACCGCATCCAGCGCCAGATCCTGCAGGAAACTGGTCAGGAGGCGACGCCGGAAGAGCTGTCCGAAAAGATGGAAATGCCGGAGGAGAAGATCCGCAAGATCCTCAAGATCGCGAAGGAGCCGATCTCGATGGAAACGCCGATCGGCGACGACGACGATTCACACCTGGGCGACTTCATCGAGGACCAGAACAACATGGCGCCGTCGGATGCTGCCGTGTATGCCGGTCTGCGCGAAGCCACCAAGGAAATCCTCGACACGCTCACCCCGCGTGAGGCCAAGGTGCTGCGCATGCGTTTTGGTATCGATATGAACACCGACCATACGCTGGAAGAGGTGGGCAAGCAGTTCGACGTGACGCGCGAGCGGATTCGCCAGATCGAGGCCAAGGCGCTGCGCAAGTTGCGCCACCCGACCCGGTCGGAGCGCCTCAAGAGTTTCCTTGAGAGCGTGAGCAACGATCAGTGATCGGATGCGATGACAACAAAAAACCCGGCTTCGGCCGGGTTTTTTGTTGTGCCGCGAACGGCAGTAACGAAAAGCCCCGGCAGTGCCGGGGCTTTCTGATCTTGGTGGGCCTCCCGAGAGTCGAACTCGGCACCAACGGATTCAAGTTACGACGGGTTTCCCCATCACCTTGGACTATCTCATCATCTTCGCCGGCACTTCGGCCGCGGTCAGATGTCGGGCGCTCGAGGCGGTGATTAAGGGGGCTCTACCCCTCCGCTAGTCTCTGCACCTTCCGGAGCTGTAGCTCCGGCTTGGCTCAGGATTGCCATGGGCACATGTGCCGTTAGGTTTCCCTGAGTTCACCCGATTTGCAATCGCCATTTCTGGCGAAGGTCACTCTTTCTGAATGAGTCCGCTGCTCTAACCAACATGAGCTAGAGGCCCGAGGGCGAGACTATGCCACAACTCGGCTGGTTTGTGGCGATGTAGGCGGCATCAACCCGCCTACCTTTGGCCCGGCAAATGAGGACATGCAGCCGAAGGTTTTCGGCCGGCTGTCCGACGACGGCCGGAGCGGGTGGTATGCGCAAGGCATTGCTTACCACCGCTCAATCAGGAAATCGTGTCGATTATCTGAAATAGTTGGCTTTTGTAAGGTTTGTAATTATCAGTAAGTGAAAAAATTAGCAAATAGAATATTAGATTTTAATTGAATAATTGTGTAGTGCAGCATTCATGGATTCAACTTCGACATGTAGCATATCCGTAATGGGTTACATGCCATCATGGCTTTAAGTCTTTGAAAATCAGTGTTTTCGTAAATTTTTGTGATGAATTCACGTTGGCTGGCGATGAACGTCATGGCGAGAATGTCATCACGTCGTAAAATTGGTGCGCTTTGATGGAGCGCAATTGGTGCGTTGCGACATGCGCGGTAGATGGCGAATTGACGCGAAAGAACAACTTTGAAACAATTGTCGAAAATTTCTCTGGCTGTAAAGTTTTGTGGGCTGGTTCACACGTTGAGACCTTGGAGCGGTGGTTTGCTTGTTGGCGTGTTGGCCTTGCCAGCTTGGGCGGCCTACGACCCGACGGACCCTGTGGTGCTCGAGGCCCAACTTGGTGTGCGCCACGACGACAACCTGTTTCGTCTGGGCGATGGCGTGGATCCGGTTGGGCGGCTTGGTGATGACCAGCGCAGCGATACCGTGATCGAGCCAAGGATGGCGTTACGCGGGCAATGGCCGGTATCACGGCAGGCGTTCTACGCCGATGCCGAGGTGTATCGGCCGATGTACCAGCATTACGACGATCTCGACTACACCGGCTGGCGCGGCGACTTCGGCTGGCGTTGGCAGGTGGGCAACGATTGGTCTGGGCGGCTCAGTTATGGTGATCGGGAGGCCTTGTCGTCGTTCGAGGACGTGTCGAGAGGCATCGTCGACATGTATCGCAACCGGCGCGGCGAGGCCCGGGCGGATTGGCAGCTGAACAGCCGCTGGATGGCCAGCGGCAGTGTCGAGGTGTCGAGCGAACGGCATGACACCCGGCAGGACCTCGATTATGACCAGACCCGCTGGACGCTGGGCATGACGGCAAGTACCGGCAAGGGTAGTCAGGTCGGGGTGCAGGCGAGTTACGCCGAGCTGGAGTATCGCGAGCCTTTACCAAGCTTGGTGGTCGACCGGCGCGGTTTTCGTCAGCAAGGTATCGATCTGGTATGGCAGTGGCCGGTAACGGCGCTGACCCAGTTGGGTGGCAGCATCGGCTGGGCGCAATGGGAGCGGTTCGAGGGTGGCGATGCGAGCGACAACTTCGTCGGTGCATTGAATGCCACCTGGAAGCCGATCAATCGGCTGGAGCTGGGGCTTGAGTTGTCGCGCAGTTTCGATGACCCAGGTCAGAACCTGGTGCGACGGATCATCGACCGCTACCAGCTGGAGGCAAGTTACGCAGCAACCAGCAAGATCGACTTGCGGCTGACAGCCCGGCGGGAAGATCGCGAGGCTGCGCGGAGCGAAATTGCAGGATTGGACGACAGTACCACCTATTTCCGGGCCGGTATCGACTACCAGCTGCATCGGGCCATCACGGCGCAGGCCTATGCGCAATGGCAGCAGCGGGACGCCGATCTATCCACGCAGGACTACGACAGCACGGTGTATGGCGCCAGCTTGCTGGGCCGATTCTGAACAACAACAGCGGCGGGGACCCGATCCCGGTCCCGAAAACGCGATAACGCCAGCCCTACCGGGAGGGCCACTGAGGTAACGGACATGAATGCAAATGCCGACTTGATCTTGCCGGCGCCGGCGGTGTTGCCGCTGCAACCCGGCGTCGCCCAACTGGCGGGACGTGATCAGCGCTTTGGCCAACTGGCCAATGCTGCGCCCATTGCCAGCTTCTGCAAGACCTTCCTTGACCCCGTGGTGGTGGTCGCCGTGTTCTACCTGCTGGCCATCCCATTCGAGGTAGCCTGGAACGGCTACCTGTTGGTGTGGGCGGCACTGGCCTTCCTGCTGACCTCGTTGTTGCTCGACGGCTCCTTCCTGTTTGTGCCCGGGATCAGCCGGCCGCTGATGGGCGTCGGCCGTTTCACTGCAGGCTGGCTGTGCGTGGTAGCTGCGTTATGGCTGCTTGGCCGCTTTTCCGGCTTCAATGCCTACCTCTATCCGCCATTCATGATCGCTTGGGTGGTGGCCGCGCCGCTGACGCTGCTGGCAGTGCACCTGCTGTTCCGCACGCTGCTGCTCAATCGCCGCGGTGATCTGGTTGCCACCCGTCGTGCCATCGTCGTCGGTGCCAATCCTGCAGGTCAGGCGCTGGCGCAGAAGATTCGCGACAACCCCGAACTCAAGCTCGAATTCCTTGGCTACTTCGATGATCGTGGTCTTGATCGGCTCGACCGGGTGCAGGAAGGCGAGCTGCTGGGGCGCCTGGAGCATCTGGCCGCCTATGCCAAGGAACACAATGTTCACCAGATCTACGTCTCGCTGCCGATGACCTCGCAGCCGCGGGTGCTGGCGTTGCTGGAGGATCTGAAGGACAGCACCTCCTCGATCTATTTCCTGCCCGATTTCTTCGTCTGCGATCTGATCCAGGCTCGGTTCGACCACGTGGCAGGCATTCCGGTGGTGGCGGTGTGCGAAAGCCCCTTCGTTGGCATGTCCGGCATCGTCAAGCGCGTCTCGGACATCGTGCTGGCCTTGCTCATCCTCGCACTGATCTGGCCGATCATGCTCGGTGTCGCCATCGCGGTGAAGTTCACCTCTGCGGGGCCGGTGCTGTTCAAGCAACGCCGCTATGGCGCCGACGGTCAGAGCATCCTGGTCTACAAGTTCCGCTCGATGACGGTGATGGAAGACGGCGACAAGGTGACGCAGGCCAAGAAGAACGATCAGCGCCTGACCCCGATCGGCGGCTTCATCCGCAAGACCTCGCTCGATGAGCTGCCGCAGTTCATCAACGTGCTCGAAGGCAAGATGAGTATCGTCGGCCCGCGCCCGCACGCCAATGCCCACAACGAGATGTACCGCAAGCTGATCCCCGGCTACATGATCCGTCACAAGGTCAAGCCGGGCATCACCGGCTGGGCGCAGGTCAACGGTTACCGTGGCGAGACCGACACTATCGACAAGATGCAGCGTCGCATCGAATTCGATCTCGATTACCTGCGCAACTGGTCGTTCTGGCTCGATCTCAAGATCGTGCTGCAGACGGCCACCTCGATGCTGCGCGACAAGCACGCCTATTAAGCCCATGCCTTTATTCCACGGACATCACGCCATGCCCCAGTTTCACCCTGCGCGCGGCTTCGCCGCCCTGATCCTGCTCGCCCTGCTGACTGCTTGCAGCGGCGAAAAGCCCAGCTCACCGAGCCAGGTGCTCGCGCGCGTCAACGACACCGAAATCACCGGCCTGCAACTCAATTACGTACTGGCGCACCAAGGCCGTCCTGGCAAGGACGAGAACGCTGCGCGGCAAGCCGCACTGGACCAGCTGGTCGATCAGGAGCTGCTGGTACAGCAGGCCGTCAAGCAAAAACTCGATCGTGATCCGACGGTGCTGCAGGCGATCGAACACGCGCGCCGGCAGGTATTGGCGCAGGCTGCCGCCGAACGGTTGCTGGCACAGAAGACTCCGAGTTCCGAAGACATCACCGAGTTCTACCGTGCCCATCCTGCGCTGTTCGAAGGTCGCAAGGTCTATCGCTTTGCCGCGTTCTCGGTGGCGCAAAAGGCGTTGCCGGAGAACGTGACCAGCCAGCTCGACGCCGCCAAGACGCCGGAGGAAGTGCGCGCGGTGCTCAATGCCGGTGGCGTCGAATTCCAGGCAACCGAGATGAAGCGCGCTGCCGAGCAGCTCCCGCTGCCCATGCTCGATCAGATCGACGCATCGCATCCGGGCGATATCGTCGCGCTCCCTGATGGCGATCGCCTGTTGCTGCTGCAGCACCTGAGTGCCGATGCCGCCCCGCTGAACGAGAAACAGGCCGAGCCCTTCATCCGCAGCTATCTGCAGAACACCCGGATGCAGGAAGAAGCGCGCCAGCAACTCGCGGGTTTGCGCGCCGCAGCCAAGGTCGAGTATGTAAAGCGGTTTGCTGCCCAGCCGGCCGCACCGCGTGATGCCGCCGTGCAACCGGGGCAGACCAAGTTGTAATCCGCGCGCCTGCCGGCGCGCACAGAGGTGGAAAAAATGAAAAAACTGATAGTGACAATGTTCGGCTGGCTGCTGCTGGCCATGGTGGCCCACGCGGACAACGCGGGCGAATACCGCTTGGGGCCGGGGGACGTGGTCCGCGTCACGGTCTACGACCATGCCGACCTCGATACCGAGGCGCAGCTGACCCAGGATGGCAAGCTGGCGTTTCCGCTGGTGGGGCTGCTCGATCTGAACAACTTGAGCTTCACCGAAGCGGCCAAACGCGTTTCCGAGGCGCTCGAGCGCGGGCAGTTCCTGCGCAAGGCGCATGTGAACGTGCTGATCACCCAGTACCGCAGCCAGCGCATCTCGGTGGTCGGTGAAGTCAACCGCCCCGGGCGCTACCAGCTCGACAGCCCGACCAGCCTCGTCGATGCGATTGCGCTCGCCGGTGGCGTCAGCGTCAACGGCGGTGATCGTGTCGTGCTGGTACGCGGCACGGAGCGCCGGGAAGTGCTGTTGTCGCAACTGGTCAACCCGGCCAACCCGACCGCAGATGGCGCCAAGGTCTTCAGCGGTGATGTGGTGTTCGTGCCGCGCATGCAGCAGTTCTATGTCTATGGCGAAGTGAACCGGCCCGGCAATTTCCGGCTGGAGAACAACATGACCGTGATGCAGGCGCTCGCATCGGCCGGTGGCTTCAATCCGCGCGCGTCCCATCGCAATGTGGCTGTCCATCGCACCGCTGGCGACGGCTCGGTGCAGGAACTCGCTGTCAAGTTGACGGATCGCGTGCAGGAAAACGACGTGATCTATGTCCAAGAAGCGCTGTTCTGATCCTATTCGCCAAGGCCAAAAACCATGAATCTTGAACAGCTCTTCGGCACTCTGATGGCGCGCAAGGCCATCCTCGGCGGCGTATTTGTCGCCGTGCTGGTGCTCACTTTCGCTATTTCCTCGTTACTGCCCAAGGAATACACCTCGACGGCCAGCGTGGCTGTCGACGTGAAATCCACCGATCCCGTCACCGGCTTGCCGGTATCGGCGTATATGTCGCCCGGCTTCATGGCGACCCAGGTTGACATCATCAGCAGCCAGGCCGTGGCGCTGAAAGTGGTCGATTCGATCGGCATCGCCAATATCCCGGATGCAGTGGCCCAGTTCCAGAACGCCACGGGCGGTCGTGGCGATATCCGCCAATGGTTCGCCGAACAACTGCGTCGCTCGCTGAACGTACGCCCCAGCCGCGAAAGCAATGTGGTCGTGCTCGACTATACCGCGAGCGATCCGGCGTTCTCGGCCCGTGTGGTCAACGGCTTCGTCGATGCCTACACCAAGACCGTGATCGAGATGAAGACCAATGCTGCGCAGGCAAGCAGCACCTTCTTCCAGCAGCAGCTCGGCACGCTCAAACGCAATCTGGAAAAGGCGCAGACCGACCTTTCCGCACAGCAGCAACGCCAGGGCATCGTGAATACCGATGAACGCATCGATCTGGAGACGCAACGTCTGGCCGACCTCTCGGCGCAGTTCGCCAGTACCCAGACCCAGATGCTCGACGCCCGCTCGCGGGCAGCCGGTGGCGTGAATGCCGCTGATGTCCTCAACAACCCGGTGATCCAGCAGCTCAAGAGCCAGCTGGCGCAACAGGAAGCCAAACTCGAGGAACTGGGCCAGAAGACCGGTCCGAACCATCCGCACTACAAGGAAGCAGCTGCCGAGCTTCAGGCGACCCGAGCCCAGCTTGCGCAGCTGTCGCAGCAATATGCCGGCTCGCTTGGCAGCAGCGCCAACAGTGCAGCCAGCCGCCAGAATGCGCTCGAAGCGGAGCTGCAGGGGCAGAAGGAGCGGGTGCTGGAGCTCAAGTCGCAGCGCTCGCGCCTCGACATCCTGCAGCGCGACGTCGACAACGCCCAGCGTGCCTATGACCTCGCCCTGCAACGCTATTCGCAGACCTCGCTGGAAAGTCGTGCCGAACAGAGCAACGTCACCGTGTTGCAACGCGCGACCGAGCCGCTTGATCCCTCGCGCCCCAAGATGTTGATCAACATGCTGCTGGCTGCTGTGGCTGGCCTGTTCCTCGGCACCGCCGCGGCGCTGTTCGCCGAGATCCGTGATCGTCGCTATCGCAGCGGCATCGATATCGAGCGGCTGTTCGCACTGCCGCTGCTCATCGAAATCGACAATCCCAACAAGCGCCGCCTGTTGGCGCTGCCCAAGGTGGCATGATGATCGGAAATCGTAATCTCGTTGCCGCCCCGTCGGCACAAATCGGCACGATGCTGCTGGAACGCGGCGTGCTGAGCCAGGAGCAGGCCGATCAGGTGGTGCGCTACCAGCGCGAGCACAAGCTGCGCTTTGGCGAGGCCGCATTGGCGCTGGGCATGATCGATCATGGCGACTTGCGCGAAGTGCTGGCGACTCAGTTCGACTACCCGGTGCTGCAACCGGGCGACGGTCAGTTGCACGACGCGCTGTCGACCGCCTATTTCCCGCATTCGCGTTTTGCCGAGAAGCTGCGCAGCCTGCGCAGCCAGATCCTGCTGCAACTGGGCCGGGACAACGGCAAGGTGGTCGCGGTGATCGGTGACAAGCGGGCTGGCGTAAGCCACGTGACCGCCAACCTGGCCGTGGTGAATGCGCAGTCGGGCGAGCAGACGCTGCTGCTCGACGGCAACCTGCGCGCGCCGGTGCTGCGCAGCTGGTTCAAGCTCGATGAGCCGTATGGCCTGGCCGATGCGCTGGCCAATCGCGTGCCGTTCGAGCAGGTGGTGAACCGCATTCCGGCCATCGACTGGCTGTCGGTGATGCCGGCCGGCAGCTCGGCACCGAATCCCCAGGAGCTGCTGGTCCGCCCGTCCTTCGGCCAGTTCGTCGCCAGTGCGCGCCAGCGCTACGGGTTGACGCTGATCGATTGCCCGAGCGTGGCCGACGTGGCTGATGCTCAGCTGATCGCTCGCCATTGCGATGCCGTGCTGGTGGTCGTGCGCAAGCACCATTCCCGTCTCAACGCCCTGACGCCGGTGATCGAATCGCTGCGCGATCGCGGCATCCAGCTGCTCGGTGTGGTCGGCAATGCATACTGAAACCCGTCCCGTGCCCGTTGCGGGCCTTGCCGTACTCGTCGTCGCAGCATTGCTGGTATTGGTGCCCACTTGGCTGAGATTGTCCGACCAGCTGTGGCATCTGGAGGCGTACAGCCACGCACCCATCATCCTCGCCATCGTGGCCTGGATCTGCTGGCGTCAGCGTCATGCGTTGGCACAGGCTTGGCAGAGCCATCGCGTGCAGCGTTGGGAAAGCGTCCTTGCCATTGGCATCCTGGTCATGGCCACGCTGTTCTATATCATCGGGCGCTCGCAGAACCTGCCGCTGTTCGAATCGGTAGGCCACTGGTTCTTCTTCATCGGCGCCACGCTGTGGCTGGTTGGCTGGCCCGGCGTGAGAGCACTGTGGTTCGCCTACCTGCTGTTCCTGTTCGCCGTTCCGATTCCGGGCTTTCTGATCATGGCGGCGACGGGATCGCTGAAGGCGCTGATCTCGTCCGCCGTCGAGCAAGGGCTCTACGCGTTCGGTTACCCGGTGGCACGCAGCGGCGTGGTGCTGACGATCGGCCAGTACCAGTTGCTGGTGGCCGATGCCTGCTCCGGCCTCAACTCGCTCTACAGCCTCGCGGCGCTGGGTTTGGTCTACGTCTATCTCGCTGCCTATCCGCAGCGTTGGCGCAACGGCTGGTTGCTGGCGGCCATCCTGCCGGTGGCGGTGCTCGCCAACTTCATCCGCGTCCTGGCGCTGGTGCTCATCACCTATCACTACGGCGATGAGGCGGGGCAAGGGTTCGTCCACGATTTCGCCGGTTTCTTCGTCTTTGGCGTGGCGCTTGTCGTGCTGTTCCTGATCGACCTGCTGTTGGGCATGATCGCCCGTCGTCGCCCGACCCAGGCCCCGTTGACGGAGGTGATGGTATGAGCCGCTTTATCATTGTCGCATTGTTGATGGTTGCAGCAGCTGCCGGTGGGCTGTTGCTGCAGCCTTCGGCCCGCATGCCGGTGCTGGCGGATGGTCACCTCGCCGAGATGGTGCCCAAGCAGTTTGCTGGCTGGCGGGTGGATGAGCGGGTCGCGGTGATTGCACCGACCGCCGATGTCCAGGCCAATCTGGATCAGATCTACGATCAGGTGGTCAGCCGTGGTTATGTCAACGCCCAGGGCAAGCGCATGATGCTGACGATTGCCTACGGCGGCGATCAGAGCGATGCATTCAAGGCTCACCGCCAGGAAGTCTGCTACAGCTCGCAAGGCTTCGTGGTCAGCGGTCTGCATGGCGTGCCGCTGGCGGTGAGCCAGCAAGGCGCGACGCTGCCCGCAATTCGCTTCGTGGCGGCGCAGAGCAATCGGGTGGAGCCCGTCACCTACTGGTTCATCATGGGCGAGAAGGCCGTGCGCTCGCAGACCGAGCGCCTTGAAACCCAGATCGGCTATGGCTTGCGCGGCTATGTGACCGATGGCGTGCTGGTACGGGTGTCGTCGATCGATCCGGATATCAATGCCGGCTTTGCCGACCAGCAGCAATTTGTGACGGAGCTGCTGCGGACCTTGCCGCCCAACGTCGCAGCCCGTCTGACCGGTCAATCCAGCTTTGTCGGTGCACCTGCATGAAAGTCTGGTTTCGCCGCCTGCTGGCGCTGTGGACCACGGCCTTTCCCGGTATCCAGCGTTTGACGCTGGTATTGGTGGTCGAGCGCACCTACGGCCCGCAGCTGTTGGGGCAGTTTTCCAACGATCTGGGCATTGCCGGGCTGTTGGGCTACTTCACCGCGGTGGGCCTGTGCGGCCTGACGTTGGTCCAGCTGCCCCGGGCACAGGGCGCCGAGGCGCGCGGGGTGCTTGGGCGGCATGCCGCGTTGCAACTGTTGTTGCTGGCACTGGCTGTTCCAGTGATCTGGGGCTTGGCGAGAACCGGCGACACCGTGGTGTCCGGCACGGGCCTGCTGTATTTCCTGGCGGGCTGGTCGCTCTGGCAACTGATGCGCCACGCCATGATTGCCAAATCGCGCTACGGCGTGCTCAGCATCATCGATGCTTGCCTGTTCGGCATCGCGCTGATCCCCTTGTTCGGCCGCTGGCCCAACAACCTGGCCGACCTGTTCCTGTTTCAGTCGCTGCCCTATCTGCTGCTGCTGTTGCCGCTGGGCTGGCTGATCGTGCGCTCCGCGCCATGGCGGCAACCGGTACGGCAATGGCGCAGCGATGGCCGGCGCGGGGTCGAACTGGGTTTGGCCAATCTCTTTACCGGCGGCGTGATGATGGCTGTGCCGCCATATGCCATGAATGTAGGCGGCACGCGCTACGCCGCATTGTTCGGCCTGCTACTGACCTTGCTCGGCGTGGCGTTGCTGGTGCCGCGCGCGATGGCATTGCAGATGATTCCCCAACTGGCGCGTCACCGCGATGCCGTGGAGACGCTGCGTGCGATCGTGCTCAAGGCGCGGCGCCGGCTGCTAATGATTGCCGTATGCGTGCTGATCGTGTTGTCGAGCGCGTGGTTTGCATTGCAAGCCACGCTCACGCACTGGGCATTTACGGTGCCGGGTGCAACGGTCATCGCCTTGCTGCTGATCACCTACCTCGCGATATCGCAGCTGTCCATCGTATCGGCCAATGTGCTGCAGGTATTCGAAGACTCCTTCTTCATCTTTTCTGCCAACGGCGGCTACCTCGCAACCATGGCCATCGCGGCGCTGGCGCTGGCGCTATCGCCATGGTCTGGCCTCGCGAAGCTGGTCGGCGTGCTGGTCGCGGTCAATCTTTGCGCGCTGATACGCATGCTGGCGTTCGACCGGCGGGCCTCACGCCTACTCGGAGTTGTTTGATGCTGTTGTTCTATCGCTTTTATCGCTGGCTCTACCTGCGGCGTGTCCCCGTGGTGCCAACGATATGTAAGTACGTGAACCGTATCGTGTTTTCCATCGTGTTGCCGCCGTCTGCTCAGGTTGGCCGCAACGTGCGCTTCGGCTACGGTGGCTTGGGCATCGTGGTTCATGCCAACGCCGTGATCGGTGACAACGTGGTGATTTCCCCCAACGTGGTCATCGGTGGCCGCTCCAAGCTGCGCGAGGTGCCCGTGATCGAGGATGACGTCCAGATCGGTGCCGGCGCGTGCATTCTGGGGCCGGTCCGCATCGGCCGGGGCGCCAAGGTCGGTGCCAACGCGGTGGTGCTCGAAGACATTCCGCCGGGCAGCATCGCAGTGGGTGTGCCCGCACGCGTGATCAGGCAGGGTTGAAAGGCCGATGCTGAACTATCTCGGCAACGATCGCCTGGGCCAGGTGCTGGCGATCTGCTCCGTGCTGGTCGTGGTCGTCCTGCTGACCATCGTCAGCCCGAATCTGGCCGTGGTCGGCTCGGTCGGTCTCTTCGGCCTCGTGCTGTTCTACTATTCGCGCCTTGCCCTCGGGCGTGGCCTTATCTACTGGTGGATCGCCGGCTTCGTGGTGCTTGGCTGCATCTCGTTGATCCGTACGGCGACCGGGGCAGAGCTGCCACCGGTGCTGCTGCTCAGCTTTTTCGCCTTTGCCTTGCTGGGCGCCTGGAACGGTCAGTGGCGAGCAACGCCTACGTTCTTGGCCGTAGCGCTGTTCGCGCTGTACGTCTGCCTGCTGATGATGTCGTCCTGGTTCGGGCGCTCCCAGCCTACAGCGGCGTTCTATCAGGTGATGTATGACCTGCGCCCTTTGCTGCTGCTGCTGGTTGCCGGGGCATTCGCGCGGCAGTACCGGTTCTTGATGCGCAGCCTTGATGTGCTGGCGGTCGTGGTTCTGGTGGTGTCCATTCCGTTCGTGCTCGTGCAATCGTTGGTGCCGGATCTCTATGCGGGCATCTTCGTGTTTGCGCGCGATGGGGCTGGGGTCGCCAATCCGCTGATCCCAATATTGCCAGGCCGAGCCTTGGGGTTTTTCGTCCATTCGAGCGTATTGGCACAGTACTGCGTGTTCTTTGTGTTCTGGACAGCGATCCGGTTGTGGTTCGGGCAGGTGCGGGAGAGGCGATACAAGCTGGTCCTGGCGGGTTATGTCGTCATGCTGGCGATGTCCGGGCAGCGCCAGGAAACCTTGGCCACCTGCGGCGTGCTCGCGCTGCTGTGGGTCTTCATGCCCGGCGGGCGCACGCTGTTGCGCTTGGTTGTCGCGGCGCTGCTGTTCTCGTGCGGTCTGGCTGCGGCGCTCAGCATCGCCGGTGAGGACGCGATCTACCAGATCGCCCGGGATTGGGGCCTCGTCGCCAACGCCTGGGTGTGGGAGCCGCGTGCGGTGATGTACCAGTTCGGCATCAAGCTTGCGCACGAGTATTGGCCCCTCGGGACAGGAGCGGGCACCTTTGGTGGTGTAGGCGCAGCGCGCAATGACCAGACGCTGTACTTCGAGCTGGGCTTCATGCGGTTTTTCTGGTTTGTCGAGAGCAAGTGGCTGATGGACACCTACTGGCCACACATCTTCGCCGAAGGCGGATGGCTCGCGTTTGGGTTGCTGCTGGCATTCTATCTATTCCTGACCGCGCAAGCGGGCCTGGCGTTGCGTTCGACGCAAGATACAGCGTTGCGGCAGCTGTTTGCGCTGGCGTTCGCAGGCCTGGCATTCAACTTGCTCAACTCGCCGACTTCCGCATCCATTTCCGACATCAACTACATGTGGCCGTACTTGCCCTTCATCGGTTTGCCGTTCTGCCGATGGCCACGTGATCCGGCGGAGGTCAAGCCATGAAGCATTATCTGGCGGGGTTGATGGTGTTGCTGTCGGTGGCGGTTGCTGATGCTGCGACATTGCCAAAAGGGCTGTTCAATCAGGTTGGCGAGGCGCAGCAACGCACTTGGGTTCAGGCGATTGCCGCGGCCGACCATCCCCGCAGCCGGCCGTCTCCTACTGATCCCAGCGTATTGCAGGGCAAGGCCTGGCAGGCGTTTGCCGAGCGTACCCGACGAGACTTGGGCGGCGCGCTGCAAGGGCCCGCCGGCACCAGCGACATCAAGCGATTGAAAGGCGATGCGCGCTTGAATGCCATGCTGGATGCGAACCAGCGTTATCTGCCGTTGCTTGATCGCCTGCGCGATGGGCTGCTGCTTCGTGCCTACGAAGGTAATCCGCAGGACAAGGCATTGGTAGAGCGCGCAGTGGACCAGCTGCTGGGTTGGCCAGCCGATGGTGTCAGCCAGTTTGCGCAGCAGGATCAGGTTGCACGGCAGTATGCGCTGGTGCTGTCGGTCTACCTTGACTGGTTCCATGCCGACATCCCTGCAACCCGACGCGAAGCGGTCCGGGCTGCCATAGAGCCACGGCGCCGGGATATCGAGGCGGATATGCTGAATGAGCGCACCGGCCTTGCCGCAGTGCCGCGCAATTCACATGGCTGGACCAATGCGGCGTACCTGGCCGCAATGTCGGTCCTGCTTGCAGAGCCGGGAAACGCCGCGGCACGCAGCCTGCCGCGAGTACTCGCCACTTACGAACGCTCCATTTCGCCTTGGGGTGGAGATGACGGTGGCTATGCCAACGGCACGATGTATCTCTACAGCCAGCTCGGCACCGTGATGGAGCTATGGGATCTGGTGAAGTCCGCGAGCGGGATCGACTACTACAGCACGCCATGGGCCCAGCACGCGGGTGACATGCTGGCCTACTTCACACCGCCGGGTAGTCGCTTCAACGGCTTCGGTGATGGCAGCGAGAAAGGCGTTGCCGGCTATATCGTGCATGCCTGGGCAAACCGGGTCTCCAATCCGGTCAATCTCTGGCTGGCACGTAATACGGTCAAGTCAAGGGGAGACCAGTACCTGCTGCTGACAAGTGCTGAGCCCAGCCCCGCTGCGGCGCCCAAGGCGCCACCGCCCACCAAGCGCTTCGAATCCATCGGCTGGGCGGCATTCCATAGCGATCTGCAGGATCGTGACCGGACCTCGCTGTATTTCAAGTCCAGCGGCTATGGCTCCTACAACCACAGCCACGCCGACCAGAACGCATTCATCCTCGATCACCGTGGCCGACGGCTGCTGTGGGATAGCGGTGTGTACGACGTGTACGGGTCCCCGCATTGGCGTGGCTGGTACAAGCAGACCAAGGCCCACAACGCCATCACCTACGACGACGGCGTTGGCCAGCGGGTGGAGGACCAGACCGCGACCGGGCGCATCGTGCAGTGGGGCAGTGGCGGCGGTTTTGACTGGGTGGTCGGCGATGCCACAGCGGCTTACCCCAAGGGGATGGAGCAGGCGCTCCGTGGTGTGGCCTACCACCGGGCGAGCAACGGCTTCGTGGTCTGGGACCGCCTGCAGGCCGGCTCGCCGCATCGTTGGGAGTGGCGACTGCATTCCGTACGACCATTCCGGCCTGATGGCGAACGCCGCTGGCGGACCGAAACCGAAGACGGCATTGCACTCTGTGTACGTCAGCTGGCCGGCCCGGACTTGACCTTGAAGGGCAGCGACGACATGCGCCCGGCACCAGGCCGCGGCCAAAGCCAGCGGCTATGGCACAGCGTGTGGAGCAGCGCGCCGGCAGAACGCCTCCAACTGTTGATGTATGTGGATCCCGAATGCCGTACCGAGTCGGTCACCGCGACCCCGACGACCAATGGTTGGTCGATCAAGACGGGGGACGGCGAACTGCGCATTCGGGCTGACCGTTTTGAAGATGGGAGTAAAACGTGATCCATGATTTGAAGACGCGGGCACAAGGCGCATGGCGCGCGATGCTGCGCGACAACTGGTGGACCGAGCGCCGGGTAGCGCAATTGCGCGCCCACGAAAGCATGAGCGTTGACGAGCTGGAAAGCTGGCGCAGACAGGCGCTGGCGCGCAGCCTGCAAAGTGCATCCCGCTTGCCGGCGTATCGGCAACTGGCCGGTGAGGCCATCCACGCCGGCAATGCCGAGGACATGCTCGCCCGATTGCCCGTGATTTCCAAGACAGACCTGCTTGGCCGCAGGCACGAGTTCTACCCGGAGCAGCGACCATGGCACGCGATCGGGCAGAGCAGCGGCACGTCCGGCACGCCGATCCGCGTGCTGCGCAGCTTCGATTCGGTGATTACCGAGAATGCCTTTGTCAAACGGCACTGGGCATGGAGCGGTTTCAAGAACGGCATGCCGCGCGCGTTCCTGCGTGGTGATTTGGTGGTCCCCACCGATCAGAGCGAGCCGCCGTTCTGGCGCCTGAACCCGGTCAACAACCAGTTGATGGTGTCTTCGCGCCACCTCAAACCGCCTTTCGGCAAAGCCATCGTTGAAGCGCTGGCCGAGTTTGGCCCTGTGATGATGCAGGCCTATCCGTCCACCGCCTTCTCGCTGGCGCAGCTGGCCCAGGCCAGCGATGTGAAGCTGCATATCCCCTACGTCTATACCAGTTCGGAAGTACTGATGCCTTACCAGGCCGAGCTGGTGCAGCAGGTGCTCGGCGCGAAGGTGATGGATCTCTACGGCATGGCCGAGCGGGTCATCATGGCGACCGGTTGCGAACATGGCTTCATGCATGTCAACACCGACTATTCCTGGGTCGAGATCATTGACGAGGACGGCCACCCGACCGACGGGGTCGGCACCCTGGTGGGGAGCACGTTCCACAACCAGCTGATGCCCATCCTGCGCTATCGCCTGGGGGATCTCTCCCGCTGGATGCCGGGGCAGTGCCCGTGCGGCCGGCCGTTCCCTCGGATCGAGCCAGTGCTGGGCCGCCTGCAGGATCAGGTCTACGACAGTCGCGGCCAGCCCTTGAGCCCGACGCTGGTTCAGTTCGTGTTCAAGGCAGCCAACCATATCCGCGAAGCGCAGGTCGCGCAGATCGGCTTCGGTCATTGGCAGGTCCGGATTGCGCCTTATCCCGAGTATGGACAGGCGATGGAGGATTCGATCCGAGCGAGCTTCGCCAAATATGTCGATGCGAATCTGAAGGTCGATTTTGTCTATCTGGAAGAAATCCCCCGTACCAAGGCCGGCAAGTATCGCTGGGTCGTGAATGAGGTCGCCAACGCATGAAACAGCGTAAATCCCTGTTGATCCTCGCTACAGCCGAAAATGGCAAGGGCGGGATCGCTTCCGTGATCAAGACTTATCGCGAGAGCGGATTGTTTGCCCGTTGGCCGCTGGAGCATCTGGCCACTCATGTGAATGGCTCGTCCTGGCAGAAACTGAGGACCTTTGTATTCGCGCTGCTGCACTTTGCCGCGCGACTGCTGTTCAAGCGCGATGTGGCTGCTGTGCATATCCATACGGCCTCCAATGCCAGCTATTGGCGCAAGTTGCCTTTTCTGCTGCTATGCCGTGCTTGCCGGGTGCCGTATCTGCTGCATGTGCATGGCGCCGGCTTCATTGTTTTCTACGAAAATCGCAGTGGTGCCCTCGGGCAGTGGCTGATCCGTTACGGCTTGCGCCACGCCGACGAAGTGATTGCGTTGTCGTCACAATGGGCCGCCGATCTCGCTCGCATCGAACCGCAGGCCAAGGTGGTCCGAATCTACAACCCGATTGCGGAAGTCGAGGCCCTCAAGGCGGAAAGGAAGCACGATTGCATCCTGTTCCTTGGCGAAGTCGGCAAGCGCAAAGGTGTGTTCGAGCTGATTTCGGCGCTGGCCGAGATCCTGCCGCGCCGCGCCGGCACCAAGCTGTGGATCGGTGGCCTTGGGGATATCGAAGGCGCCAAGCTGCATGCACAAAAGCTCGGCGTGAGCGAATCCATCGAATGGCTGGGCTGGGTCGTTGGCCCACAAAAACAGCAGTTGCTGAGCACGGCCACCGTCCTCGCGTTGCCTTCGTATAACGAGGGCTTGCCGATGTCCATCCTGGAAGCACTGTCATTCGGTGTGCCGGTGGTATCGACCACGGTGGGGGGCATTCCTGATGCACTGGGCGAGGACGGTGGCACTTGCCTTGTCGAGCCCGGCGACGTAAGCGCGCTGGCATCTGCACTGTTGCGCGTGCTGGAGAGCGATGAGCTGCAGCTGGCTTTGGCCGAGCGGGGACGTCGACGGGTGAAGGAGCATTTCTCCACCACCGTGGTCATGTCGCAGCTGGATGGGGTTTACCAGCGCCTGCTGGCTCGGTGAGGTGATGCAATGCAAGGCTTGACTTGGTATTACAACCGCCTGCGCTGCATGTCGCTTGGCGAGGTGGCGCACCGCGTGCTGGAGCACGGTCGCAAATCTGCCGAGAAGCGCGGGCTGGCGCTGGCGCCGCGTCCGGAGCTC
The DNA here is from genome assembly GCF_008033135.1 of Chitinolyticbacter meiyuanensis. Taxonomy (NCBI): domain Bacteria; kingdom Pseudomonadati; phylum Pseudomonadota; class Betaproteobacteria; order Neisseriales; family Chitinibacteraceae; genus Chitinolyticbacter; species Chitinolyticbacter meiyuanensis. Next base: position 1,967,282 of record NZ_CP041335.1, read on the forward strand.
ACGGCACAGAGCGGCCCGCGCTGGTTCGGGGTACCGTCGCAGCTGGAGGCGAGCACACGCGAGTTGATCATCAGCCGCGCCGATGGGCTGCTTGCGGGCGACTGGCTGGTGTTTGGTGTGCCGAAGCCGCTCGGCATGCCGCCCAACTGGTTGCAGGACCCCCTGACCGGGACGATTGCGCCGCTGCGATATGGCATGGGCCTGTCGCTGACCGACCGCGCCGTGGTTGGGGACATCAAGTATCTATGGGAGCCGGCGCGGCACCTTGAATGGGTGACGCTGGCACAGGCCTGGGCGTTGACACAGGACACGCGCTATCTCGATGCGCTGGGCGTCTGCTTGTCGAGCTGGCTGGAACAGGCGCCGTATCCGATGGGACCGCACTGGGCGAGCAGCCTGGAGGTGGCAATCCGCCTGATCAACTGGGCCATGGTCTGGCAATTGATCGGCCAAGCCGAATCGCCGCTGTGGCAGGGGGCGGCCGGCGCCGCGCTGCTGCGCGACTGGCTGCTGCATATCCATCAGTCGCAGCATTTCATCCGCCATCACCTGTCGCGGCATTCGTCGGCGAACAATCACCTGATCGGCGAGCTGGCCGGTCTCTTCATCGGCTGCTGCACCTGGCATGACGGCGATGAAGTGGCCAGCTGGCGTGCATATGCGCAGACCGAACTTGCCGACGAAGCACTCAAGCAGAATGGCGGCGACGGCATCAATCGCGAGCAGGCGATTTCCTACCAGCAGTTCGTATTCGAGTTCCTGTTCTGGGCCGGCAGCGCTGGCGCCGCGCATGGGCAGGGCTTTGCGCCTGCCTACTGGGAGCGGTTGCTGCGCATGGCCGAATGGGTGGCGACGCTACGCGATGTGGCTGGCAACGTGCCCAATATCGGCGATGCCGACGATGGCTACGTCACCCGGCTCGGTGCGGAAGCGGTCCACGATCCCTATGCCCAGATGCTGCAAGTGGCCGGCGGCGTGTTCGGTATCCCTGCTTGGCAGACGGCCGGCGAGCCATCGCCCGCTGCACCGTGGTGGCTGGCACAGCCGGTTGCATTGCCGGCGCGGCCGGAGCCGCTGGCTGTTGCACCACGCTGGTTTGCCGAGGGTGGCTATGCGGTGATCGGCGAGCATTGGGGCAGCGAGCACGAGGTGAAGATCGTGCTCGATGCCGGCCCCCTGGGCTACCTCGGCATTGCTGCGCACGGTCATGCCGATGCGTTGTCGTTGCAGCTGTCGGTCGGCGGTGTGCCGGTACTGGTCGATCCGGGCACCTACAGCTATCACGCGCCAGGACCGTGGCGCGAACACTTCCGCGGCACGGCGGCGCACAACACCGTGAGCATAGACGGGCAGAGCCAGTCGTTGTCGGGTGGCCGCTTCATGTGGATCCACCACGCGGCCGCGCGCTGCGAGCAATTCAGCACCAATGATCGCGAAACGGTATGGGCCGGCCGCCACGATGGCTATCGCCGGCTGCCGAGCAAGGCCAGCCACTGGCGCCGCGTGGTGTTCGACCACCAGAAGAAGCAGCTGATCGTCACCGATCGCATCGACGTTACTGCGCCGTGCCGGGTAACGCTGCACTGGCAGCATGCCGCCGATGTCGAGGCGGTACTGAGCAGCCAGGGCTGGGACATCAAGGCTGCTGGCCGCGTGATCCCAGTGTGGCTGCGGCAGGGCAAAGGTCAATGGCAGGTCGTCACGGGCGAAGAGAGTCCGCCCGCCGGCTGGGTGTCCGCCCGCTACGGCGATAAGCAGCCGGCGCCGCAAGTGAATCTGACGCAAGACATTACAACGTCCACCACCTGGGAGACCGTCTTCGATCTCTCCGGCTGGCTGGGCCACTAGGAGAAACCCATGAGCAAACATCCCCGACGCCTGACGGTGCTCGGCTGCGAGGTCGACAACCTGTCGATGACGGAAACGCTGGACCGCATCGGCGAACTGATCGCCAGCGGCCTGCCCAACCAGCACGTGGTCATCAACGCCGACAAGGTGGTGAAGGCGCACGCCGATCCCGAACTGAAGCAGATCATCAACAATTGCGCATTGATCAACGCCGACGGCATGCCGGTGGTGTGGGCGTCCAAGCTGCTCGGCACGCCGCTCAAGGAGCGGGTGGCCGGGGTGGACCTGTTCGAGAACCTGATGCGTGCCTCGGCCGAGCGCGGCTGGCGTGTGTATTTCCTCGGTGCCAAGGAGGACGTGGTCAAGGGCGTGGTCGACAAGTTCACTAAGCTCTATCCGGCGCTGCAGGTGGCTGGCTATCGCAACGGCTACTGGAAGGCGGATGAAGAACAGGGCGTGGTCGACGCGATCACCACCAGCAAGACCGATCTGCTGTTCGTCGCCATCAGTTCGCCGAAGAAAGAGCAGTTCCTTGGCCGTTACCAAGCACAGATGAGGGTGCCGTTCGCCATGGGCGTGGGGGGCACGTTCGACGTGATGGTCGGCAAGACCACCCGCGCGCCGGTGTGGATGCAGAAGACCGGCTTCGAATGGTTCTACCGTTTCCTGCAGGAACCGCGCCGCATGTTCCGCCGCTACTTCGTTGAAGACATGTATTTCTTCGTATTGCTGGCCCGCGCCATGCTGGCCCGACTCACAGGTAAGACGACATGAAAGTACTCGTGGTATTCGGTACCCGCCCTGAGGCGATCAAGATGGCCCCGGTGGTGGAAAGCCTCAAGTCGGACGCGCGGTTCGAGACCCGCGTCTGCGTCACCGCCCAGCATCGCCAGATGCTGGACCAGGTGCTGGAGCTGTTCGCGATCCAGCCCGATTTCGACCTGGACCTGATGCAGCCCGGCCAGGATCTCACCGACGTGACCAGCCGCGTGCTAGCCGGCCTGCGCGATGTATTCAGTCAGTGGCGGCCAGACATCGTGCTGGTGCACGGCGACACCACCACCACCATGGCGACGAGCCTCGCAGCCTTCTACCAGCGCATCGCCGTCGGCCATGTCGAGGCCGGCTTGCGTACCGGCAACATCTACTCGCCGTGGCCGGAAGAGATGAACCGCAAGATCGCCGGTGCCGTCAGTGCGCTGCACTTCGCACCGACCGAGACGGCGCGCGACAACCTGCTGCGCGAGAACGTCGATCCTGCCCATGTGCACGTCACCGGCAATACAGTGATCGATGCCTTGCTCAAGGTCGAGGCGCGGCTGAAGCAGGATGCATTGCTGGCCGACCAGATGGCGACGCGCTTTGCGTTCCTTAGCGAAAACAAGCGGTTGATCCTGGTGACCGGCCATCGTCGCGAGAACTTTGGCGGTGGTTTCGAGAACATCTGCGCCGCGCTGGGCGAACTGGCCGATCGGCCGGACGTGGAAATCGTCTATCCGGTGCACCTGAACCCCAATGTGCAGGAGCCGGTGCGCCGTATCCTGGCCAATCGCAGCAACGTGCACCTGATCGATCCGCTCGATTACCTGCCCTTCGTCTACCTGATGACGCGTGCAGATCTGATCCTCACCGATAGCGGCGGCATCCAGGAGGAGGCGCCATCGCTGGGCAAGCCGGTGCTGGTGATGCGCGATACCACCGAACGCCCCGAGGCAGTCGCTGCCGGCACCGTCAAGCTGGTCGGCACCGATCGTGCATTGATCGCTGCCGAAGCTGCCCGCCTGCTCGATGACACCGGCGCCTACGCCGCGATGAGCCAGGCCCACAACCCCTACGGCGACGGCTTGGCCGCGCGCCGCATCAACGACATTCTTGCCAACTGGAGCATCTGAACATGTACAAGTATCAAACCGTAGCCATGATCGGCCTGGGCTACATCGGCCTGCCGACCGCGACCGTGCTCGCGAGCCGTGGTGTGAAGGTGATTGGCGTCGATGTGAACCAGCATGCCGTCGATACCATCAACCGTGGCCAGATCCACATTGTGGAGCCGGATCTCGACGGCCTGGTGCACCACGTGGTGAAGGAAGGCAACCTGGTGGCTCACACTAGCCCGAAGGAGGCAGATGCCTTCATCATCGCCGTGCCGACGCCGTTCAAGGACGGCCACAAGCCGGACCTGTCCTATATCGAGGCGGCCGCACGCTCGATCGCACCAGTGCTGCAAAAGGGCAACCTGGTGATCCTGGAATCGACCTCGCCGGTTGGCGCCACCGAGCAACTGGCCGAATGGCTGGCCGAATACCGTACCGACCTCAGCTTCCCGCAACAGGCAGGCGAGGGCGCTGACGTCCAGTTGGCGTACTGCCCGGAACGCGTGCTGCCGGGTCATGTGCTGCGCGAGCTGGTGGAGAACGATCGTATCGTTGGCGGCATGACGCCGCGTGCCGCCGAAATGGCCGCTGACCTTTACCAGATCTTCGTGCGCGGCGAATGCCTGCTGACCGACAGCCGTACCGCCGAAATGGCCAAGCTGACCGAGAACTCGTTCCGTGATGTGAACATCGCCTTTGCCAACGAGCTTTCCATCATCAGCGACAAGCTGGGCATCAACGTGTGGGAGCTGATCCAGCTCGCCAACCGCCATCCGCGCGTCAACATCCTGCAACCGGGTCCGGGCGTCGGCGGCCACTGCATCGCGGTCGACCCGTGGTTCATCGTCGATTCGGCGCCGAAGGAAGCCCGCATCATCCGCACCGCGCGCGAAGTGAACGACGGCAAGCCGCATCACGTGATCGATCAGGTGGCCCGGGCCGCCGATCGTTTCAAGAACCCGGTGATCGCCTGCCTCGGGCTAGCGTTCAAGGCCAACATCGACGATCTGCGCGAATCGCCGGCGATGGACATCGTTGCCGATCTGGCCGAGCGCAACCTTGGCCGCCTGCTGGTGGCCGAGCCGCACATCGACAAGCTGCCGAACAAGCTCGAAGGCAAGGTCGAGTTCGTCAGCGCCGACGCCGCGGTGGATGCGGCCGACATCGTGCTGCTGCTGGTCGATCACAAGCAGTTCAAGCGCGTGCGCCAAGAAAAACTGCAGACCCGCGTGGTGATCGACACCCGCGGTTTCTTCTGGTCGCGTTAATGGCGTGAGGCACGGGCCGGTTCGCCGGCTCGTGCGCGGCATGGCCACAATACAAAAAGGGGCCGGTTGGCCCCTTTCGGTATGTGGTCTGGTCTACCTATTCACTGGGTGCGACGACGACGACCCCAGGCAACGGCTGCCGTACCGATCCCCAACAGGATCAACAGATCGCTCGGATTGAGCTCCGCGCTGAATTCGTCAAGTGCAGGTGTTGCACCCAATGGCGCCAGCTGGAAACGGCTGACCAGGGGGTTCGGCGCTTGGGTGCTGCGCTGCGAAAAAGTAGAATGCATGCCACCCAGTGCCACGGGCATATTCTGGCCCAGCAGTTCGGCGTGGCTCGGGCCTGCAGCCAGCAAGGCTGCGGCAATGGCAAGATGTGCAAGGCGCATGACAAGCTCCCGGTGTTTTGATGTTGCAGTGCAATATACCGGGCTTATGTGACATTTTCTATACCTTTCTGTTTCCTGTCTGATAATCGTGAAGAGTTTTCCGATCAGTGACAGCACCCCGATGGCGTGCTGGACCTGGGATCTGTTTTGCCGTGTAGTCGACAACTACGGCGACGCTGGCGTGTGCTGGCGCCTGGCACGCGAGCTCGCTGCGCGCGGTCAGCGCGTGCGGCTGTGGATCGACGAGCTCCATGCATTGGCGCGGCTCTGGCCGGATGTTCTGGCGCACGATCACACGCAGCAGGTAGAGGGTGTCAATGTGGCGCCGTGGTCGCTTGCCATCAGCGCGGCACCAGGCGATGTCGTGATCGAGGCATTCGCCTGCGATTTGCCTGAGGGCTGGGCTGTAAAGATGCGCGAGCGAGCGAGGGCTCCGGTCTGGCTCAATCTGGAGTACCTGTCCGCGGAGGCGTGGGTGGCCGGCTGCCATGCGCTGGCATCGCCACAGCAGGGATTGTCGAAGTACTTCTTCTTCCCCGGTTTCGACGCCGGAACCGGTGGATTGCTCTGCGAGGCGGGCCTGCCGGAGCGCCGCGCTGCCTGGCATCAGCACGAAGCACGGCACTGGCGCGCGGCTCATCATGTGCCCGACGCAGCGTTGTATGTCTCGATATTCGCCTATGCCGTACCGCCCTCGCTGGTCGAAGCCTGGGTTCAGGGCCCAACGACGCTATGCTGTCTGGTTCCCGTGGGCCGGGCACTCAAGCAACTGAGTGCGTTGCTGCAGTTGCCAGTCCCTGCCGCCGGCGAAACGATACGCAAGGGGGCGCTGAGTGTCGTGGCGCTGCCTTTCCTGCGGCAGGACGAATACGACCAGCTGTTGTGGAGCTGTGATCTCAACCTGGTGCGTGGCGAGGACAGCTTCGTGCGCGCCCAATGGGCAGCCTTGCCCATGGTCTGGCAGATCTATCGCCAGGAGGAAGATGCACACCTCGTGAAGCTGGAGGCGTTTCTCGACCGCTACCTGACTGGTTTGCCCGCTGAGGTGGCGGCAGCGGTGCGGCACTTCTGGCTGGCCTACAACGATGCGGGCGTGCTGGATTGGCCGGATTTTGCAGCCAGCCTGGCGGCGCAGCGCGCGCATGCAGGGCAGTGGGCCGCCCATCTGCACGGGCGGGGGGAGCTGGTGTCGAATCTGGTCAGCTTCGTTCGCGGCAAGCTAGAATAGCGAGTTTTTGAATTTATCCATTGCAACCCCGCTGTAACAGGAATTCAGTATGAAAACCGCACAGGAACTCCGCTCGGGCAACGTGATTCTGGTCGATGGCCAGCCGCTCGTGGTCCAGAAGACCGAATACAACAAGTCCGGCCGCAATGCTGCGGTCGTGAAGATGAAGATGAAGAACCTGCTGTCCGACGCCCCGTCGGAATCGGTCTACAAGGCTGATGACAAGTTCGATGTGGTGGTGCTCGAGAAGCGTGAGTGCACCTACTCCTACTTCGCCGATCCGATGTACGTGTTCATGGACAGCGAGTACAACCAGTACGAAGTCGAAGCCGAGAATGTGGGCGATTCCGTGGCTTTCATCGTCGATGGCATGGAAGACCAATGCGAAGTGACCTTCTACGAAGGCAAGGCGATCTCGGTTGAGCTGCCGACCACCATCGTGCGCGAAGTCGAGTACACCGAACCGGCCGTGCGTGGCGATACTTCGGGCAAGGTGATGAAGCCTGCCAAGCTGAAGGGCACCGAGACCCAGATCCAGGTGGCCGCATTCATTGAAATCGGCGACAAGATCGAAATCGATACCCGCACCGGCGAATTCAAGAAGCGTGCTTCCTGATTTCGAGGTGAAACGGAAAGGCCGCCCCAGGGCGGCTTTTTTGTTGGCTGCTCAATCATAAAAAAAGCCCCGCGCGAGGCGGGGCATCAAGGGTGCGGGTTGATTGATTAGTTGCTGTAGGCCGGCAGGGTATTGCGTGCGAAGCGGAACTGCTTGCCGGCGAAACCGACGGCGATGGTGTTCGAGTCGACTTGGGTCACCACCGGGGTTTCGGTTTCCTTGCAGCCGATGTCGATCATGATCACGCTTTGGTGCTGGCGCTTGGCGGTGTCGATCGACCAGGTGCCGTGGTATTGCGGCGTGAAGCTGCGGTTCGGGTTGACCGGATAGGCCGACGTCACATCCAGGCTGGTCAGCTTGTCACCGGCGATCTGCTTCATGCACAGCTGGGCTGCACCATTTACCACCTTCACAGTGCCTTGGGCGCCACCGATCACTTGCGGGTTGGTCAGGGCATGGAAATTCCATTCCCACTTCAGCACATCCGATGCGGCCAGGTCGTCGTGCACCAGGATCACATTGCGCTGCTTGAGGTACACGATGTTCCGGCGCGAACGGAGGACGGGTGCATCGTAGGCCTTGGTGGCATCGCCAGCTGCGATCGTGAAGTCGGCGTTGTCCGTGTACCCGATGATCTTGCCGGTTGCCGAGTAGTCGGTCGGAATATTGCCGATTTCGGTGCGCTGACCCACGCCGTCGTTGTAGGTGATTGCGTTGTGGGCCTTGGTTTGACGATTCCATGCCTTGGCGTGCGGCGACAGGAAGTAGTCGTATACCCCGCTATCGATCAACAGCCCCTTGCCTTGGTCGGCCACCACGAAGCTGTTTTGATCCGCATGGCTGTGGTTGTACGAGCCATAGGGGCTGGACTTGAAGTGCACGGAAGTGCGGGTTGCGCTGGTCAGGCTGCTATGGATGTTGACGTTACCTGTGCTGGCAAACAGCATCGACGAGGTGCTTTGGCCAGGCGTGGTGGCACGAGGCGGCACGACCGGCGGCGAGAGCAGGGTACGCGACAGCGGATCGTGGTTTGCCGACAGCGGGTGCACGCTGGCCATCCAGTTGGTGGTTTGGCTCGGGATGCGGGTAGCCCACCAGTAGGCGTAGTACTTCACTTGATTGCCTTCTTGCACTGCGCCGTCACCGAACGGGGCTTGCGAGTTGCCGCCGGCAGGACGTGCATACAGCTGGTAGGTCATGGAGTTGCGCATCTTCTGCAGCTTGTACGGGTTGGCACCGGTCACTTGATGCAGGGCGTCGAAGTACGGATAGGTGTTGTCGACATTCCATTCGCCGTAGCCGCCACCATTTGCCCAGCCGCCGTCGTCACCGCCCCACGAGTGCAGGAATGCATAGGCAAGCGGCACATAGCGGCTGAATTTGGCCAGCGCGAACTGCGGGTGCTCGCTGCCGTTGACCTTATCGCCGGCCATGATGGCGGTAGCTGCCGACAGCGAGTAGATCGAGGCCGATGCGTGCGAATCGAGCGGGTTGTGTTCAAGCAGGCGCGTCGGACCGACGACGCGGCTCTCCACCTGACCGGCGCGGATGCCGATGATGTTGACGAGTTGGGCACGTTCGCTGGTGGTCAGCGCCGGGTACAGGTGGTCGTAGCCGACGACCAGCGCCCACAGCAGGTTGCGTACCGTGCTATCGGTATTGCTGGTTTGTCCATCAACGGTGGTGGTATCCCAGCTCGCCAGGTTGAACACGCGCTGCTTCAAGTCGGCAAGGGCCGCGTTGGCTGCATCACGGTCGGCTTGTACGCTGGAGTTCTTGAGCAGCCGCCACACGATGGCCGCGCCCTCGATGCGATCCTGCTCGGCGTCGACTAGCTTGGGCAGCGTTTGCACCCAGTTGGCTTGGCTCATGTCCGGATGAGGCGTGGCTTGTGCCGGATCGGAGATCTGTGCAGCAACACGCTTCTTGAGTTCGGCCCACACAGCACTGCGATCATTGATGATGACAGGGCGCAGTTGTTCGAGATACGCATCAGAAACCATGCGCGGATGGGAAGTCGCGGCGATGTTGCTAAACCAGCTTGCATCGGTGGCTGCATTGGCAAGCTTGCCTGCGTCGAAGAAGGGTACTGCGTCCGCAGTGATGGTGAAATCGCGCCAGGCGCTGATGTCGTCGCCGCCGCCCGTCTTCAGGCCAACGCCGATGACACGCCAGCGGTAGTTGCCCGGGCCGAACGATTCACGCGGCAACAGCCAGTTGCTTGAAGCGGAAAAGCTTTTGGTGCTGCCATTGGGATATTGGATTTGCACGGTGTACTGCACCGCTTGGTCCACCTTGGTGAACTTGTGCAGCGGCCAGGAGAATGTCGGCGGGTTTTGAGTCACTTCTTGGCCTGCGACCGGGCGCAGCACGCGCACCGGATTGCCACGAGCGCGCTCGGAATCTTCCATAGCGCTCATCCAATCAGCAACAACGATATTGCTGACGTCTTCGATCGAAGAGAAACCATCGCTGGATACTGCTGCGCGCTTGGTGCCGCTGCTCAGATTGCTGGATTCAGTTGCGGCATCCGTGCCTTCTCCGCCACCGCCGCAAGCGGTCAAAGCCGAAACAACAATACCCAAGATACCTGCATAGATAGGACGAATCGTATTCATGATAATCAACCCAAATAGAATTATAAATGGCCAGGCTTTATTCAATGAAAGCCCTGTGGCTCTGATTCGGCTTGTTATCAAGCCGATCTAATTCCCTGATGTTTATTAGAGTATCAGCGTGTGCTGATGTATGGCTGCAGATTAAGGGCTGATCCGGGTGCTGTGAACTACCGTTTATCCGTGGCGATCTTGGGGAATGGCGCTGCAACCCGCGTATTTACTGAATGTTCCTGTTAGGGAACATCGGCTTTCTTTCTGAAAAACCAATAGAATTTCATTCCAGTAATTTTCCGCTTTCATTGGAAGAAATTATGGTTTTTTCCAAATAAAGGGCTGGTTTGTCAATTACGGGAAAGCGTTGCGCTAAGCCTTGCCAATTGGGCAATTCGCGGGAGTAGGTGAGCTGATTTTCCGCTCGGGGAAGAGCGAGGAAGGCAGGTGGGTATTCGGAAAATCAGCTTGTTGCAAGAAAACGAGCTGTCATTGGCGTCAGCGTAAAAAATGGCAAATGCATGATTTGCGAGCGATTGATGCGAGGCGAACTTGGTGAGTTACCGACGAACGGTTATTCCAAGAACAGATTTTATGCATGGCAAAAGCTTTTACTGCGGAAGCGCGCAGTTTGCAGGCTTAGAGGGCTGCCCCAAGCGACAGGCGATTTTGTTGCACCGATTTGGTGCAATTAATGGAACTATTTATTACCGTTCATCGATATTGCTTTGCAGCAAATAGAAAGAAAAATGGCAGTAAATAAGAGGTTTTTCTGTGTTGCGCCGCAAGAAATGCATGCGCTGGGCTGCATGCCTCTGTTCTTCGCCGGGTGCGCCATGCATGATTGAAAGCGCTTTCATTTGGGGCGAGCTCCGAGAAAGCTGTGGATGCGACTGAATACATCAAAACGAGGATGAATCAATGAAACAGAGCAAGCACGGAACGCTACGTACGCTCGCGGCGTCGCTGGTTCTCATCACCGGTTCGCTGGCCGGGGAGGCTGCGCTGGCGGCCGCCTGCGCTGCACCGTGGGCGGAAGGCAATACTTATGCGGCTGGAAGCAATGCATCGTATGCAGGGCACAACTACCGCTCGCTGGTCACGCATACCGCCTATGTCGGCACCAACTGGAATCCGGCATCGACGCCGTCGTTATGGTCCGACCAAGGTAGTTGTTCCGGATCGCCGACCCCGGCACCGACACCAGCGCCAGTCCCGACTCCCACTCCGCGTCCGCAGCCCACCCCAGCTCCGACGCCGACCACCGCACCGACCCCCGCGGCCGCTTATGGCCATCAGGTGCTCACCGCGAACAGTGTGCGTTTCTATGCCAACAACGCGCCGTGGGCCGATCTGCATTACCAGGTGAATGGTGGCGAGCAGGTCAATGTGCGCATGACGGTATCTGGCACCAACAACAGCTATACCGTGAGCAACCTGCCAGCGGGGGCGACCGTACGCTATTTCCTCACCGTGGGGCGTAGCAGTGGTGGGGCGTTCGATACTGCCTGGACCCAATTCACGCTGAGCGGCTCGTCGCCGACCCCAGCACCCACGCCCAATCCGACACCTGGCCCGACGCCGGTGCCTACCCCTGGGCCGACGCCGGTGCCTACCCCTGGGCCGACGCCGAGCCCGGATGGCTGGCGCGTGGTGTGGGAAGACACGTTCGATGGCAGCGGTACGCCCAACTCGGCCAATTGGAACTATCACGTTGGCAACGGCCTGAACCCAGGCCTGAATGCCTTCCAAGGCTGGGGTAATGGTGAATGGGAATGGTATCGCCCGGAAAACGCGTATCGCGAGAACGGCAATCTGGTGATCAAGGCGGAGTACCTCGATACCCCCATGAACATTGCCGGCCGGCAGTGGTACCAGCGCTCTTCCCGGCTGACCACCAAGGGCAAGCACTCGTGGCAATACGGTCGGATCGAGGCGCGCATGGCCTTGCCGAGGCGCATCGGCACCTGGCCGGCGTTCTGGATGATGGGTACGTCCTGCGACGATACCTATACCAGCAACTACAACGCGCCGATGACTTACTACGACACCATGGCGTCCAACTGGTCGAGCTGCGGCGAGATCGACATCATGGAACAGAAGAACACCGAGACGCGGTCATTCCAGAATGTGTTCTGGGATAGCCGTATCGGCGTGTTCCCCTGGGCCGACGGTCAGAACAACGAGCGTCCGGGCAATGCGGAAGTCGGCGATGTGACCCAGTTCCATCTGTACACCATCGAATGGGATGCGAACCAGATCCGCTATTACATTGATCGTGAAACCCGGCCGACACCGGTGCACACCATCGATACCACGGCGGCGAACATGGAAGAGTTCCGCAAACCGTTCTACATCAACCTGAACCTGGCGCTGGGTGGCCTGTTCACCGGTTGGGCGGAGCCTAACAAGGCCGACTTCCCGCTGTATATGAAGGTCGACTACGTACGCGTCTGGCAGAAGTGATGTCGTGCTGAAAGCAGAAGGCCGCCTCTCGGGGCGGCCTTTTTTGGGGGGGCCTACAGATCCAACTGCTCGGCCAGCTCGGCGTCCCAGTACGCCGCTTCGATCTTGTGGCCGTCGAGGTCACGGACGAAGCAGCCGTAGTACGGCTCGCCATATTCCTCACGGGCGCCGGGCGCGCCATCGCCGCTGGCGCCCTGTGCGAGCGCTGCCGCGTAGAAGCTGTCGACCTGAGCCCGATTACTGGCAAAGAAGCCGAAGTGGGTGCCATTGCCGACGGCCGCGCGCTGGCCGTCATAGGGCGTCTGCACCCAGAACTCCGGAAAGGCCTTGCCATACGCGATGGCGTTGGGGAAGTCGAGGATACGACGAGCCCCGATGGTGGCGAGCACGGCGTCGTAGAACGTGGCGGCTTCGGCAAAGCGATTGGTGCCGATGGATACATGCGACATGATGCTGGGATTGTCTTGGCTCATTGCGGGCTCCAGGTTGGGAACCCACCCAGCATAGGCTGGCCACATTGATTGGTTTTGCGAGATTTGCCCTAGTAATAGATAAGAGCCGGATGAATCCGGCTCTTATCTATTACTGCTGCTGGTTCAGGTCAGCAGTTTTTCCAGCGTCTTCTCGTACACCGCCGCCAGCCGGGGAATGTCGGCAACAGCCACGCATTCGTTGAGCTTGTGGATGGTCTTGTTGATCGGGCCGAATTCGACCACTTCCGGGCAATGCTTGGCGATGAAACGGCCATCGGAGGTGCCGCCGGTGGTGTTGAGCTCGGGGGCTGAGCCGGTCACTTCGGTGACGGCGCCACGGATTGCCTCGATCAAGGCACCATGGTCGGTGAGGAACGGTTCGCCGTTCAGCGTCCAGTCGATTTCGTACTCAAGGCCGTGCGTGTCGAGGATGGCGTTTACCTTGTGCTTCAACGTCTCGGCAGTCTGTTCGGTGGAGAAGCGGAAGTTGAACAGCGCTTCCACCGTGCCCGGAATGACGTTGGTCGCGCCGGTGCCGCCATGGATGTTGGACACCTGCCAGGTGGTCGGTGGGAAATAGGCATTGCCGCGGTCCCACTCGGTTGCGGCGAGCTCGGCAAGGGCTGGGGCTGCTAGATGGATGGGGTTCTTCGCCAAGTGCGGATAGGCGATGTGTCCTTGCACGCCATGCACGGTGAGATGGCCGGACAGCGAACCACGGCGGCCATTCTTGATGGTGTCGCCAAAGCGTTCGGCACTGGTTGGCTCGCCGACGATGCAGTAGTCGATGGCCTCGCCGCGGGCCTGCAATGTTTCGACCACTTTGACCGTGCCGTTGTGGGCTGGGCCTTCCTCGTCCGAGGTGATCAGGAAGGCGATCGAGCCGCGCGGCTCGGGGTGCCTGGCAAGAAAGGATTCGGTGGCGGTGACGAAGGCAGCGAGCGAGGCCTTCATGTCGGCGGCCCCGCGGCCGAAAAGGTGCCCATCGCGCACGTCAGGGGTGAACGGGTCCGATTGCCAGCGCTCCAGCGGGCCGGTCGGCACCACGTCGGTGTGGCCGGCGAATACCAGCACCGGGCCGGTCGTGCCGAAACGCGCCCACAGATTGTCGACATCCCCGAAGCGCAGGTGCTCGATGTGAAAACCCAGCGCCTCCAGGCGTCGCGCCATGATCTGCTGGCAGTCGGCGTCGTCGGGCGTGACGGAGGCCTGGCGCAGCAGGCGCACGGTCAGGTCGATGGTGGGATCGGCGAGGAGGTCTTGGCTGGGGGCGTTCATTTGCTGAAAAGGGCCTGGTAGGTGTCGGGCTTGAATCCGATGCTGATTTTACCACCGCGATCCAGCACCGGACGTTTGATGACACTGGGTTGCGCCAGCATCAGCGCGATGGCAGACGCGTCATCGGTCACCTGGGCCTTGGCCGCATCATCGAGCTTGCGCCAGGTGGTGCCAGCCTTGTTCACCAGCGTCTCCCAGCCGACCTGGCCGATCCAGCCCTGCAGCAGCGCTGCCGTCGGCGGGGTCTTCTTGTAGTCGACCCAGCCGTAGTCGATGTCGGCGTCCTGCAGCCAGGCGCGGGCTTTCTTCACCGTATCGCAATTGGCGATGCCGTAGAGGGTAGGGGTGCTCATGCGGGCTCCTGCAAAGCAAAGGGGCCGCGATGCGGCCCCGGATTTGGGTGGGAACGGGGCTTAGTGTAACGAGATATCGAAGTTGACTTCCACATCCGGCGCCGGTGCGGCCGGATTGGCTGTCGGCGCACGGCGCGCCTGCTCCTGCTCGGCCACGGTTTGCGCGTTGTTCACCATCCAGGACAGGTTCGTTGCCGAATCGGCATTGCGCAGCGCCTCATCGAGCTCGATTTCGCCATCCTTATAGAGCTTGTACAAGGCCTGCTCGAAAGTGACCGAGCCATCGGTCAGCGATTGCTCCATCGCTTCCTTGATGTCCGCGAGCTGGCCGTTGCGGATCAATTCGGCGATGCGCGGGGTATTGAGCATGATTTCGACCGCAGGCACCAGATTGCCCTGCTTGTTGCGGATCAGCCGTTGCGACACGATGGCACGCAGCGACGTCGACAGATCGTATAGCAGTGCTTCGCGGGCATCCTGCGGATAGAAGTTCACGATGCGCGACAGCGAGTGATAGCTGTTGTTGGCGTGCAGCGTCGACAGGCACAAGTGACCGGCCTGCGCATATTGCATCGCATGGGTCATCGTTTCCTCATCGCGGATTTCGCCGATCATCAGCACGTTCGGTGCCTCGCGCATCGCGTTCTTCAGCGCCTCGTGATAGCTCTTGGTATCGAAGCCGATCTCGCGCTGGTTTACCAGCGATTTCTTGTGGTGATGCATGAACTCGACCGGATCCTCAATGGTGAGGATGTGGCCGGCGTGGTTGTCGTTGCGGAAGTTCAGCATGGCGGCCATGGTCGAGCTCTTGCCCGAGCCGGTGGCGCCGACGACCAGAATGATGCCGTGCTTCTGCATCACCAGCTCGTTCAGCACCTCGGGGATGTGCAGCTCGGAGAGCGACGGCGGGTCGACCCGGATGTAGCGCGCCACCATGGAAACGTTGCCGCGGGCCTTGAACACGTTGATCCGGAAGCGGCCGATGCCAGGCACCGGCACCGCAAAGTTCGATTCCCAATCCTGCTCGAAATCGGCGATCTGCTCCGGGCTCATCAGCTGGTAGACCAGCTGCTTCACGTGCTCGCCCTGCAGAACCTGATTGTTCACCGGCCGACAGTGGCCGTTGATCTTGATCACCACCGGCGAGTGGGACGACAGGAATAGGTCCGAGGCCTTGTGTTCGGCCATCAACTTGAAATAAGGCAACAGGTTCATGGTGGCGTTCTTTTGTCAGTTTTGGCGCAACTCCCTGCGCAGAATCTTACCGACATTCGACTTGGGAAGCTCGTCGCGGAATTCGACCTGTTTGGGAACCTTATAATTGGTCAGGTTTTCCCGACAGTAGGCGATCACACCTTCGGCGGTCAGCGTGGGGTCTTTCTTCACCACGAACACCTTGATCGCTTCGCCCGATTTTTCGTCGTTCACACCGATGCAGGCTACTTCCAGCACGCCCGGATGATCGGCAATCACGTCCTCGATCTCGTTCGGATACACATTGAAGCCAGACACCAGGATCATGTCCTTCTTGCGATCGACGATCTTGAAATAGCCGGTCGGCGACATGATGGCGATGTCGCCGGTGGCGAGAAAGCCATCGGTGCCCAGCACCTTGGCGGTCTCCTCGGGACGATTCCAATAGCCCTTCATCACCTGCGGACCCTTGATGCACAGCTCGCCGCGTTCGCCCGCCGGCAGTGCTCGACCTTCGTCGTCGCGCACTTCGGCATCGGTGGACGGAATCGGCAGGCCGATCAGGCCGTTGTATTCCTTTAGCGTCATGGGGTTGATCATTGCGGCCGGCGAGGTCTCGGTCAGGCCGTAAGCCTCGACCAGCGGCACGCCGGTGATCTGCTTCCACTTTTCTGCCACCGCGTGCTGCACCGCCATGCCACCGCCGAGTGCCAGCTTCCAGCGGCTGAAGTCGAGTGTGGCGAAATCGGCGTTATTGCACAGTGCGTTGAACAGCGTGTTCACGCCGGTCATGCAGGTGACCGGGTTGTTGCGCAATTCCTTGATGAAGTTCGGGATGTCGCGCGGGTTGGTGATCAGCAGGTTGGTGGCGCCGATCTTGGTGAACACCATGCCGTTCGCGGTCAACGAGAAGATATGGTAGAGCGGTAGGGCGGTCACGATCATCTCGCCGCCTTCCTTCACCACGCCGCGGATCCAGGCGTGCGCCTGTTGCATGTTGGCGACGATGTTGCGGTGGGTGAGCATGGCGCCCTTGGCCACGCCGGTGGTGCCGCCGGTGTATTGCAGGAAGGCGAGGTCATCCAGCGTGACATTGGCTGGTTGCAGCGTTTGCGCCGCGCCGCGTGCCAGCGCGTCGTTGAATTTGATATGGCCGGGCAGGCTGTAGGCCGGCACCATCTTCTTCACGTGCTTGACCACCAGATTGACCAACTGCCGCTTCGGGAAGTCGAGCTGATCGCCGATCTGGGTGACGATCACGTGCTTGAGCTTGGTGTGCGCCACCACCTTTTCCAGCGTATGGGCAAAGTTGGCGACGATGACGATGGCCTCGGCGCCCGAATCCTTCATCTGGTGCTCGAGTTCGCGCGGTGTGTAGAGCGGATTGACGTTCACCACCGTCATGCCGGCCTTGAGGATGCCGAAGATCGCGATCGGGTATTGCAGCAGATTGGGCATCATCACCGCCACGCGCGCTCCGCGCGGCAGTTTCAGGTCCTGCTGCAGGAAGGCAGCAAAGGCGTTGGCGCGGGCCTCGACCTCGGTGTAGCTCAGCGCCTTGCCCATGTTGATGAAGGCCGGGCGGTTGGCATATTTCTTTGCCGTCTGCTCGAACACGTCCGGGACCGAGCTGAATTCCTCGACCTGGATCTCGTGGGGCACGTGCTCCGGGTAGCTTTGAAACCAGGGGCGCTCCATCGATTGTTCTCCTTTTGGTGGACTGCTGCCGGCGCGAAACGGGCGCGCGCACTGTAAGTTATGCGGTATTGCGATCTACTCTAGAGGCGTAATCCAGGTGCAACAAGCACCCGGCTGCGACAGTTTCGCCAAGTGGTTGTTTCTGTTAGAATCCGGTCTATCCCCAAGGGGATCGTTTGAAAACAATGCTCTGCGTCGCCCTCCGGCGCGTTCGGGCATTCAAAGCGATTCCCAACCGACGGGTGTGCTTTTTTGAATGGGCGCAGGTTTGCAGCCCATTTTTTGTTTGTAGCGAAGGAAACGTAGTGGCAGTCAACCTGCAGGAACTCTTGGAAACCACGCTGGCGGGCATGGGCTACGAGATGGTCGATCTCGAGATCGGCCATGGTGGCCTGATGCGACTGTTCATCGACAAGCCCGGCGGTATCAATGTCGACGATTGCGTCACGGTGAGCAACCACTTCACCCGGTTGTTCATGGTCGAGAACATCGAGTACGAGCGGCTGGAGGTGTCGTCGCCGGGGCTCGACCGTGTGGTGAAGAAACCGGCCGATTTCCTGCGCTTCGCCGGTGAGTTGGTGAAGGTGAAGTTGCGCCTGCCGCTGCCGGACAAGCGCAAGCGCTTCGTCGGCAAGCTGCTGGGGTATGAGGACGAGCATGTCCTCGTCGAGAGCGAGGGTGAGCAGTTGCGGCTGCCGCTGGCGCAGGTCGACAAGATACGGCTGGAGCCCAAGTTCTGACGCGACGTCTGCACCCGGAACGATTTGATTGAATGGTTTGAATTGGCAGTCTGTGCCCAAGGAATAAACGACAATGAGCCGTGAAATTCTGTTGCTGGTCGATGCACTGGCCCGTGAGAAGAATGTAGAGAAAGACGTCGTGTTCACTGCGCTAGAGATGGCGCTCGCCTCGGCGACCAAGAAGCGTTACGACGACGAGGTGGATATCCGCGTGCAGATCGACCGCGACAGCGGCGACTATCGCTCGTTCCGCGTCTGGACTGTGGTCGAGGACAACGACCACGAGGAGCCGAGCCGCCAGATCGCCATCACCGATGCGCCCGACTACGACAAGAGCCTCAAGCTGGGTGATACCTGGGAAGAAGAGCTTGAGCCGATCGAATTCGGCCGTATCGGCGCGCAGACGGCCAAGCAGGTCATCCTGCAGAAGATCCGTGATGCCGAGCGCGAGCAGAACCTGAACGATTTCCTGGAGCGTCGCGAGCATATCGTCTCGGGCACCATCAAGCGCATCGAGCGTGGCAGCGCCATCATCGAGCTCGGCAAGCTGGAAGCCATGCTGCCCCGTGACCAGATGATCCCCAAGGAAAACCTGCGCGTCGGTGACCGTGTGCGCGCCTTCCTGTTGCGCGTCGATCGTGGCGGTCGTGGTCCCCAGCTGGTGCTGTCGCGTACCGCGCCGGAATTCATGGAAAAGCTGTTCGAGATGGAAGTGCCGGAAATCGAGAACGGCCTGATCGAACTGATGGGCGTGGCGCGTGATCCTGGCATGCGTGCCAAGATTGCCGTCAAGTCGAACGACCAGCGCGTCGACCCGCAAGGCACCTGCATTGGCGTGCGCGGCACCCGTGTCAACGCGGTGACCAACGAGCTCGCCGGCGAACGCGTCGACATCATCCTCTGGTCTAACGATCCGGCGCAGTTCGTGATCGGTGCGCTGTCGCCGGCCGATGTCAGCTCCATCATCGTCGACGAGGAAAGCCACGCGATGGACGTGGTGGTGGCCGAGGAAAACCTCGCCATGGCCATCGGCCGCGGCGGCCAGAACGTAAAGCTTGCTTCCGAGCTCAGCGGCTGGAAGATCAACATCATGACGGTGGCCGAGGCTGAGGAAAAACACGAAGCCGAGTTCTCCAAGGTGCGCGAGCTGTTCGTGAACGCACTTGATGTGGACGAGGACGTCGCCGACGTGCTGGTGCAGGAAGGCTTCAACACACTGGAAGAAGTGGCGTACGTGCCGCTCGCCGAGATGCTGGAGATCGAAGGCTTCGACGAAGAGACCGTCAACGAGTTGCGCGCCCGCGCCCGCGATGCCCTGCTGACCCAGGCCATTGCGCGCGAAGAAAAGCTGGAGCACCAGTCCGAAGACCTGAAGTCGCTCGAAGGCATGACGCCCGAGCTCGCTACCACACTGGCCGAGCACGACATCCACACCCGCGACGACCTCGCCGAACTGGCGGTGGACGAACTCACCGAGATGACCGGTATCGATGAGCAAGCCGCTAAGCAACTGATTGTAAAGGCCCGCGAACATTGGTTCGCCTGAGCCCGGAGGAATATGAATGAGTGAAATCAAAGTCAGCCAGTTTGCCGCCGAGCTCAGGATGCCCTCCGAGGAGCTCCTGGAGCAGCTGCGCGCAGCCGGCCTGTCGAAGTCCGGCGCCGATGATACGGTGACGGCCGAGGACAAGACCCGGCTGTTGACCCACCTGAAGCAGAAGCATGGTGGTGGTGCCGACAAGCCCAAGATCGTGCTGGGCCGCAAGGAAACCAGCGAAATCCGCAAGACCGATGCGACGGGCAAGTCCAAGACCATCCAGGTTGAGGTGCGCAAGAAGCGCGTGATCGAAGCACCGGTCGCCGCACCTGCAGCCGCGCCCGCTGTCGCCGCAGCGACACCGGCTGCTGCTGCGCCGGCCCTGGGTCAGGCCGAACTCGCCCAGCGCGAGGTCGAGGCCCGGCGCCAAGCCGAGTTGCGCGAGCGCCAGGCCGCCGAAATGCGTGCCAAGCAGGAACGCGCCGAGCGCAAGGATGAGCCGGTGGTCGAGGCTGTTGCCGCCGAGCCGGTCGCTGTCGCCGAGGTGGTTGAGGCTGTTGCGGCGCCGACGCCAGCACTGGTCGCCGCCCCTGTTCCTGCGCCAGCCCCCGTGGCGGAAGCCAAGCCGGCTGCGCCGCCGACGCTGGGCGATCGCCCACGCATCGGCATGCGCGTCGACCTGCGCAAGCCCAAGGACACCCCGCTGCGTGCGCCCGAGCCCGCCAAGCCCGAACCCGCTGCAGCCACGCCGGCAGCAGCCAAGCCAGCCGACAAGAAGCCCGTCGGTGCCCGCAAGGACGATCGCGATGATCGCGACAGCCGCGGCAAGAAGGGCACGGGCCTCAAGACCCGTGGTGGTGCCGATGCCGGCAATGCCTGGCGTTCGAAGAAGGGCGGTGGCCGCAACAAGGGCAGCCAGGCCGACAGCGACAACGCGCACGCCTTCCAGGCACCGACCGATCCCATCGTCCACACCGTCGATGTGCCAGAAACCATTTCGGTGGCCGACCTTGCGCACAAGATGGCAGTGAAGGGCGTCGAGGTGGTCAAGGCGCTGATGAAAATGGGCATGATGGTGACCATCAACCAGGTGCTGGACCAGGAAACCGCGATGATCGTGGTCGAGGAAATGGGCCACAACCCGGTCGCCGCCAAGCTTGATGACCCGGATACCTATCTGGACGAAGCCGACAAGGGCGAGCACGAGCAACTGCACCGTGCTCCGGTCGTCACCGTGATGGGTCACGTCGACCACGGCAAGACCTCGTTGCTGGATTACATCCGTCGCGCCAAGGTGGCGGCGGGTGAGGCCGGCGGCATTACCCAGCATATCGGTGCCTACCACGTCGAAACCGAGAAGGGCATGGTGACCTTCCTCGACACCCCGGGTCACGAGGCGTTCACCGCCATGCGTGCCCGCGGTGCCAGCGCGACCGACATCGTGGTGCTGGTGGTGGCTGCCGACGACGGCGTGATGCCGCAGACCATCGAAGCCATCCACCACGCCAAGGCGGCCAAGGTGCCAATCGTGGTGGCGGTGAACAAGATCGACAAGCAGGGCGCCAACCCCGAGCGCATCCGCCAGGAACTGGTGGCGCACGAAGTGGTGCCGGAAGATTGGGGTGGCGATACCCAGTTCATCGAAGTGTCGGCCAAGCAAGGCACGAACATCGATGCGCTGCTCGACGCCATCCTGCTGCAGGCCGAAGTGCTGGAGCTGACCTCGCCGGTCGATACCCCGGCCAAGGGCATCATCATCGAAGCACGTCTCGACAAGGGACGTGGTGCCGTGGCTTCCATGCTGGTGCAGTCCGGTACGCTGAAGAAGGGCGACGTGGTGCTGGCTGGTCAGGTCTGGGGCCGCGTGCGGGCGATGCTCGACGAGAACGGCAAGCAGATCAACGAAGCTGGCCCGTCGATTCCGGTCGAAATCCTCGGCTTGTCGGAAGTACCGGCTGCCGGTGAAGATGCGATGGTGCTGGCCGACGAGAAGAAGGCGCGTGAAATCGCGCTGTTCCGTCAAGGCAAGTTCCGCGACGTCAAGTTTGCCAAGCAACAGGCCGCCAAGCTGGAGAACATGTTCGCCCAGATGGCCGAAGGCGAAGTGCAGACCCTGCCGATCATCATCAAGGCCGATGTGCAAGGTTCGTCCGAAGCGCTGGCCGGCAGCCTGCAGAAGCTGTCGACCGACGAAGTGCGCGTGCAGATCCTGCACTCGGGCGTTGGCGGCATCAGCGAATCGGACGTCAACCTGGCCCTGGCATCCAAGGCCGTGGTGGTCGGCTTCAACGTGCGTGCCGATGCGGCCGCGCGCAAGCTGGCCGAGTCCGAGGGCGTGGACCTGCGCTACTACAACATCATCTACGACGCCGTGGATGACGTGAAGGCGGCGTTGTCGGGCATGCTGGCACCGGAGAAGCGCGAACAGATCATCGGCCAGGTCGAGATCCGTCAGGTGTTCGTGGTGTCCAAGGTCGGTTCGATCGCCGGTTGCTACGTGCAGGACGGTATCGTCAAGCGTCACGCCGGTGTACGCGTGTTGCGCAACAACGTGGTCATCCATCAGGGCGAGCTCGAAAGCCTCAAGCGTTTCAAGGACGACGTCAAGGAAGTGCGCTCGGGCTACGAGTGCGGTCTGCAGATCAAGAACTTCAACGACATCCAGGAAGGCGACCAGCTCGAAGTGTTCGAAATCGTCGAGGTGGCGCGGACGCTGTAATCCCACACTGGGCAAGGCAAGGGGGAAGCGGGGGCGGCAAACGCTTCTGCTTCCCCCTTTGCCCTTCCCGAGGTAAGTATCATGGCCAGAAATTTCACCCGTTCCGACCGTATCCAGCAGCAACTGCAGCGTGACATCGCCGAGCTGATTCGCGGTGAGCTCGATCATCCCAAGGCATCGCTTATCACCGTGACCGACGTCGAGGTGACGCGCGACTATTCGCACGCCAAGGTGTTCTACACCTTCCTTGGCACCAGTGAGGACGCGGCGGCCATTGCCGACAAGCTGGAAGCCGCCAAGGGTTTCCTGCGCAGCGAGCTGGCGCGCGGCTTCAAGCTGTTCAAGATGCCTGAGCTGCATTTCCACTACGATCATTCGATCGAGCGTGGCATGCAGCTCGACAGCCTGATCGCCCAGGCGGCCAGTCTGCCCAAGGCGCCGGACGACGACGCGTAATCATCGTGGGCGTGCATGATGCACGCCCCGCACTTTCTGCTTTCCATTCCATGGCAAAACGAAAAATCGACGGCGTGCTGCTGCTCGACAAGCCGTTCGGCTTTTCCAGCACCGGCGCGTTGCAAAAGGCCCGCTGGCTGTTCCAGGCCGAGAAGGCGGGTCACACCGGCGTGCTCGACCCGTTCGCGACCGGTCTGCTGCCGCTGTGCTTTGGCGAAGCGACCAAGTTCTCGCAACGCATGCTCGACGCCGACAAGGGCTATCGCGCCACGGTTCGCCTTGGTGAAGTCTCGACCACGCTCGATGGCGAAGGCGAGATCACAGCGAGCGGCACGGTCGATTGCGACGAGGTGCGCCTTCGCGCGGTGCTGGCTTCATTCCTCGGCGAGTACGATCAGGTGCCGCCGATGCATTCGGCGCTGAAGTTCCAGGGCAAGGCGCTCTATGAATATGCGCGCCAGGGCGTCGAGATCGAACGCAAGGCACGACGCATCACCTTCTATGCACTCGATCTGCTGAGCTTCGACGGTACGACGCTGGTGCTCGATGTGCTTTGCTCCAAGGGCACTTATATCCGCGTGCTCGCCGACGACCTGGGCAAGGCGCTCGGTTGCGGTGCTTACCTTGCCGGGCTGGTCCGCACCCGCACCGCCGGCTTCGTGCTCGAGGACGCGATCTCGCTGGATGCGCTGGCAGAGCTGGACATGCCAGCCCGCGAAGCGTTGCTGATGCCGGCCGACCGCCTGCTTGCAGAGCTACCCGCGCTGACGCTCGATGCGGAGCAGGCCGAGCGGTTGTGCCATGGCATGACCGTACGGCTGACGCCCGGCCAGACTGGCGAATTCCGGCTTTACGGTCCCGGGCAAAATGCGGATAATGCGCGATTCCTCGGTTTGGGCGAGGTCGGTGCCGATGCGGTGCTGAGGTCCAAACGACTGCTGACCACGGCGTGAGCGGGAGGAAGCGCGGAGGGGTCGTTCAGGCTCGCCGCGCTTGTCGGGGCAATGACCCCTCAACTTTGGAGTATCAAGCAATGGCAGTTACCGTCGAACAAAAGGCCGACATCGTCAAGTCGTTTCAACGCGTCCAAGGCGATACCGGCTCCCCGGAAGTGCAGGTTGCCCTGCTGACCGCCCGCATCAACGACCTGACCCCCCACTTCAAGGCCAACGCCAAGGATCACCACTCGCGTCGTGGTCTGTTGAAGATGGTGTCGCGTCGCCGCCGCCTGCTGGACTACCTCAAGCGCACCAACGCAGACAGCTACCGCGAACTGATCGCCAAGCTGGGTCTGCGCAAGTAAGTCCAGGCCAGAAGTCGCAGTCGTCAAGACTGCGACTTTTTTGTTTCAAGGCCCCCAGTTTCAAACGGCCTGTTCGCCCAACCGTGGTTCCGACGGCGGACAGACCGGCAGGTTGTGTCGGAACCGGCAATCGCCGCAGCACCCGAACCGCGCTCCCCGCGTGGCGTGCGTGCCGCATCGGCCCGATTGTCATTGCCGCTACGCCCAGGGCCGAGGGTGCACTGTAGAGAAAAGGAAAATCCGTGTTCAATAAAATCGTGAAATCGTTCCAGTACGGCAAGCACACCGTGAAGCTGGAAACGGGCGAAGTCGCCCGCCAAGCCTCTGGCGCCGTGGTCGTTTCCATGGACGACACCGTGGTGCTGGTCACCGTCGTTGCCGCCAAGGGCGTCAAGCCCGGTCAGGACTTCTTCCCGCTGACCGTCGATTATCAAGAACGTACCTATGCCGCCGGCAAGATCCCCGGGGGCTTCTTCAAGCGTGAAGGCCGTCCGTCCGAGAAGGAAATCCTGACGAGCCGCCTGATCGATCGCCCGATCCGTCCGCTGTTCCCGGAAGGTTTCTTCAACGAAGTGCAGATCGTCGCGACCGTGGTCTCGCTCGATCCGCAGATCGATTCCGACATCCCCGCCATGATCGGCGCTTCGGCTGCACTGGCGATCGCCGGTGTGCCGTTCCAGGGCCCGATCGGTGCTGCCCGCGTCGGCTATGCCAATGGTCAGTACCTGCTGAACCCGACCAAGGACGAACTCAAGACCAGCCAGCTGGATCTGGTGGTCGCCGGTACCGAGCAGGCTGTGCTGATGGTCGAATCCGAAGCGCAGGAACTGGCTGAGGACGTGATGCTGGGCGCCGTGGTGTTCGGCCACGAGCAGATGCAGGCCGCGATCAACGCGATCAACGAACTCGCCGACGAAGTAAACCCTGAGCTGTTCGACTGGGAAGAGCCGAGCCGCGACGAAGCGCTGGAAGCACAGATCGCCGGCATCGCCGGTGACGACATCGCCCAGGCCTTCCGCATCCCGCAAAAGCAGGCCCGCACCGTCAAGCTGAACGAAGCCTGGGCCAAGGTGAAGGCTGCCCTCATCACCGAGGACACCGATACCCTGCTGGCCAACAAGATCCGCGGCATCTTCCACGACATGGAAGCCAAAATCGTCCGCAACCAGATCCTGGACGGCTACCCGCGTATCGACGGTCGCGACACCCGCACCGTGCGCCCGATCACCATCCGCAATGGCGTGCTGCCACGCACCCACGGCTCCTCACTGTTCACCCGTGGCGAAACCCAGGGCCTGGTCGTCGCGACGCTGGGCACCAAGCTCGACGAGCAGAAGATCGACGCGCTGGCCGGTGAATACACCGACCGCTTCATGCTGCACTACAACTTCCCGCCGTACTCGACCGGTGAAACCGGCCGCGTCGGCAGCCCGAAGCGCCGCGAAATCGGCCACGGCCGTCTGGCCAAGCGTGCCCTGGTGGCAGTGCTGCCGACGCCGGAAGAGTTCGCCTACTCGATGCGCGTGGTGTCCGAGATCACCGAATCGAATGGTTCGTCGTCGATGGCTTCGGTCTGCGGCGGCTGCCTCGCGCTGATGGATGCCGGTGTGCCACTGAAGAACCACGTGGCCGGTATCGCCATGGGCCTGATCAAGGAAGGCAATCGCTTCGCGGTGCTGACCGACATCCTGGGCGATGAGGATCACCTCGGTGACATGGACTTCAAGGTGGCCGGTACCGACAACGGCATCACCGCGCTACAGATGGACATCAAGATCAACGGCATCACCAAGGAAATCATGAAGGTGGCGCTGGAGCAGGCCAAGGCTGGCCGCATCCACATCCTGGGCATCATGAAGGCCGAAGTGGCTGGCGCGAACACGGAAGTGTCGCAACACGCGCCGCGCC
Source organism: Chitinolyticbacter meiyuanensis (assembly GCF_008033135.1). NCBI lineage: Bacteria > Pseudomonadati > Pseudomonadota > Betaproteobacteria > Neisseriales > Chitinibacteraceae > Chitinolyticbacter > Chitinolyticbacter meiyuanensis. Next base: position 1,993,242 of record NZ_CP041335.1, read on the forward strand.
TCTACACCATGAAGATCAATCCGGAGAAGATCCGCGACGTGATCGGCAAGGGTGGCTCGGTGATCCGTGCGCTGACCGAGGAAACCGGTACCCAGATCGACATCCAGGAAGATGGCACCATCACCATCGCCTCGGTTTCGGCTGAAGGTGCGGACGAAGCCAAGCGCCGCATTAGCGAGATCACTGCCGAAGTGGAAATCGGCAAGATCTACGAAGGCCCGGTGGTGAAGATCCTCGACAACAACGTCGGTGCCATCGTCTCGATCATGCCGGGCCGCGATGGTCTGGTGCACATCAGCCAGATCGCCAATGAGCGCATCAAGAACGTGAGCGACTACCTGAAGGAAGGCCAGGTCGTGCGCGTGAAGGCGCTGGAGCAGGACGAGAAGGGTCGCGTCCGCCTGTCGATCAAGGCTGTGCTGAACGACGAAGCTACCCAAGCAGCGCCGGCTCCGGCTGTGGAAGCGCCGGCCGCAGAATAAGCGGACTGCTCTTACCAAACAAAACGCCACGCATTGCGTGGCGTTTTGTTTTGCCCTTATGGCGAAACGGCTTGGCCGACTTCGGCACCCGGGTGCTGTAGCTGTGCTGCAACAACGACAACGGGCGCCTTGGCGCCCGCTGCTACGGATGTTGCACTGTGTCAGACGGCAGCGTTGCTGCTGTTGGCGGCGCGCTTGGTGGCAGCCTTCACGGCATCGGTGGTCGCGGTGGTGGCGGCCTTCACCGAAGCATCAGTGAAATCGGCAACCTGCTTGGCGGCCTTGGTCAGGCTGTCGACTGCGGCAGCGGTGGCTTGCACGGTCGACTTCACTGCGGCCACGGCGACGTCGGTGCCGGCCGGGGCGGATTTCACGAAGCGATCCAAGCCCGACACCACATCCTTGTTGAACACGGTGGTGCGCTCTTCGATCAGCTTGGCGACTTCGGCCTGGGCTTGCGAGGCGATGTCGTACAGGCTCTTGGAATAGGCCGAGAACTGTTCGACGCCGGCTTCAGCCAAGCGCTGTCGCAGGCTTAGGGCTTCCTGCACATCCTTGACCGAGGCCCAAGCCTTGGCGTTCTTGGCGTTTTCCTCGAGCGCGGTCTTGGCGGTCTCAAGGTTCAGGCGGGTGACGCGCTCGACCGAGTCGAGCGAGATGCGCGCAAAGCGCAGGGAGGATTCGACGTAGTCGGTGGCGAATTCCGCGAATTGTTGCTGGGCTTGGCTCATGATTGCTCTCCTGTCTCTGAGGATGGGTTCGATCTACCATTGTGCCGAACGCAGCATGCAGTTCATGTTGCTTTGCACAATACCGAAGTCATTCTGGTCGTGCACTCCTGGAGTGTCAACCATTATTTGTGCGATGCAGCATGAGCGGTTGCACAAAACGACGAACGCAAGCTATCTTCTTGTACTTGGACGCACACAGACTACAAGCATGGAGAAGGCATGAGCGCCGATAAACGCGTGATCAAGAAATATCCGAATCGGCGGCTGTACGACACGGCGACGAGTTCCTACATCACGCTCGCCGACGTGAAGCAATTGGTGCTCGACAACACCGATATCCAGGTGCTCGATGCCAAGACCGGTGATGACATCACCCGCTCGGTGCTGCTGCAGATCATCATGGAAGAAGAGGCGGGCGGCATGCCGCTGTTCACCTACGACGTGCTGACGCAGATCATCCGTTTCTACGGCCACGCGATGCAGGGACTGATGGGCAATTATCTTGAGAAGAACATGCAGCTCTTCGCCGAGATGCAGCACCGACTGCAGGATCAGGCCCAATCCGCAATCAGTACCGACAATCCGCTGCTCAACAATGCCAACCTATGGGGCGACTTCATGAAGTTCCAGGGGCCGGCATTGCAGAACATGATGAGCAACTATCTGGAGAGCAGCACCAGCCTGTTCGTCGAGATGCAGCAACAGCTGCAGGATCGCGCCAAGCATCTGTTCACGGGTTTCGGCATGCCGGGCTATGCGAAGAACGATCCGACGCCGGGTGATCCCCAGCCGTCCGAGCCGCCGCTGGCCGGTAGCGAGGAAGCCAAGGCCGCCGCGAAGAAGCGCACGCCCAAGGCATCATCCTGATCATGTAGGGCCTGCCCTGGGCAGGCCCCTTAACGGCAAGGCGCGCTCGCGCTACAATGGCGCCGATTTTCCGATCTTTAGAAGCTGGTCGCCCCGTGTGACCCCACAATCTGCATCGATGCCGTGGCCTTGGCCCGGCTGATTCCCGTCCTGCCGCGCGATGCGGCAGCGTGGTCGACCGCTTCTCGCCAAACAGGAACCTGCCATGCATCCGATGCTCAATACGGCCGTCCGTGCCGCCCGCCGTGCCGCCTCCGTCATTCAGCGCGCCTCCAATAACCTCGACCTGATCGCTGCCGAGAAGAAAGGCCACAACGATTTCGTCTCCGAAGTCGACCGTGCGGCCGAGAGCGCCATTATCGAGACCATTCTCGAGGCGTATCCCACTCACGCGATCCACGCCGAAGAATCGGGCAACCGGGGCAACTCGGAATACGTGTGGATCATCGATCCACTCGATGGCACCACCAACTTCCTGCATGGCTTTCCGCAATACGCGATCTCGATCGCGCTCGAGCACAAGGGCGTGATCACCCAGGCCGTGGTCTACGATCCCAACCGCAACGACCTGTTCACCGCAACCCGCGGTGTCGGCGCCTTCCTGAACGATCGCCGCATCCGTGTCTCGAAGGTGCGCGATCTGTCGGACGCGCTGGTCGGCACCGGTTTCCCTTATACCAAGTTCGACAATCTCGACGCCTACATGGCGATCTTCCGCGACATGGCGCAGCAGGCCGCTGGCGTGCGCCGCCCTGGTGCCGCCGCTCTGGATCTGGCCTACGTGGCCTGCGGCCGGTTCGATGGCTTCTTCGAATTTGATCTCAAGCTGGTCGACATCGCCGCTGGCATTCTGCTGGTGCAGGAGGCCGGTGGCCTTGTCACCGACATGAAGGGCGAGGAGCACTACCTGCAATCCGGCGATGTGCTGTGCGGTACGCCGCGCGTATTCGGCCAGATGCTGCACCTGATCAAGCAACACATCCGTTGAGCATGAACGAGGCCGAGCTCGAGGCGCGGTTTGGCATGGCCTACCGCGCCACGCGCTACCGGGTGCCAGCGCTCGGCTGCTGTATCCGCGTTGGTGACCTGCAGCCGGAGGTCGATTCGGCGCTGTCGCGGCTTGGCATGACGAGCTGGGCGGTGGTCTCGGCGTGCAATCCCTATTCCGCTGCGCAGCTCTGCGCCCATGAGAACCTGGCGCGGCACCAGAACCTGATCGATGCGCTGCACGCGCAGGGCTTCAGACCGGTCGAGGCGCTGGGTGAGCCCGATGAGCCAGGTTGGCAGCCCGAGCCCTCGCTCTGGGTGCCGGGCATCGATCAGCTCGCCGCCTGCGAGTGGGGGCAGCGTTTTGAGCAGAACGCGGTGGTGTTCGGCCACTTCGGCGAGCCAGCCTGCTTGGTGTGGTGTCGATAGGGCGGTTCGACGAACGCTCTACCGTCATCGATCGAGCTGCGCCAGCACATCCCGCACTGCGTGCTCCAGCACCTGTGGGTTGGCATCCCGCAACGTCAGCCTATCAGCCGACAGGAAGCGGATGGTGTGATAGCCGTAGGGCTCCCGTTTTTCCTGCACCACCAGCGTATTGAAATCCCCACGCGTGATATCGCAATTGATGTTCCATTGCGGATGCCCGTCCGGGCCCGGGTCCGGATTGAGGAACAGCCGGAATTCCGCTGTTTCGAGGCAGGGGTTGTGGTTGTACTTGTTGACGTAGGTGCATCGCGCGCCGCTCGCGATGATATGGCGCTTCACCCGATCCAGATCGACCTTGTTCAGTACCGGGTGACCGGCAATATGGGGCACAACATTCATCGCATTCGGTTCCGCTCGAATGAAAGGAGCAAGGGTGCCAAGCAGGATGGCAAGAGACAACAGGGCGGCAATCGGCTTCATCGGCAAGGCGGCAAGCAATCCTGGTTGAGGTCGCTAGGTCAGCTCGGCGCACGTTGCGGCTGACCGGTGTGAAATAGCAGCGGCGTCGACGGTGGCCTTGTTAAAATGCGGGCCTTGCGCACCAGCCCCATCGTATTCGACACCGCCTCGATGAAGCAGAAAAAAGTCAAAGAAAGTAACGAACTCAGCCACACCCCCATGATGCAGCAATACTTGGCGCTCAAGGCCGAGCACCCGGACAAGCTGTTGTTCTACCGCATGGGCGATTTCTACGAGCTGTTCTACGACGACGCCGTCAAGGCGGCCAAGCTGCTCGATATCACGCTGACGACCCGTGGCCAGAGCGCCGGCATGCCGATCCGTATGGCCGGGGTGCCGCACCACGCCTGCGAGGGCTATCTCGCCAAGCTGGTGAAGCTGGGCGAATCGGTGGCGATTGCCGAGCAGGTGGGCGATCCGGCCTTGGCCAAGGGCCCGGTCGAGCGCAAGGTGGTCAAGGTGGTCACGCCGGGCACGCTGACCGATGCCGCCTTGCTGGATGACAAGCGCGAGAACCGGTTGCTCTCCATGGTGGCGTTCAAGGGTCGCTTGGGGCTGGCCTGGCTGTCACTGGCCTCCGGTGATTTCGCGCTGATGGATACCGATGTCGACCGCCTGCCGTCCGAACTCGAGCGCTTGCGCGCCGCCGAGCTGCTGGTCAGCGACGATACTGAGCTCGCCTTGCTCGACCAGTTGCAGATCCCGGTGCGGCGACTCGCGCCATGGCAGTTCGACGCCGATGCCGCCAGCCGCAATCTGGCGCGCCATTTCGCCGTGCATGATCTCGCCGGCTTCGGCATCACCAGCCCGATGGTAGCGCTCGGCGCGGCTGGTGCGCTGCTGGAGTACGTGCGGACCACGCAGGGCGGCGCGTTGCCGGCGCTGGCCGGGCTCCGGGTGGAAAGCACCAGCCAGTACATCGAGCTCGATGCCGCCACTCGGCGCAACCTAGAGCTGACCGAGACCATCCGCGGTGAAGCCGCGCCAACGCTGTTCTCGCTGCTCGACCAATGCGCCACCAGCATGGGCTCGCGCCAGTTGGCGCACTGGCTGCATCATCCGCTGCGTAGCCACGGCCGCATCCTGGAGCGCCAAGGTGCCATCACCGCGCTGATCGATGCCGGCAGTTATATCGATCTGCAACGCGTGCTGGCCGAGATCGCCGATATCGAGCGCATTGCCGGTCGCATCGCGTTGCGCTCGGCACGACCGCGTGATCTGTCCAGCCTGCGTGACAGCCTGGTGCAGCTGCCACAGCTGGCTGCTTTGCTGCCGCAAGGCGGGTTGTTTACTGGCGTTGCGCTGGCGCTGGCGCCTGATGCCGCGATCGAAGCCCAGCTGGCCGCCGCCATCCTGCCGGAACCTTCAGTGGTGCTGCGTGAAGGCGGCGTGATCGCCGATGGCTACTCAAACGAGCTTGATGAGCTGCGGCAAATCCAGAACCACGGTGGCGAGTTCCTGGCGCAGATGGAAGCGCGTGAGCGCGAACGCACCGGCATTGCCACGCTACGGGTTGAATACAACCGCGTTGCCGGCTATTTCATCGAAATCACCAACTCCTTCCTCGACCAGGTACCGCCGGACTATCGCCGTCGCCAGACGATGAAGAATGCCGAGCGCTTCATCACGCCCGAGCTCAAGCAGTTCGAGGACAAGGCCCTGTCGGCGCAGGAGCGCGCGCTGGCGCTGGAAAAGCAGCTGTACGAGCAGCTGCTGGAAAGCTTGCAGCCTCAGCTGGCGGCGTTGCGGCTGGCTGCGCAGGCGGTGGCGACCATCGATGTGCTGGCGTGCTTCGCCGAGCGCGCGGTCACTGGCCGCTATGTGGCGCCGGCCTTTGTTGATGACACCCTGATCGACTTCGAGGCCGGGCGCCATCCGGTGGTCGAGGCGCAGATCGCCGATTTCATTCCCAACGACCTGGCGTTTGCCGCCACGCGCAAGTTGCTGTTGATCACCGGTCCCAATATGGGCGGTAAATCGACCTATATGCGGCAGGTGGCGCTGATCGTGCTGCTGGCGCACGTGGGCAGCTTCGTGCCCGCCACACGGGCCAGCATCGGGCGGGTCGACCGCATCTTCACCCGCATTGGTGCGAGCGACGATCTGGCGGGCGGGCGCTCGACCTTCATGGTCGAGATGACGGAAACCGCGAACATTCTCAACAACGCGTCTGCGGAAAGCCTGGTGCTGATGGACGAAGTTGGCCGCGGCACGTCTACATTCGATGGCTTGGCGCTGGCATGGTCGATTGCGCGCGCGCTGATCGAGAAGAACCGCGCCTACACGCTGTTCGCCACGCATTATTTCGAGCTGACGCGATTGGCGCAGGATTACCCGGTGGTGGCCAATGTCCACCTTGATGCGGTCGAGCACAAGGACAAGATCGTGTTCCTGCACGCGGTACAGGAAGGCCCGGCGTCGCAGAGCTACGGGGTGGCGGTGGCGCAGCTTGCCGGTGTGCCCCGCGACGTGATCCGACAGGCAAAGCGTAAGCTGACCGAACTGGAACAAGGCAGTATCAGCAATGGCTTACAAGGCGATCTGTTTGCCGTGCCACCCGCCCCCGAGGTTGAAGCCTTGCCGCACCCGGCGATGGAGCATCTGGCCGAGCTCGACCCCGATACGCTAACCCCCCGTCAGGCTTTGGAAAAGCTGTACGAACTCCGTTCCCTGCTTTAGGTCAACCGTCCGTCACATTGCTCCGAAACTTCAAAATGGCCTTTGCTACGATGGGTTGGATCAATTGATACCTAAACTGACAAGGAAACGCGCCGTGAACATGGTAAGCGATGTAGAGGAGGGGACCGCGCTGGATGATGGCGTTGCGCGGTTCCTGGGGCTGGCCGGCAACGATGGCCAGGTACGGCTTTCAGACATCCGCAGCAAGGCGGCGAACGAGCTGACCCGCTATGGCGACGACCTGATGGGGCATCTGTCCGGCCTCGGCGTGACGGTACCGCCAGCGATCCAGCTCGCCAGCAACGAAGGCGGTCAGGTCAACGTGCTGGGCGATCATCCGGCCAAGACCCAGATCGAGTCATTCATCAACAACGATACCCGGCTGTTGAAGTGGTTCAAGGAAATCGAGGTGCTGCATGAAATCCTGCGCCGCGCCGAGCTTTCCGGCCGCAGCGAGGAATTCACCCGTCAGCATTTCAACCTCGGCCTGACCAGCATCGGCAGCATCGCCTTCTTCGCAGAAGGGTGATGCCATGCCGGCACAACCAGGGCCGCCCTCGAGGCGGCCTTTGTTTTCGGGGTGAGGCGATTGACGGCCAAGGTATAATCGCGGTTTGCATTGGAAACACCAAGATGAGAAACAACCGAGCACGTCGCCCGCAGCCGGCGATCAGCGAACAGAAGGCCGGTCAGCAGCGGCGCGCTCAACTGGCCGGCCGCAAGGCGGGCCAGGGCGACGATTGGGTCAGCAGCAAGGCGGCACTGGGCGAAGCCGGCCGGGGTAAGGCAGGGGCCGCCAAACCAGCTGGCACGCGTGGACAAGCACAAGGCAAGCCTGCGGATACAGCAGCTCAGCCGCCGACTGAGCGTCGTGCGCCGGTCAAACGCGCCAAGAAGCTGCAGGTGCGGGCCGGTTCGCAATTGCAGGTTGCCAAGCAGAAGCAACTGCGCGAGAAGCGCATCGCCAGTGATCAGCTGGGCGAGGAGCGACTGCAGAAGGCGCTGGCGTTCTCCGGCTGGGGCTCGCGGCGCGAAGTCGAAGGCTGGATCGCCGAGGGCAAGGTCACCATCAACGGCCGCGTGGCCGAGCTCGGTGCCAAGGTGAAACCGGGCGACGATGTGCGCGTGGGCAGCAAGCGCGTTGCGCTGCGCTGGCCGGATCGCCTGCCGCGCGTGGTGCTCTATCACAAGCAGGAAGGCGAGCTCGTTACCCGCGATGATCCGCAAGGCCGCGTCACCGTGTTCGAGCGCCTGCCCAAGCTTGCTTCCAGCAAATGGATTGCCATCGGCCGGCTGGATTTCAACACCTCGGGCCTGCTGGTGTTCACGACCTCGGGCGACCTCGCCAACCACATGACCCATCCACGCTTCGAAATTGAGCGCGAGTATGCGGTGCGTGTACTTGGCGAACTCAGCGATGAGCAGATCGCCGAGCTGAAGAAGGGCATTGAGCTCGACGATGGGCCGGCGCATTTCGAACACATCACGCCTACCGGCGGCGAAGGGGCCAATCACTGGTACAACGTGGTGCTGAAGGAAGGCCGTAACCGCGAGGTGCGCCGTATGTTCGAGCATTACCAGCTGCAGGTGAGCCGGCTGATGCGGGTGCGTTTCGGCATGTTCGGCCTGCCGCCGCGACTCAAGCGCGGCCAGTTCTACGAGCTCAACGAAACCGAAGTGCTGGCGGTGATGAAGTGGGCGGACCTCAAGCTCAACGGCGAAGCCAAGGATTGAGCGCGCGATGAGCAAGGCGTTCACCCGCGAGAGCGACGACGCGGACGATGAGCTGCCGCCCGAGCTCAAGGTACCCGCGGGCAGCAAGAACTACATGACGCCGGGTGGCTGGCACCGGCTGCGTACCGAACTCTACGACTTGGTGCACAAGGAGCGGCCGCATGTCACTCAAGTGGTGAACTGGGCGGCCAGCAACGGCGATCGCTCGGAGAATGCCGACTACCAGTACGGCAAGCGCCGGCTACGCGAGATCGATCGCCGCATCCGCTTTCTGCAAAAGCGGCTGGAGAACGCCGAGGTGGTTGATCCGGAAACGCGCGAAGTCACCGACCAAGTGTTCTTCAGCGCCACGGTCAGCTACCTGCGCGACGATGGCCGCGAGGAAACCGTGGCCATCGTCGGGGTCGATGAAACCGACCTCAAGCGCAACCACATCAGCTGGACCAGTCCGGTGGCGCGTGCGTTGTTGAAGGCGCGCGAGGGTGATGTGGTGCAGTTGCGCACGCCCGCTGGCATTGAGGAGTTGGAAATCGTCGAGGTAGCGTACCGTCGCCTGAACGAACCCGCGAGCAGCCCGGACCCAGATGTCTGAAAGGCGTGACGATTCAGTCGTTTGTCATGCTGGCAGCAGCGCTGCGTGATCCGAGACAGCGCCGGGGGCTCCGCTTGGCGCGGATGACCGGCTCCGCTATGCTCGCGCCATGACTGAACCGGCCAAACCGACCTCCACGCTGTCCCGCCGTGTGCTGCGCAATATCGCGCTGCGCATCGGCATCGTGGCGCTGGTACTGACCGCAATCTCCTACTACTACAGCTACTGGCGTTTCCAGGAAGAGGCGCTGGCCAATCTCGGCAAGTACATTGCCGCCCGCAGCCAGCTCGAATCCGAACCCTTCCTCCAGGCTGAAATCAATACCCGCAGGTTGCGCGACGAGTTCGTGCGCCGCATGGCGCTGTATGGCGAAACCGATCCGGCACCGCGTTTTCACCAGCTGTTCAGCCAGGAGCGCGACGGCATCTGGCGGGTTCGGCTGGAACTCGACGATTTCGAGCACCAAGCGACCGTGGCGTTGCTGCCCAATGTGAAACTCACGCCGGAGTTCATGCGCCAAGTGCTGGTGGGCTTCGATCTCGCCAGCCAGTATGGCCCGGCACACCGCAGCCGCTACTACGATACCTTCATCGACCTGAACGTGTCGGACGGCAGCATCATCTTCCTGCCGGATCTCAACTACGCGCGCAACGGCTCCGTGGCGGACTTTGCCGCAGACCTGCCGACCGAAGTGGGCGCCACCCCGGCGCGCAACCCGGAGCGCAAGACGTTCTGGACCGGTATCTACTTCGACAAGCAGGCCATCCAGTGGATGGTATCGGTAGTCACGCCCATTGATTACCTTGGACGCTTTGTGGGCGGCGCTGGCCAGGATGTGCTGCTTGACGAGTTGATCGAGCGCACCAACAACGTCAGCATTCCCGGCACGCACAACTTCATCGTCACCCGCGACGGCGATCTGGTGGCACACCCGGCCCGTATGGGCAAGATCCGCGAAGCCGGCGGCGGTTACCGGGTGACCGAAGTGGAAGATCTGGAGGTACGTAGCCTCTACGAGGCAGCGCTCAAAGCCACGCCGAACCAGCCTTTTGTCGAATCGCCCGACGGCAGCGCCTGGCTCGGCGTGGCGCCGATCAAGGGAGCGAACTGGCTGTTCGTCAGCGTCTATCCCAAGCGCCTGCTACAGGAAAAGGCTGCACTGGCGGCCAGCATGGTGCTGTTGCTCGGCCTGATTGCGCTGGTGCTGGAGCTTGCCGTGATGGCCTGGACGCTGCGGCACGATGTGGCGATGCCACTGGCGCGGCTGAAGCAGGCCATCGTGTCGCTGGCTGCCGGCAAGCGCTCGGATAACCTCGATACCGGTCGCGACGACGAACTGGGCGAGGTGGCCCGCACCTTCGATGGCATGGCCACCACCATCGAGCAGCATCGCCACAATCTGGAAGAACTGGTCGAGCGGCGTACCGAGGAGCTGGCGGTACGCAATATGGAGCTGGAGGCGGCCAACCTGCGACTCACCCAGCTCAACGAGGAAAAGAACGAGCTTTTGACCATCGCCGCGCACGATCTGAAGAATCCGGTGGCGTCGATCCAGGGCATGACCAATCTCATCGTCGGCAAGCTTGGCGAGTGGTCGCACGATCGGGTGGAGGATCGCCTGCTTGGCATCGTCAAATTGTCCGAGCGCATGCAGCGCATCCTCGGCAACCTGCTCGACATCAACGCACTGGAAGCAGGCCAATACCATCTGCGGCCGGAGCGGGTGTTGCTCGATGGCCTGTGCACGGAGCTGGTGGCCAGCTGGGAAATGCGGCTGGTGGAGAAGCAGCAGCTCTGTATCTACACGCCGTGCGGGCTGAACGTTATGGCAGATCGACAGGCACTGTGGCAGGTGCTCGACAATCTGATTTCCAATGCATCGAAGTACGCACCCCACCAGACCGCGATCCGGCTGGAGGCCATTGCCATTGGCGAGCGCGTGCAGGTGCGTGTGTCGGACCAGGGGCCAGGCATTGCCACCCACGAGATGGAGCGTCTGTTCCGTAAGTTCAGCCGGCTTTCTGCCGTACCGACCGGAGGCGAACACACCACCGGCCTGGGTCTCTCCATCGTCAAGCGCCTCGCCGAAGCCATGGATGGCAAGGTGGGCTGCGAGAGCGTGCTGGGGCACGGTGCGACCTTCTATGTGGAGTTGCCGCTGGCACAGGCCCGGCTCGAGCCCTGATCCCAAGCCGCCCGGCTTCGCGTAGAATCTGACTGGCCGCCCCATGGGGCGGCCGTTTTGTTCGATCAGCCCACGGAGCGCAGCATGCGGCAGTACCTCGACCTTCTCCAGCACGTACTCGATCACGGCGTGAGAAAGGAGGACCGCACCGGTACCGGCACCCTGTCAGTGTTCGGCCACCAAATGCGCTTCAACCTCGCCGAGGGGTTCCCGCTGGTCACCACCAAGAAGGTGCACCTCAAGTCCATCGTTTACGAGCTGCTGTGGTTCCTGCGGGGCGAAACCAATAACAACTGGTTGAAGGAACGTGGCGTTTCAATCTGGGATGACTGGGCGCGTGCCGACGGCGAGCTCGGCCCGATCTACGGCTACCAGTGGCGCAGCTGGCCCACGCGCGATGGCCGCCATATTGACCAGATTGCCCAGGTGGTCGACCAACTCCAGCGTAATCCGGATTCGCGCCGCATCATCGTTTCGGCCTGGAACGTTGGCGAGATCGAGCACATGGCGCTGCCGCCTTGCCACGCCTTCTTCCAGTTCTACGTGGCGCCCGCCCAGCCGGGCGATCCTGATCAGCGCGGCAAGCTTTCCTGCCAGCTCTACCAGCGCAGTGCCGACCTGTTCCTCGGAGTGCCGTTCAACATCGCCTCGTACTCATTGCTGGTACTGATGCTGGCCCAAGTGTGCGATCTGCAGCCGGGTGATTTCGTCTGGACCGGTGGCGATTGCCATGTTTACACCAATCACCTGGAACAGGTACACACCCAGCTCACCCGCGAGCCCAAGCCCCTGCCGCAGATGCGGATCAATCCCGAGCGGCGCAGCATCTTCGATTTCGAGTTCGAGGACTTCGAGCTCGTCGGCTACGAGAGCTGGCCGGCGATCAAAGCCCCCGTGGCCGTCTGACCTCGCCCCGGGGCGGCAAACGCGTTACAATGGCAACGCTTCACTTGGGGCCGCCATGGTTTCGACGGGGGTTGCAAAGCGAGTGGGGGCATGCCGGGATCTCAGACACCCCGTAAAACGCTGAAATAACTTAGTCGCAAACGACGAAACTTACGCTCTGGCTGCTTAATCGCGCCAGACTCTGCGCTACTTTGCCCACCGGGTAGGTCGCCTAAAAAACGACAGCAGAGTCATTTAGATGGGATCGCCTTGAGCCGGGTTACTTGGCTTGGGGTTAAATCTAAGGTAACTCGCTTTCAACCAGCCTGTCGGTCGGCGGGTTGATGGTTAAAACCAGTAGACCACACTAAGCATGTAGATCTCCTCGTGGAGGACTTTCGGACGCGGGTTCGACTCCCGCCGGCTCCACCAAATGATAGTTTCACGAAGTATCGTGACACACCTTAAACCCCTGTAAAGCTCAGCTTTCAGGGGTTTTTCTTTGCTGTAATGTGTCATGTGATGCCATGACAACCCGACTTTTTAGGGGTACATTTTGGGGTACAAAAACCGTGATTCGGGGTGTGCCGTACCCCGTACCCCTAAGGTGATACCCCATGGCTCGTCAGACCAAACCGCTGACCGACTCGGAATGCAAGAACGCCAAGCCTGCTGAGAAAGACCGCAAGCTGTTTGATGGCGGAGGATTGTTCCTACTGGTCAAATCGAACGGGGCGAAGCTCTGGCGGATGAAGTACACCAAACCGAACAGCAAGGAGTCACTGCTGTCCTTTGGTGCGTACCCCGACGTACCCCTAAGCGAAGCCCGTAAGCAGCGGGACGAAATCCGTGCCCGGCTGGCGCAGGGCATTGACCCGAGCGAGCAGCGCAAGGCCGCTAGCCTGGCCGCATCCGTTGCAGCCGATAACAGCTTCGAGGTCGTGGGACGTGCCTGGTTTGATAAGTGCATGAGGGGCCTGTCGGCGAGCCACCGTGAGCGCACTATCAACCGACTGGAATCGGACGTGTTCCCGTGGCTGGGCAAGCGCCCCATCGCGAGTATCAAGGCTCCCGAGGTGCTGGCCTGCTTGCGACGCATTGAGGAACGCGGCGCGATTGAGACCGCCCACCGCGTGCTCTGGTCTTGCAGCAAGATTTTTCGCTACGCCATCGCAGCCGGCATGGCAGAGACCGATCCCGCCGATCTGCTCAAAGAAGCCCTGATTCGCCCTGACCCGAAAGCCTTCCCGACCATCACCGACCCAGTTGAAGTAGGGGCGCTCCTTCGTGCGCTCGATGGTTTGAGCGCATCGCTGGTTGTGCGTTGCGCCACCCGCCTTGCTCCTCTGGTGTTTGTGCGACCTGGAGAGTTGAGAAAAGCCGAGTGGGACGAAATCAATTTCGACAAAGCTGAGTGGCGCATTCCCGCCCACAAGATGAAGTCACGTGCCGTGCATATCGTGCCGCTCCCAACCCAAGCTATCGCACTGCTGCGCGAGCTGGAACCCCTGACAGGCCGTTGCAAGTATGTTTTCCCAGGCGAGCGCACTAAAGAGCGCCCAATGAGTGAAAATACCGTGAACGCGGCACTACGCCGACTTGGCTATACCAGTGACCAGTTCACCGGGCACAGCTTTCGCAAGATCGCCAGCACCCTGCTGAATGAGTCGCACCAATGGCACCGCGACGCCATCGAGCGCCAGCTTGCCCATGGCGAGCGCGACGAAGTGCGCGCCGCCTATAACTACGCCGAACACTTACCAGAACGCGTAAAAATGATGCAGTGGTGGGCTGATTATCTCGACCAACTCAAAGCTGGGAAGCAGAGGCCGTGACGCGGAAACGTGAATAGCTAAGCGCCGAGCTCGCTCAAGCGAGACCCCCTCTCCAACAAGGTAGCTAAGCTCCAGGCGGAGGCCAAATGAGCACATTTCTACTTTGCATTTCTGAAGCAGCTGAAATCGCCGGGTTGAACGGAAGCGCGCTGCTTAGAAAAGTCGTGACCAACGAACTGACTCTGTCTGCCTTTTGCCGTGAATCGATCAGCGCTCGCTCGACTGCGCAAGATCAGGCGACGTCACCCCCTCATGAATAGCATTTCGCTTTAGAGTCCGGCCCCCGATATTACCGGTTTCTTCCTCGCTAGCTGCCGGGCATAGGCCGATGGCGTCAGCCCGCCCAACGCCTTCTTCGGCCGCTCCTCGTTGTATTCCCGTCGCCAGGCTTCGATCACCACCCGCGCATGCGCCAAGCTGGTGAACCAGTGCTCGTTCAGACATTCGTCCCGCAGCCGGCCATTGAATGATTCGATGTAAGCGTTCTGGTTCGGTTTGCCCGGTTCAATCTGCCGCAGCGTGATGCCGCGCCGGTACGCCCAGTGCAGCATCGCTCGACCGCAGAACTCCTTGCCGTTGTCAGTGCGAATCACCTGCGGCAAGCCGCGTGAGACCGCTAATCGATCCAGTTGCCGCGTCAGAATTTCGCCACTGATGGCTCGCTCCGGGATCACCGCAATGGCTTCATGCGTGGCATCGTCGACAACGGTCAGGCATTTGATCACTCGTCCTTCGGCCGTGCGATCAAACACGAAGTCCATCGACCAGACCGCATTGGCGACCTGCGGCCGGATCAGCGGCTGCCGCTCCGATGGCGGCACCTTCTTGCGCTTGCGTCGCCGCACTTGCAGCCCGGCCAGTGCATATAGCCGTTCTACCCGCTTGTGGTTCACTGCCCAGCCGCTCTGGCGCAGCTTCAGATAGATCATCCCTGCACCGTAGCGACGATGGCGCTGCGCCAGTTCGACGATCCGCTGCCGTAACATGCCGTTCCGATCCGGCTTGGGCCGGTAGCGCAAGGCGCTCGGACTCATTCGGGCGATGCGCAACGCCCAGCGCTCACTCAGACCCCGTCCGGCGAGGAACCGCACCAGCTCGCGTCGCGTTGGTGCGGTCACCACTTTTTTTGCAGTGCTTCCTTGATGACCTCGTTTTCGAGCATCGAATTGGCCAGCATGCGCTTGAGCCGAGCATTCTCGGCCTCGAGTTCCTTGAGCCGCTTGGCGTCGGAGACGCTCATGCCACCGAACTTGCTGCGCCAGAGATAGTAACTGGCTTCGGAGAAACCGTGCCGGCGGCACAGTTCCTTGATGGGCAAGCCCGCTTCGGCCTCGCGCAGGAAGCCGATGATTTGTTCTTCGGAAAAGCGTTTCTTCACGTCCAGTCTCCTTGATGGAAGGGATTGGACTCTAAAGCTGCGTGCTACTCAAACTTGGGGGGACGTCGGCGGTATTCTTAAGCGGCTTCTGCGCGCTAATTACAGATATGAAGCTGCAAGACCTGCCTGCGTCACAAGAAAAAGCCCCGCGCCATAAGCGTGGGGCTTTTATGCAGGTGCAACCGATCTACCTGCATTCATGGATCGTCGGACGTGCTCAGGCCTTCATTTTTCCGCCGTTTACCAACCAGCTGATGCCGTATTTATCGACTACGGCACCAAACTGTTCGACCCAGAAAGTCGGTTCTAGCTGCATCGTGATCTTGCCGCCATCGGCCAGCGCGTTGAAGCGGCTGGTGGCTTCTTCCACTGTGGCGTAAGTCACCGCTAGGGAGATGCCCTTGATCCCGTCATACGGCCCGCCGCAGCCTTCGATCCAGTCCGATGCCATCAGATGGTTGCCGTTGGGTAGCTCAAGGTGGGCGTGCATGATCAGGTGTCCGGCCGCTTGGGGCAGGTGTTCCGCCACCGGCGAATTGGCCACTGTCATCAGCTGCAGCTTGCCGCCGAGCGTGCTTTGGTAGAACTGCATGGCCTCAGCACAGTTGCCGTTGAAGGTGATGTAGGGGTTCAGCAGGTTCATCGAGATCTCCAGTAGGTTGTCGTACACGTACCGTGATGGGTTGGGCTTTAATGTGTACACGGTACACATAAGCTAGCATGAGATAATGGACGGTGTACACATAGGATCGACGATGAGCGACACCCCAACCTCTGCTTCCCGGCGCAGCACCTACCGGCATGGCGACCTGCGCAACGCCTTGCTGGATGCGGGAATCGCGTTGGCCCGCATGGGGGGGCCGGGTGCGGTGGTGCTGCGCGAGGCGACCCGACAGGCGGGCGTGGTGCCCAATGCGGCCTATCGCCATTTCGCCAGCCGCGAGGATCTGCTGTTGGCGGTGCGGGCGTATGCATTGTCGCAGGTGGCGCGTGCGATGGAGGTGGAGCTGGCCAAGCTGCACCCGTCGGTTGGGCCGTTGCGCTACGCCCGGGACAGCGTGCGCGCTGTGGGCACGGGTTATCTACGCTTTGCCCACGCCGAACCGGGTCTGTTCAAGACTGCGTTTTCCTCGCACGAGCAGGTCGAAGCCGATCCGGATGCGGCCAAGGCGGGTGCCAGTGGCATGAATCCGTTCGAATTGCTCAGCATGGCGCTGGATCGGCTGGCCGCCGCAGGCGGGCTGCCACCGGAACGTCGCCCTGGCGCGGAATATCTCGCGTGGTCTGCCGTGCATGGTCTGGCGCTGCTGGTGAGCGAGGGACCGCTGCATGGCTTGCCGGAAGCGACGCGTGAAGTCATCGGCCAGCGTTTGCTGGATATGGTCGAACAGGGGCTTTGAACAGTCGTTGACGAAGGCGTGGCAGCTGGGTTGCTGCTCTCCAGGCGTTGCTGGGGCTGGCTCCCGATTGCTCCTACGGTGTCGCAAGGTGAAAAATCGCCTGCTCGTTTCGTCGTCCTCAAGCTCTGTCGTGGATTACAGCGCGATGGAGGTGCAGATGGACATACTGGGATGGTCCCAACTGGGCATGCTGGGCGAAGTGGGGCTGGCGATGGTCTTGGGGGGCTTGGTTGGCTGGGAGCGGGAAGCGGCTGCCAAGCCAGCGGGCTTGCGTACACAAATGCTGGTGGCCGGCGCTGCAGCGCTGTTTGTCAGCTTGGCCGATGTACTGTTGGCACGGTATTACGGCCATACCCACGCGGAGATGGTGCGCTCGGACCCGATCCGTGTGCTGGAGGCCATCGTGACCGGGGTGAGCTTCCTGGGCGCCGGCACAATCTTCCGGATTTCTTCGGCAGCCACCGAGGGTGAGCAGGTCAAGGGGCTGACCACGGCGGCATCGCTGCTGATGTCGGCCGGTATCGGCGTGGCCGTTGGGCTTGCGCAGTTCGTGCTGGCGATCGGGATTGTTGTGCTCAACCTGGTGGTGTTGTTCGGGCTGCGTCGGCTCGAGCGGCGTTTCAGTCCCCGGCGGCATGGCAAATCTGGAGATGATTAGGTGAAGCAGTTGTAAAAGACACCTAAAAACAAACCGCCTCGTACTGAGGCGGTTTGTTTGTGCTGCGTAGGCCTTAGTTGGTCTGGCCCGGCGCAGCGCCCCCGCTATTGCCCTTGGTATCGGGCTCGCTGGCGGAGTGGGTGCCGGGGACCGGGGTTACCTTGCTGTGCTTGCCGCTGGTATTGGCATCGGCAGCGGAAACGCCCAGCGAAGCGGCGAGCATGGCGCTGCCCAGGATGGCGGCGATTTGTTGGATGCGTGTCATCTTGATGGCTCCTTTGTTAGGCAATGAAAGACATTGCGATCACACGTTCAGCAAGCAGCATGCCCAACCGACCAGGCGGATGGCCCGTGGAGGCTCAAGCTGCTTGACTGGGTGTCCAGTTCCCAATGCAGTTTTTGCCACACGGTATTCACCCGTTTACCACTTCACCACCATTCGGATGCAGCACTTGGCCGGCCATGAAGCTTGAATCGGCACTGGCGAGGAACACATAGGCCGGGGCGATCTCGTCGGGTTGGCCGGGGCGCTTCATCGGGGCGTGGCTGCCGAACTTTTTTACTTCCTCGGCGCTGAAGGTCGAGGGGATCAGCGGTGTCCAGACCGGACCGGGCGCAACGGCATTCACCCGGATCTCGTCGTCGATCAGTGCCTTGGCAAGTGAACGGGTGAACGACACCACCGCGCCCTTGGTGGCCGAGTAATCGAGCAGCTTTTCATGGCCGCGGTATGCGGTCACCGAGGTGGTGTTGATGATGCGCCCCCCGCCCTTCAAGTGCGGCAGCGCCGCGCGCACCAAGTGGAACATGGCGAAGACGTTGGTCTGGAAGGTGCGCAAGAGCTGGCTGCTGCTGATGTCCTCGATCGAGGACTGCGGATGTTGCTCGCCGGCATTGTTCACCAGGATGTCGAGCCCTTTGAGCTCCGAGATGGTCAGCGCCACCGCTTCCCCACAGAACGCCTCGTCGGCGATGTCGCCCTTGATCAGGATGCAGCGCCGGCCGCAGTCGGTGATCAGCTGGCGGGTCTTGGCGGCATCTTCATCCTCGGCGAGGTAGACCACGGCGACGTCGGCGCCTTCCTTGGCGAATGCCACGGCCACCGCGCGACCGATGCCGCTGTCGCCGCCGGTCACCAGTGCCACTTCGCCTTCGAGCTTACCGCTGCCGCGGTACGCTGCCATCTCCGATTCCGGCGGCGGCTGCATCTGCGCCTCGATACCAGGCTGCTGATCCTGGTGTTGCGGGGGAAGGGTGGCGGTGGCGGGTTGATTCATGGCGGGCTCCGTGGTGTAGGTCTCGGCCGGCCTGCCGGGCATCGCCCGGCGCGACCGACCTTCACTACACAGCAACGGGCATGCCCGCCTGGATTAGGCGTAGTTGGCGGCGTTGATCACGTTGTCGTCGTCGTTGATAGAGGTACCGAACTGTTGGGCCAGTTGGCGCGCTTTGTCCGAGGAATAGCTGTTGAGCCGGTTGTAGATGGTCTTGAGGCTCACGCCGAGCGCCTCGGCCGCACGGCGCTTGTTGCCCTGGAAGCGCGCCAGCGTGGCAAAGATCAGCTGTTGTTCCACTTCCTCCAGCGGGGTGCCGATCTCGAATTGCATGCAATTGCCATTCACCACGGCATCGCAGCGCTTGAGCGGCGCCAGCGTATCGATTTCCACTGCTTCGTCCGACAGGATGTAGGCGCGCTGGATGCAGTTCTTCAGCTCGCGCACGTTGCCCGGCCAGGCGTGGCTGGCCAGGCGCTCGGCTACATCGGCGGCGAACTGCTTGTCGGTGCTGTATTGCGAATTGAGATCGTCGAGGAAGTGCTGGGCCAACAGCATCACGTCGTCAGCACGCTCGCGCAACGGCGGCAACACCACCGGAAACACGGCCAGCCGGTACATCAGATCCTCGCGCAGATGGCCGCTGCGCACGGCTTCGAGCGGTTCGCGGTTGGTGGCGGCAAGGATGCGGGCATTGCAGGCGATCTCGCGATCGCCGCCTACCCGGGTGAGCACGCCGGTTTCCAGCACGCGCAGCAAACGCACCTGCAGCTCGATCGGCATCTCGGTGATCTCGTCGAGGAACAGCGTGCCGCCCTGGGCGCGTTCAAAAAAGCCTTGGTGAGTACGGCTGGCACCGGTAAAGGCGCCTTTCTCGTAGCCGAACAATTCGGCTTCCACCAGCGTGGCGGGCAAGGCACCGCAATTGACCGCAATGAAGGGGGCGTCGGCGCGGGCGCTCATTTCGTGCACGGTCTGTGCGATCAACTCCTTGCCGCAGCCGCTCTCACCGATGATGAGCACCGACATATCGCTGGGCGCCACGCGCTCAACTAGGCGGAATACTTCTTGCATCGGCGCGGAGGAACCATAGAGGCGACCGAAGCGGCTGGCGTCGCTGTCCCGTTGCGGAATCGGCTTGGCCGCGGGTTCGGCCCGGGCTTCTCCGCGGCTGAACGAATAGAGCGTGGGCATCGAAGGATGGGCCGACTCGTGGCGGATGGTCTCGAACATGGCGTGCTCCCGGCAGGCATATGGGTTCCATCCTAGTGGGCTCAGTTTTCGGGTCAATGCAGCAAAGGGGAAAGCCATCGCCGGACAACTCCTACAGCAGCAGAAATTTCTGATATTCCATTGGTTTTTGCTGTCGTTGTGAGAAAGCATATGGATGGAGCCGTAGTGCGACATCGCGGCAGTTGGCTGCTTTCCGGCAGCAGGCCCATGCAAACCCGGCAGGCGTGGATGCGCTTCGCTTGCTTGAGCTGACGCGATCGTGACTTGTGCGGCGCAGCAGAAGTTGCGGTCCGAAATTGCCTTGCCAGCGATGCGTGTGGTGTCAGGCTTTGCAAGCACGGAGTGGCCTTGGTTGCTGCTCGGCATCGATCGGCCTGGAGGAATTACGCGGGTGGGAGGCCTGAATTACACGGGTTTTTGCGATGGTCTGCCGGGCGGTGGCGCAGGGTGTGCAAAGCGCTGCAAGTTTTACCAGTTCGCTGGTTTGGCGGCAGGGCCGCGAGCGCCGCAATGTGCTGATTTGCGCGCGGGTACACCGTTTGCTGCTAGCGAAGCGGCCGGTGGCGACGCGTGCCGCACGTGGTCTGCCACCTGTTTTTCCCAAATCAGTTGAGAGAGGAATCACGATGACACAGCACAGCTATCCCGAGCGCAACCAGGGCAATCAATCGCGCGAGCAGAATTATGGGCGCTACGGCCAGGGCGACGATCGGGATTTCCAATCGGATACCCGGGAATCCCGCCCGGCACATGACCAGTATGGCGGCCGGCCGTCGGAAGAATACGGCAGCTACTATCCGGCCAGCGGCACCCAGTATCAGGGCGGCGCCAACCCGCAAGGCTATGCCGGCGGTGAAGGCGGCCGCGAGTATCAGGGCGGCTACCGCGCCAACCAGGTGGGCCAGGGCCAGCAAGGGGGCCAGGGTTATGGTCAGAACTATCAGAGCAGCCAAGGCGTGAGCGGCCAGCAAGGGCAACAGGGCGGCTATCAGGGCCATTACGGCGCTGCGGGCGAGCAATGGAATCAAGGCCAGCGCGGCCAGGGTTTCCAAGGCGGTTACGGTCAGCAGGGTCAGCGTGATTTCCAGGGTGGCCAAGGCGGTTACGGTAGTCAGCAAGGCAGCTACGGCCAGCAGAGTGGTCAGGGTTTCCAAGGTGGCCAAGGCAGCTATGGTCAGCAGGGCGGCCAAGGCTTCCAAGGTGGTCAGGGCAACCAGGGTGGTCATGGCCAGCAATGGGGCCAAGGTCAGCAAGGTGGGCAGGGTGGTTATGGCCAGGGCGGCCACCAAAGCAGCCAGTTCGCCTCGCACCAGGGCCAGCAAGGCGGCTTCGATCAGCAGCGCGGCTATGGCCAAGGCCAGTCGGGCTTTGCCTCGCAGGGCTATGGCAGCCAAAGTGGCTTCCAGAACAATCCGCCCTACGGCGGCTCACAAGGCAGCCAGGGCTATGGCCAGCAGGGCGAGCAAGGTTCGCGCGGCTCCCGCCATCTGGACCCGCACTACAGCCAGTGGCGCGAACAGCAGATCCGTCAGCTCGACGACGACTACGACCGCTGGAGCCAGGAGCGCTACGGCAAGTTCTCGGATGAATTCGAGCAATGGCGCAACAAGCACCGCGACCAGCAATCCGATCAGCAATCGGGGCTGCAGGCCGGGCAGTCGGCTGGCCAGCAGCAGTCGGGCCAGACGCTGGGCCGTAGCGGCGAGGCCGGTGGTTCGCGCATCGGCGAGAGCAGCAATGCGTCGGCCTCCACCCGCAGTGCCACGGCTGCCGGCACTACCGGAACCACTACCGGTAACCTTGGTAGCGAGCAGGACAGCAGCAAGGTGCGCAACAAGAACAGCTGATCGCCCGATCAGCTGGACGAAGCACGCCACCCTCGGGTGGCGTGTTTTCTTTGGTGGGATCAGGCGTGCAGCCGCCGTTGCTCCACCGAGGGGATGTTCATCAGCTGGCGATACTTGGTGACGGTGCGGCGTGCCACCTTCAGCCCCTGCTGCTGCAGCAGTCGGGTGATCTCGGCATCCGAATGCGGCGCATGCGCCGCTTCGGTCTGGATCATCTTGCGGATCGCTTCGCGGATTGCGGTGGTGGAGCACTGGCTACCCTGCCGGGTGCTGAGTCCGCGCGAGAACAGGTACTTGAGTTCGAACACGCCGAATGGTGTCGCCATGTACTTGTTGTTGGTGGCGCGCGATACGGTCGATTCGTGCAGCTCCAGCGCTTCGGCGATGTCCTTCAGCCCCAGCGGCTGCATCGCGAGGATGCCGTGCTCGAAGAAATACTGCTGCCGGTCCACCAGTGCCTGCGCCACCCGCAGAATGGTGAAAAAGCGTTGCTCCAGGTTGCGTACGGTCCAGCGTGCTTCCTGCAAATGGGTGGCGAGATCGCCATGGTGCGATTCGCGATGGCGCGCGAACAGCTCCGCATAGTGCTGGTTCACCTTCAGCCGCGGCACCACCGCAGGGTTCAGCATCGCCGCCCAGCCATCGCGCGTGCGGTGTACCAGGATATCGGGCGTGAGGTAGCCGGCGGTATGTTCGCCAAAGGCCCAGCCTGGCCGCGGATCGAGCTGACGGATCAACTGTGCCGCCGCCTCGGCTTCGCCGGGCGAGCAGCCCATGGCCTGCGCTACGCCGACGATGTCGCGCACGGCCAGCCGCTGGAATGCCTCGTCGATGATGCGGCCGGCGAGCAGGCTGCACGGGCTTTCCGGCAGCGCGGCAAGCTGCAGCGAGATGCACTCGGCCACATCACGACAGGCCACCCCGGTGGGCTCGAACGACTGCACCAGCCGCAGCGCGTACTGCATCTCATCGGGCTCGACGGGCGGATTCAATGACAGCAAGCCGGCCAGCTCGTCCAGCCCCACGCGCAGATAGCCGTCGTCATCGAGTGCCTCGATCACCAGCGCCACCAGCAGCAGGTCGCGCTCGGAAAGGTTCATTACATTGAGCTGCTGATGCAGATGCTGCTGCAACGTGACGCCGGCACAGGTGAGGTCGAGCAGATCCAGCCCGCCTTCCACCCCGGCGGAAGGCTTGCCGTTGCCCCATGGTTCCGGATCGGGCAGCGGTTCCGGCATGGCTTCCGCGTGCTCCGTGGCCGCTGTTTCTGCCTCGGCCTGCGGTTCATGCGCGTCGTCGAGCTCCAGAAAGGGATTGAGCGACAACAGGTCGCGCAGCTCCTGGGTGAAATCTTGGGTGGAGAGCTGGAGTAGCCGCACCGCCTGTTGCAGGCGCGGGGTGAGGGTCTGGTGCTGTTGGTGTTCGAGAAACATTTCCGGCCGACTCATGACGGCAATCCGGGCTGAACGGGGGCCGCGTGGGGGCGGCGAGGGGATGGCAAAGGCATGCGCTTCCTTGCAAGGCAACGGGTGCATGTCCATGCAAGGGTTGTGCCAAGCGGCAGGCGGCGCAGGCAGGGGCAATGACCGGCGCGATATGCGGGTGAGGGATGCAGTTTTTACAAATTACGGTAATTCGTGCCGCACACGGGAACGCGGTGCGGGCGGCCAGGCAAGGCTGGACGGGGCGATGCAGCCGGTACGCAATTTGCTCGACGTGTCGCAAGGCCGCAGGGCCGCTTCTTCCCCCAGCCAAGGAGCACACAGCATGGACAACAGCGAAGTCGTGAGCGTTCTCAACAACCTGATCGAAACCAGCAAGGACGGCGAATACGGGTTCAACGAATGCGTGAAGTACGCCACCGCCACCGAACTCAAGAACCTCTTTCGCATGCGCGCCGCCGAATGCCGCAACGCGGCGGACGAGCTGGCCCGCCTCGTGCGTCTGCACGGTGGCGAGGCCGAGGAGGGCGGCACCGTGGCCGGCGCAGTCCATCGCGGCTGGGTGACGCTGCGCACGGCGGTCACCAGCAACGATGATCTCGCGGTGCTCGAAGAATGCGAGCGTGGCGAGGACAAGGCCAAGGCCAGTTACGCCGAGGCGCTGGAGAAGGGTTTGCCGGTGTCGGTGCACGAACTGGTGAATCGCCAGTATCAAGGTGTGCTGAGCAACCATGCCGAGATCAAGGCGCTGCGCCAGCGTTATCGCCAGCTCGCGGCCTGATCCGGGGCGCCGCATGGCGCCCGCTTCCAGCAAGCGCCTGATACAGGCGCTTTTTCGTGTCCGCGGTCGGCGGGCAAGGAGGAATCGCGATGGACTGGAGCGAGCTGTTCGGACTCAGCCTCAATCCGTGGGAGCTGATCGTGCGCGGTTCCGCGCTGTACTGGTTCCTGTTCCTGATCTTCCGCGTGCTGATGCCACGCAACATCGGATCAGTGACCGTGGCGGACGTGCTGCTGCTGGTGCTGGTGGCCGATGCTTCGCAGAACGCGATGACCGGGGACTATCGCACCGTCAGCGACGGTTTCGTTTTGATCGGCACGCTGTTGGGCTGGAATTCGCTGCTCGATGCGCTGACCTTCTATTCGCCGACGATGCGCCGGCTGCTGGAGCCGCCGCCGCTGTTGCTGATCCGTCGCGGCGAGGTGTTGCATCGCAACCTGCGGCGCGAGTTCATCGCCTTCGAAGAACTGAAGGCACAGCTGCGTGAGCATGGCATCGATGACATCGGGCAGGTGAAGGCGGCCTATATGGAAAGCAACGGCGAGTTCAGCGTGGTGCGCATGGACGGCGGCGAGGTCGACACGCCGCCCAAGTCGGCCAAGGACCGGATCTAGCCGGCCCCTGGCCGCAACGCCGTCACGCCGGGATCAGGTGCTTGTCGCCGCGCTGCCAGAAGCGATGGCGCGCAATCGCGGCGATGAAGCGCTCGGCCACCGTTTCCAGTGTGGCACCATCGCACTGGCACACCACGCCGTTGAGGCTGCCGCCGCAGTCGTCGGGCAGGATGCCGATCTCGTCGAACAGGTCCACCGCCTCACCGGTCGCCGCGATGGCCTTGCCGTGCTTGTACGCTTCCAGCAGGTAATAGACCGCCTCGCCGCTGTTGCTGAGTGTCTCGACCGCGCCGCCCGGCACGAACACCGCGTCGAACGCCACCGATGGCATGGTGGCGAAGGTGTGATCGACCTGCAGCGTGGCGCCGCTGGCGGCGGTGAAGGTGCCGAGCCGGGCCGCGATCAGCAGGGCATGTGCGCCGCCGGTTTCCAACGCGCGGCGCACCGCGTCGAGCGCGGCATCGTCGACACCGTCTGCCACCAGGATGGCCACCTTGCGGGTGCGGATCGAGCCATCGCCACTGCCGATCATGGAAAGCTCGGGCGAGGGTTGCAGCGGCGTGGCCGTTTGCGCCGGCGGCTTGCCACCTGCGACCAGGCCCAGCCCCTCGGCCACGCGCTGCGCCAGCGCGGCATCCACCGTCTCCAGTACCTTCACCATGCGCTCGCGCACGGCCGGCACGGTGACCTTGCCAAGCTCGAAGGTGAAGGCCTCGACGATGTGATCCTGTTCGATGCCGCTCTGGCTGATCCAGAACAGCCGCGCCTGCTCGAAGTGCTCGCCAAAGCTCGCGCTGCGGATACGCAGCTTGGGGGAATTGAGCGGCTCGGGCACCGAGTGAAAGCCGCCTGCTTCCGGCGCTACTTCGTGCGGCGCGCCGTCCGCCAGCGAATTGGGCTCGTACGCGACACGGCCGGTGGCGATGGCGTGGCGCTTGAAGCCATCGCGCTGATTGTTGTGGAACGGGCAGATGCCGCGATTGATCGGGATCTCGTGGAAATTGGGCCCGCCCAGGCGCAGCAACTGGGTATCGAGGTAGGAGAACAAGCGGCCCTGTAGCAGCGGGTCGGCGGTGAAATCGATGCCGGGTACCAGATTGCCGGGGTGGAAGGCCACCTGTTCGGTCTCGGCGAAGAAGTTGTCTGGATTGCGGTTGAGGGTGAGCCGGCCGACGCGGCGCACCGGCACCAGGTTTTCCGGGATCAGCTTGGTCGCATCCAGCAAATCGAAGCCCAGCCGATCGGCATCGGCTTCCTCGACGATCTGCAAGCCAAGCTCCCACTCGGGGTAATCGCCGGCCTGGATTGCCTCCCACAGGTCGCGGCGGTGAAAGTCAGCATCGTGCCCGGCCAGCTTCTGTGCCTCGTCCCAGGCCAGTGCGTGGATGCCCAGCACCGGCTTCCAGTGGAACTTCACGAAGCGCGCATGGCCACTGGCGTTCACCAGGCGGAAGGTGTGCACGCCGAAGCCTTCCATCATGCGGTGGCTGCGCGGGATGGCGCGATCCGACATCAGCCACAGGATCATGTGCGTGCTCTCGGGCATCAGCGAGATGAAATCCCAGAAGGTGTCGTGCGCGCTGGCCGCCTGTGGCATCTCGCTGTCGGGCTCGGGCTTGAGGGCGTGCACCAGATCGGGGAACTTGATCGCGTCCTGGATGAAGAACACCGGGATGTTGTTGCCGACGAGATCGAACACGCCTTCGTCGGTGTAGAACTTCACCGCGAAGCCGCGCACGTCGCGCACCGTGTCGGCCGAGCCGCGCGAGCCGGCCACGGTGGAAAAGCGCACGAATACCGGCGTCTGTTTCGCCGGGTCCTGCAGGAAGCCGGCACAGGTCAGGTCGGCCAGCGATTCGTAGACCTGGAACACGCCGTGCGCCGCTTCGCCGCGCGCATGCACCACCCGTTCGGGGATGCGCTCGTGATCGAAGTGGGTGATCTTCTCGCGCAGGACGAAGTCTTCCAGCAGCGTTGGCCCGCGCGTGCCGGCGCGCAGGCTGTTCTGGTTGTCGGCGATGCGTGCACCCTGGTTGGTGCTGAGCGCTTCGCCCTGCGCCTTGCGATCGGGGGCGAGGTCCTGCAGCTTGGCGTTGTCATGCGGGGAAGAAGGGGTCATGGCGTACTCCGTGAGGGCGAGGAAATCAGCTGGGGCCCCAGCGCGCGCTTGCCGCGCCGCAGGGCCAGACAGTACTCGTCGACAAGCTCGGCCTGGCGCCGGCGCATCGCGTCGAACAGCGCCTGCCAGTGCAGTGGCGTATGGATCAGCACCTTGAACAGGACGTTTTCCTCTTCGCGCATCTGCAACCGCATATAGCCGGCCAGCACGCTGAAGCTGGCGTTGAAGCGGGCGTCATCTGCCGGCATGCGCTTGAGTTCGGTCAGCAGTTGCTTGATGCCGCGGTAGCGCACCTCGGCGGCGTCGACCAGCGCGCTGGCGCGCCAGCCGGTGCGGGCCACCGGGTAGAACAGTTCCTCCTCCAGCCGGATATGCGCTTCGAGCGCGGCACAGGTGCGCGCCACCAGCTCGACCCCCTGCAGCGAGCTGCTGCCAAAACGGTCGACATCGCGAAAGGCTTGCCGGATATGGCGATGCTCGCTGCGCAGCAGGTCGAACACCTGGTCGCGCGCCGTCTCCGGCACGGCGGTGCTGGCGACCCGGGAAGAAGTGGCGGTTGGGGGCATGGCGGCACTCCAGGAAGAGGGGCTTGCAGCGCTCCTGAGCAAGCGCCATACCACGCTGCTGCCGCCCGGCCGGAATGGTGCTTGCTGCCTTCCGGTCGGGCAAAAAGCCTGTTTGATCAACGATATCCAGCAGGAGGTAATGCTATGCAAGTGGCAGACGTCATGACCCGCAACGTGCAGGTCATCTTTCCGGAAACCCCGATCGAGGAGGCCGCGCGACTGATGGCCGAATGCAACTGCGGCGCACTGCCGGTGGGCGACGGCCAGCGGCTGATCGGCATGGTGACCGATCGCGACATCGTGACCCGCGCCGTGGCCTGCGGTTTGGGCAGTGGCACGCCGGTGCATCAAGTGATGAGCATCGAGGTGAAATACTGCTTCGAGGACGAGCTGCTCGAGCACGTGGCGCACAATATGGGCGACATCCAGGTGCGGCGTCTGCCGGTGCTCAACCGCAGCAAGCAGCTGGTGGGCATCATTGCGCTGGGGGATATCGCGCTGGCGCAGGATCGTGCCGGCGTGTCGGCGGCGATGCGCCATATTTCCGAGTCGCAGACCCAGCACATCTACACCGGATCGCGCCCGCACTGACGCTGTAATATGTTCCGGCCCGTTGTAAACGCTGCACCGCGGCACGGGCCGGCGTGGCATCACGGCCAGGAGGTCTCGCGCATCGGCAGCACCATTACCTCGGCGATCACCGTGTCGTCTGGCAGCGTCAGCAGGTGGCGGATGGTCTCGGCCACGTTGGCCGGGTCCTGCAGCAGGCCCGGATCGAGATCGGGGAAGCGGTCGAGCAGGAAGGGCGTGCGCATGCCGCCGGCGAACACCGTGGTCACCTTGATCCTGTCCCCGCGCAGCTCGGCATGCATCGCCTGCGACAGGCCGAGCAGCCCCCATTTGGAGGCGTGATAGGCTGCGGCATTGGGCCAGGCGCGGCGCGCGGCGGTGGAGGCGATATTGACGATCTGCCCACCACCATCCTGGTTGCGCATCTGTCGCGCTGCGTACTTCGAAAGCATGAATGGCCCGGTGAGATTGGTGCGCAGGATGCGCTCCCACTCGTCGCATTCGAGTTCGTCGATGGTGCAGGTCTTGTCGATGCCGGCGTTGTTCACCAGCGCATCGAGCCGGCCGAACACCTTGACCACCTCGGCAATGGCCGAGCGCACCTCGATCTCGTTGCCGACATCGCAGCCGATCGCATAGGCGTGACAGTCCACTTGCTGCAGCTTTTCGGCTTCCAGCCGCGCCGTTTCCGCATGCACGTCGAGTATGGCGACGCGGGCGCCATCGCGCGCCAGGGCCTCGCATACCGCAGCCCCCAAGCCACGGCCACCACCGGTGACCAGTACCACCTTGTTCTTCAGCGTATTCATCGTTGCTCCTTTGCTAGACGCCGCTTGCGCGGCAAACCGGTCAGCGCACGCTCAGCGTCAGCGACAGCGCGCGCGGGAAATCGGGGGCCAGCCACAGCGCGGTATCGGCAGCGATCACCTCGCTCAGCTCGAACGGCTTGCTGGTGCACGGCTCCAGCATCAGCACGTAGTGGCCGTCGAAGCCGCCGTAGCTCTGGAACAGCCACACATAGGGGAACTCGGCGGTATCGAACGCCAGTTCCAGCGTGCTGTCGGTGCGCGGGTTGTAGACGCCGCAGCGCCCTTCGCCGAGGTTGGAGCAGTAGATGAACTCGCGCGCCTGCGAGGCGGCGGGCAGCGCCCGGTCCAGCGGTACCTGGTCGCCGTTGGGATCGCGCCCGTGCGGCCAGCGGCTCAATCCCGGCTGGCCGATCAGCGTGGAAAAGCCCAGCGCCACGGCTTCCACGTCGCAATCGGGCACGCGGATCTCGTCACCTTCCTCGATGGCGATGGCCGGGTGCAGCTTGAGCAGCGTGCCCAATGTGGAAACGCCATGGTTGGTGAAGCGGTATTCGATCTGCAGCTCGGGTGTATCGTCCGCCAGCGTCAGCCGCTTTTCGAACTGCACCGGTACCGACTGGCAATCGAGCCGCAGCGTAATCGCACGTTCGGATTGCGCAGCCACCATCCAAACCGACGACCAGGCCTCGCCGTGATCGGGCAGCGTGCGCCCGCCAGCCACGCAGGCGGCGTCGTTCGGGAACATCTCCTCGAAGCCGCCCTGCCAATGGGTATCGAACGCAGCGCCCGCCGGCAGCTCGCGCGGCGCGCTGGCGTCGTAGCCGGCGGGGTGCCACAGCCAATCCTTGTTGCGGGCGAGGTCGGTGATCTGGTCGATGCGCCCACCGCGTTCGGGCAGGACGGTGACGGCAAGATGCGCGTTCTGCAGCGTAATGGTCATGCGGGGCCTCCTGAATGCACTGTTGGCGCTACAGGCAAGCCGCGTGCCGGAGGTGGGCACGCTTTCTGCTGTCGAGGCATTCCGCCTTGAGAGGAGATGACCATGCACGACCTGTCCGTTCCCTGGGTGCTCGATACCCACAGCCAGATGCTGGCCACGCCCGGCGAGCCGGCCGATCTCGATGCCGAGGGCGACGCCGGCGCGGCGCACTGGGTGGTGCGCAACCACCACTTCAACCGCCAGTTGTGGCTGGCGGAGGATGAGGCGCGGCGCACCGACGTGGCCGATGCGGTGATCGTCCGCTGCAAGCGGGCGATCGACCGCTACAACCAGCAGCGCAACGATGCGGTCGAGCGCATCGACGAATGCCTGCTGGCCGCATACGCCGATGTCGAGCTGCAGGAAGGCGCGCGCCAGCACAGCGAAACCCCCGGCGCGATGATCGACCGGCTGTCCATCCTGGCTTTGAAAATCCATCACATGCATCTGCAAAGCTTGCGCAGCGAGGCCGGCCCCGAGCATGTGCGCCGCTGCAGCGACAAGCTTGCAGTGTTGCAGCAGCAGCGCAGCGATCTGGCGAGCTGCCTGACGCAACTGCTGCTTGAGCTCGGCGCGGGCACGGCGTGCTGCCGTGTCTATCGCCAGTTCAAGATGTACAACGATCCGGCGCTGAACCCGGCGCTCTACGGCGCCACGCTCCGGGCTGCGGCATGAGCGCCGCCATGGTGCTGCCGCTACCCGACGTGACACGGATCGCGGTGCTGCGGCCGTGCGCCGTCGGTGATTTCGTGTTCGCGTTGCCCGCGCTGACGGCACTGCGCGAAACCTATCCGCAGGCCAGCATCACGCTGCTGGGCAAGCCCTGGCAGGCCGAGTTCCTGGCCGGGCGGCCCGGTCCCATCGACCGGGTGGTGGTGCTTCCACCGGTGTGCGGTGTCGGTGCCGCGCCGGATGCGGTGGAGGATCCGGCGGCGATCGCGCGTTTTCTCGACGACCTCAATGCCGAGCCCTTCGATCTGGCGATCCAGCTCTACGGCGGTGGCGGTTATTCCAACCCATTCCTGCGCCGCATCGCCGCGCGGCATTACCTGGGCATGCACGCACCGGATGCGCCGCGGCTGACGCGCTCGCTGCCCTATGTGTACCTGCAGAACGAACGGCTGCGCCTCTTGGAGGTGGTCGGGCTGGTCGGCGCGCGCACCGCCACGCTCGATGCGCGGCTTGCCGTGCTGCCGCGGGATCTGGCTGAGGCCGATCGCGCGGTGCCACCGGCCGAAGTGCCGCTGGTGCTGATCCAGCCCGGCGCCACCGATCCGCGCCGCCGCTGGCCGCCTGAGCGCTTTGCCGCCGTGGCCGACGCACTGGCCGCAGCCGGCGCCCGCATCGCCGTGAACGGTGGGCCGGATGAGCGCGAGCTGGTCCGCGCGGTGATCGCCAACATGCACCATCCCGCCATCGATCTGGCAGCGCACGGGCTGTCGCTATCCGGCCTGGTGGGGGTGCTGCGCCGCGCCACGCTGCTGGTATCCAACGATACCGGGCCGCTGCACCTGGCGCAGGCGGTGGGCACTGCCAGCGTCGGCATCTACTGGTTCACCAACCTGCTGATCTCGGCGCCCCTGGTGGCGGCCCGCCAATGCCACACCGTGTCGCTGCGCGTGCATTGCCCGGAATGCGGGCGCGAGATCGCTCAGGGGCCGTGCAGCCATACCGCCAGCCTGGTTGCCGACGTGACCGAGCACGAGGTGCGCCAGGCGGCGCTGACGCTCTATCGTGAGGTCAGTGCCAGCAGGGCCATCGCCTCGCTCAGCACCGTGTGAACGCGCACGCCTTCCGGATCCCAAACTGCCCGGTGGCGTACCACGTCGAGCGGCGCCCAGCGTGGCAGCTCCGAGCTGCGGAAGATCACCACGCTGGGTAGCGCCAGCGCAGCGGCGAGATGGGAGGTGCCGGTATCGTTCGACACCACCAGCCGCGCACCCTGCATCAGCTGGGCCATCGCGCCGAACGACAGCGGGCTGGCGGTATCGAGTGCCGGGGAGCGCATCGCTTCCGCCACTGCCGCGGTCAGCGGTCGTTCCTGTTCCGATCCGGTCAGCACCACGGTAAGGCCGCGATCGGCGAGTGCATCGCCGATCTCGGCAAAGCGCCGCGCCGGCCAGCGCCGCTGCGGATCACGCGCGCCCGGATGCAGGCACACATAGCCCTTGCCCGGTGGCGGTAGCGGCACGCCGCTGACAGCAAGCTCGGCGGCATCGGCGGGCAGCAACGGGTAATCCAGATAATCGCCGTAGGCGGCCGCACCCAGGTGGCTGGTCAGTGCCAGCAATCGGTGGATCTCATGGCCGCGTTCGGGGTAGGGCAGGAAGGTGGTGCACACCGGTGCGGCCGGATCGTGGAAGCCGGCGAGCCACGGGGTATCGAAGGCGCTGACGATCTCGTTGGTGACGGCGCCGCTGCCGTGCAGCTGGATCGCCAGATCGAAGCGTCGCGCCTGTACCCGGTGCAGGAATTCACGATAGGCCCGCGGCTCGGGCAGCTGTTCCGGCAGCCCGGCGTGGCCGGGGAAGGGAATGAATTCATCGATCAGCTGCGGCAGCCGCTCGGCCAGCGTGGCTGCCCAGGGCAGGCCGGCCAGCGCGATGCGGGCGCGTGGCAGGCAATGGCGCAATGCGCGCAAGGCCGGCACCGCGCACAGCATGTCGCCGATCTGCAGCGCGCGAAACACCACGATGGATCGGGGGGCATGGCTTTCCAGCCAAGACGCCTGCTGGCGTTCGTTGAGATCGGTGGTGCTGGCGGCTGTTGCGTACATGGGCGGCTCCGGTGACGAGGGATGCCGCGCTGCAGCACGCGGCGTGCCCGCGTCGCGCCAGCGAGGCCGACCGGTTGTCGGCACGGCGCTTGCTCGGCCACGGAGCCTTGCTGCGCGGCCGGCCGCCGCGTGTTCCCGTCCCCCAGCGCGAGGTTTCCATGTCCCGAGCCGATCCGCCCCGTCGTCAAAGACCGTCCTCGCGCGCCGTGCTGCGCGAGTTGCTGACCGCCGCGTGGCGCTACCGAGGGCGGGTGATCGGCGCACTGGCGCTGCTGTTGCTGGCCAAGGTGGCGGTGGTGGCGGTGCCGCTGGCGCTCAAGGCCATCATCGATGCGCTGAGCCGGCCGGAGGTGGTGCAGGCAGTGCCGGTGCTGCTGCTGGTCGGCTACGCGCTGCTGCGCTTTTCCGGCACGCTGTTCAACGAGCTGCGCGACCTGGTGTTCTCGCGGGTGACGCAGAACATCGTCTCCGACTACGCACACCGGGTGTTCGTGCACCTGCATGCGCTATCGCCGCGTTTCCATGCCAAGCGTCGTACCGGTGGCCTGCTGCGTGATATCGACCGCGGCACCAATGGCGTCGGCTTCCTGCTGGGTGCCGGGCTGTTCACGCTGGTGCCGACGCTGGTCGAATTCATCATGGTGCTGGCGGTAATCCTGCTGCGCTATCCGGACAGCTTCACCGGCATCATCCTCGCCACCTTCATCGTCTATTCGGTGTTCACCTTCGTCGTCACCAGCCGGCGCACATTGCGGCAACGGCGGGTGAACCGGCTGGACAGCAATGCCAAGGGCCGGCTGGCCGACAGCCTGATCAACTACGACAACGTGAAGTACTTCACCGGTGAAGCGGCCGAGGCCTCGCGGTTGCGCAGCATCCTCGACGACTGGGTCGATGCGATGGTGCGCAACCAGAAATCGCTGTTCGTGCTGCATGTGGGCCAAAGCCTGATCATCGGCGCCGGCGTTGCCTCGGTGATGCTGCTCGCGGGCTTCGACGTGGTGCGCGGCACGCTCACCGTCGGCGATCTGGTGCTGATCAATGCCTACGTGATCCAGGTCTGCCTGCCGCTCAATACGCTGGGCTTCGTCTACCGCGAATCGAAGGATGCGCAGACCAATGCCGAGCAGTTGCTGAAACTGCTGGCCGAGGCGCCGGAGATCACCGATGCGCCGGATGCATTGGCGCTGCAGATCCGCGAGCCCAGCGTGGAATTCCGCAACGTGTCGTTCCGCTACGAGCCGGATCGGCCCATCCTGCACGACGTGAGCTTCCGCATCCCGGCCGGGCACACCGTGGCGGTGGTCGGCGGCAGCGGCTCGGGCAAGTCTACGCTGGCGCGGCTGCTGCTGCGCTTTTACGACGTGGAAAGCGGCAGCATCCTGGTCGATGGCCAGGATATCCGGGCGATCACGCAGGAGAGCCTGCGCAGCGCCATTGGCGTGGTGCCGCAGGATACGGTGCTGTTCAACGACGACATCGCCTACAACATCGGCTACGGCCGGCGCGGTGCCAGTGGCACCCAGATCGTCGCCGCCGCCAACGCCGCCCACATCCACCGTTTCATCCAGGCGCTGCCGTCCGGTTACCACACCGAGGTGGGTGAGCGCGGCGTAAAGCTATCGGGGGGCGAGCGCCAACGCATGGCGATTGCCCGCGCCATCCTGAAGAACCCGCCGATCCTGATCTTCGACGAGGCGACCAGCGCGCTCGATTCGCAGTCGGAGGCGGCGATCGAGGCCGAGCTCGAGCGCATCTCGCGCGATCGCACCGCGCTCGTCATCGCGCACCGCTTGTCCACCATCGCCCATGCGGACGAGATCCTGGTGATGGAGCACGGCCATATCGTCGAGCGCGGCAACCATGCCGAGCTGCTGGCGCGCCACGGCATCTACGCGCAGATGTGGCTGCTGCAGCAGCGCGAGAAGAAGCTCGAAACGGCGGAGGCGCGGCTGGGCGACGCGCTCGCCGGCCAGGCCGACGCGGACTGATGGTCACCAACGCTTTCGAAAAGCGTACACACCGTTGCAATAGTTGCGCGGCAATGCACGCGAGCCCTGTCGGTGGCGAACCGACACCAGCTCGCGGAATGGCATGAAGAAAATCCCTTGTTTATCAGTGGCTTGTTGAACTGCTCTGCGACTGAAGCGGGGCACGGAACAGCGATTGCTCAGACAAGGAAACGTGGGTGCGGCCATGCCCCGGCACCCCGCCTTCAACGCACTAGAGAGAGCCATCATGACGCAACGCATCGCATTGATCAGTGATCACGCCTCACCGCTGGCGGTATTGGGCGGGGTCGACAGCGGCGGCCAGAATGTCTACGTCGCCCATGTCGCCCGCCAGCTCGCCCAGCTGGGGCACCAGGTCGACGTGTTCACCCGTCGCGACCAGGAGACGCTGCCCACCATCGTCGAGTGGTGCTCCGGCGTGCGCGTGATCCATGTGCCGGCCGGGCCGGCCGAGTTCGTGCGCAAGGAAGAGCTGTTGCCGCATATGGCGGACTTCGCGCGCTGGATGATCGGCTTTTGCCGCGAGCACGGTCAGTACGACCTGATCCATGCCAATTTCTTCATGTCGGGCATGGTGGCGATGGGTGTCAAGCAGGCATTGGGTACGCCCTTCGTCATCACCTTCCATGCGCTGGGCCAGGTGAGGCGCCAGCACCAGCAGGAGGCCGACCAGTTCCCGCCCGAGCGGCTCGACATCGAGGAGACGCTGGTGGCCGAGGCCGACGCCATCATCGCCGAATGCCCGCAGGACAAGCTCGACCTGGAAACGCTGTACGGCGCCGATCCGGCCAAGCTCTACATCGTGCCCTGCGGTTTCGACAAGGACGAGTTCTGGCCGGTGTCGCAGAAGTTCGCTCGCCAGACCCTGGGATTTGCCCAGGACGAGCGCATCCTGGTGAACATCGGCCGCCTGGTGCCACGCAAGGGCATCGACAATGCGATCCGTGGCGTAGGGCATCTGAAGCGCGACCATGGCATCGACGCCACGCTGCTGATCGTCGGCGGCAATTCGGATATCCCCGATCCGCAGCTCACGCCGGAGATCGAGCGGTTGACGCGCATCGCCGAGGAGGAGGGGGCCGGGCAGCGTGTGATCTTCACCGGCCGGCGCTCGCGTGAGCTGCTGAAGCTCTACTACGCGGCGGCCGACGCACTGATCACCACGCCGTGGTACGAGCCCTTCGGCATCACGCCGCTCGAAGCCATGGCCTGCGGCACGCCGGTGATCGGCGCCGATGTCGGCGGGCTCAAGCACAGCATCGTCGACGGCAAGACCGGCTTTCTGGTACCGCCCCACAAGCCGCAGGTGCTGGGCCGGCGGCTGGCGCAGTTCTACGCGCATCCCGAGCAGATCCGCCGCATGGGCCGCAGTGCGCTGCGCCGCGTGAACAGCGAGTTCACCTGGGAGAAAGTGGCGCGCGATATCGCCGCCGTCTACTACGTGGTGGCCGACCGCGAAGTGGAGCTGCTGCAAACCGGGCCGTGGTGGGAAGTGGAAGGCACGGCGTTGCAGGACGGCGAGGTCCGCGCCAAGTGGCTGGGGGCGTTGCAGTCATGAGCGTACCCGCCGTGTTCGTCGACAAGGACGGCACGCTGATCGAGGACGTGCCCTACAACGTCGATCCCGAACTGATCTCGTTGACCGACAACGCCGGTCCGGGCCTCGCGCTGCTGCTTGAATGCGGCTATCGGTTGTTCGTGGTGTCGAACCAGGCCGGCGTCGGCCTGGGGTATTTCTCAGCGGCCGCACTGGGGCAGGTGTCGCAGCGCATCCTGCAGCTGGTGACCTGTGAGGGGGCTGGTCTGCACGGCTTCTATTACTGCCCGCACGCACCGGCCGAGGCAGGCTCGCCGGGCTGCAACTGCCGCAAGCCGGCGCCGGGGCTGGTGCTGCAGGCGGCCGAGCAGCACGATATCGATCTCGCCCGTTCCTGGTTCATCGGCGACATCCTCGATGATGTGGAGGCAGGTCATCGCGCCGGCTGTCGCAGCATCCTGCTCGACAACGGCAACGAGACGGAATGGGTGATGTCGCCGCTGCGCAAGCCCGATTTCCTGGCGCGCGATCTGCTCGATGCAGCCAGCCATATCGCGATGCTGCAACTGCTGTCGCATACGCCGCTGGAGCGTGCGCGATGAGCGCCGCCTGGCAGGCCGCACGGCGCGTGCTGTGCGTGCGGCTCGACAACATGGGTGACGTGCTGATGACCACGCCGGCAATCCGCGCGCTGAAGGCGGCGTTGCCAGGCCGGCACATCACGCTGCTGGCTTCGCCCTCGGGCGCGGCGCTGGCGCGGCTGGTGCCGGAGATCGACGATGTGATCGAGTTCGAGGCGCCGTGGATGAAGGGTGGCACTGTCTCGCCAGCCCAGGATGAGCGCGTGCGTGCCGCGATTGCGGCGCGCGGGTTCGACGCGGTGGTGATCTTCACCGTCTACAGCCAGAACCCGCTGCCGGCCGCGTATTTCTGCTACCAGGCCGGTATTCCGCTGCGGCTGGCGCATTGCCGCGAGAATCCCTACCACCTGCTCAGCGACTGGGTGAAGGAAATCGAGCCGGAGGGCGGCACCCGGCACGAGGTACAGCGCCAGCTCGATCTCGTCGACACCGTCGGCTGCCGGCCGGTGGCACGGCGGATGTCGCTGGAAGTACCGGTGGAGGCCGAACGCCGCGTCGAGCGCCTGCTGCTGGCGCAGGGCTACGACGCCGAGCGTTCCTGCGTGGTGGTGCATACCGGCGCCACTGCGCCGTCGCGCCGCTATCCGGGCGATCGTTTCGCTGCGGCGATCGCGCTGCTGGTTGAAGCCGGTTGCCAGGTGGTGCTGACCGGTTCGGCCGGCGAAGTGGCCGAGGTGGAGCAGATCCGGCAACGGGCCGGCGTGCCGACGCTGTCGCTGGCGGGCCAGGTCGATCTGGCGGAGCTCGCGGCGGCGATCAAGCGGGCGGACGTGGTGCTTAGCAACAACAGCGGCCCCGCGCACATGGCGGCGGCGCTCGATACCCCGCTGGTCGATCTTTACGCGCTGACCAATCCGCAGCACACGCCGTGGCTGGTGCGGCATGTGCTGCTCTACCACGATGTGCCGTGCAAGTACTGCTACAACAGCGTGTGCCCGCAGGGCCACCACGACTGCCTGCGTCGGGTGACGCCGCAACAGGTGGCCGACGCCGTGCTGTCGCTGCTGCCGCAGCCTGGCGAGGCGCAGCTCCATCCTGTTGTCTGGTCCCGGCCCGCGGTGCGGGTGGCGGGCGGGGCATCGGTCATCACCATGAGGAGGGCGCCATGCGTCGATTGAAGATCCTGACCTGGCATGTGCATGGCAGCTACCTGTACTACCTGACGCAGGTGCCACACGATTTCTACGTGCTGTCCAAGCCCGAGCGGCCGGCCGGCTATGTCGGCCGCCATGGCCACTTCGCCTGGGGCGACAACGTGCACGACATGCCGGTGGCGGCGCTGGCCGATGCTGAATTCGACTGCGTGCTGTTCCAGCACCATGCGCATTACCTGGAAGACCAGCATCAGTGGCTGACGCCGGCGCAGCGTGCGCTGCCACGCATCTACCTGGAACACGATCCACCGCGCGAATCCCCCACCGACACCCGGCATCCGGTGGATGATCCGGACATGCTGCTGGTCCATGTCACGCCGTTCAACCGGCTGATGTGGGACAACAACCGCACGCCCACCCGGGTGATCGAACACGGTGTGTTGCCACCCGCCAGTGCGCGCTACAGCGGCAAGCTGGATCGCGGGTTGGTCGTGGTCAACAACATGGCCACCCGGGGCCGCCGGCTTGGCGCCGATCTCTACACGGCGCTGCGCGAGCGGGTGCCGCTCGATCTTGTCGGTATGGGCGCGGCGGAGGCGGGCGGACTGGGCGAGGTGCGGCACGACCGGCTGCCGGCCTTTGCCGCGCAGTACCGCTTCTTCTTCAATCCGATTCGCTACACCAGCCTGGGGCTGGCGGTGATCGAGGCGATGATGCTGGGGATGCCCATTGTTGGCCTCGCCACCACCGAGATGGTCACCACCATCGAGAACGGCGTATCCGGTTACCTCGATACCGAGCCCGAGCGGCTTGCAGGCCGCATGCAGGCCTTGCTGGCCGAACCGAAGCTGGCACGGGCGCTGGGCGAAGGGGCTCAGCGCCATGCGCTGGCGCGCTTTGGCATCGATCGGTTCGTGGCCGACTGGTGTGATGCGCTTGGCACCGTTACCGGCACCTCGCGCGTGGTGCCGCAGATGCTGCAGCCCCGCCAGGCCGCCTGAGGAGATTGCGATGGATACCCTGATTCCCGTGGTGTTGTGCGGCGGCAGTGGCACGCGGATGTGGCCGCTGTCGCGCGCCGGCCATCCCAAGCAACTGCTCGCGCTGTCCGGCGAGCGCACGCTGCTGCAGCAGACGGTGGGCCGGCTCGCCGGGCTCGATGTGGCGGCACCCATCGTGGTGACCAATGAGGCGCAGCGCTTCATGGTGTACGAGCAGCTTGCCGCCATCGGCTGCGAGCCGGCGCACATCATTGCGGAGCCTGCCGGGCGCAATACTGCGCCGGCCGCGGCCGCGGCCGCACTGCTGGCGCTGCGTGACCAAGCGGATGCACTGCTGCTGCTGCTGCCGTCCGATCACCTGATCCGCCAGCATGCGCATTTCCAGGCGCTGGTCGAAACCGCGTTGCCGGCTGCGCGCGATGGCCTGCTTGTCACCTTCGGCATCCGGCCCGATTGCGCGCACACCGGCTACGGCTACATCCGTCAGGGCGAGGCGCTGGCCGGCGGCGCGCTGCATCGTGTGGCCGAATTCGTCGAGAAGCCCGACACCGCGCGTGCCGAGGCCTTTGTCGCCGGCGGCCAGCACTACTGGAACAGCGGCATGTTCCTGTTCCGCGCCGATGCCTATCTTGCCGAGCTGCAGCGGCTGCAACCCGACATGCTGGCGGCGGTGACGGCGGCCGTCGAGGCCGGCCACGGCGATCCGCCGTATTTCCTGCTCGGCGCCGAGCGCTTTGCCGAGGCGGCCAATGCATCGATCGACTACGCGGTGATGGAGCACACCGATCGCGCGGCGATGATCGCGGCCGAGGACCTGGGCTGGAGCGACATCGGCAGCTGGTCCGCGCTGGCCGAAGTGTGCGAGCAGGACGAGGCGGGCAACAACCTGGTCGGCGACGTGATCGCCGAGGCAGCGAGCGACTGCTACATCCGGGCCGAGAGCAGCGTGGTGGCGGCCATCGGCGTCGATCACCTGGTGATCGTGCAGACTGCCGATGCAGTGCTGGTGACCACCAAGGACAAGGCGCAGGACGTGAAAAAGGTGGTCGAGCGGCTGAATGCCGACGGCCGGGCCGAATCGCTGTGGCATCGCCGGGTGCATCGGCCCTGGGGCAGCTACGAGGGCATCGATACTGGCGAGCGCTTCCAGGTGAAGCACATCGTGGTGAAGCCCGGTGCCGCGCTGTCGCTGCAGATGCATTTCCACCGTGCCGAGCACTGGATCGTGGTGCGCGGCACGGCGCGCGTGGTGTGCGGTGACGAAGTGCGGCTGCTGACCGAGAACCAGTCCACCTATATCCCGCTCGGCACGGTGCACCGGCTGGAGAACCCTGGCAAGGTGCCGCTGGAGCTGATCGAGGTGCAGTCGGGTGCTTACCTCGGCGAGGACGACATCGTGCGGCTCGACGACCAATATGGCCGCGACCTGCGGGCAGCCGGCTGATGGCGACTACGCTCGATTGCTTCACCGCCTACGACGTGCGCGGCCGGGTGGGCGAATCGCTGACGCCCAAGGTGGCATACCGCATCGGCCGTGCCTGCTGCGAGGTGCTGTCGGCGAGCACCATGGTGGTCGGCGGCGATGCCCGGCTGTCGACGCCGGAGCTCAAGCGCGCGCTGATGCGCGGCCTCAGTGAAGGCGGCTGCGATGTGATCGACCTCGGCCTCACCGGCACCGAGGAAATCTACTTCGCCACTGCCCACCTGGGTGTCGATGGGGGCATCGAGGTCACCGCCAGCCACAACCCCGCCGAATACAACGGCATGAAGATCGTGCGCGAAGGCGCACGGCCGGTGAGCTGCGACAACGGCCTGCTCGATATCGCCCGGCGGGCCGAGCAGGACGAGTTTGTCGAGCCGGTGAAGCGCGGCACGGTGCGCGCGGGCTCGGTGCTCAACGCCTATGTGAACAAGCTGATCGATTTCGTTGATCTGGGCGCGATGCGCTCGCTCAAGCTGGTGGTCAACGCCGGCAATGGCGCTGCCGGCCATGTGATCGACGCGCTGGCGATGCGGCTCGATGGCGTGGGCGTGCCGCTGGAGTTCGTGCGGCTGCAGCACGAGCCGGACGGCCGCTTTCCGCATGGCGTGCCCAATCCCATGCTGCCCGAGCAGCGCGAACGCACCGCGCTCGCCGTACGCCAGCTCGGTGCCGACCTCGGCGTGGCCTGGGATGGCGATTTCGATCGCTGCTTCCTGTTCGACGAGCACGGCACCTTCGTCGAGGGCTATTACCTGGTCGGCCTGCTGGCCGAGACGCTGCTGCGCCGGCAGCCAGGCGGGCGCATCGTGCACGATCCACGGCTGATCTGGAACACGCGCGAGCTGGTCACCCGCGCCGGTGGCATCCCCGTGCAGTGCAAGACCGGCCACGCCTTCATCAAGGCGCGGATGCGCGAGGAAGAAGCGCTGTATGGCGGCGAGATGAGCGGCCATCACTACTTCCGCGATTTCGCCTTTTGCGACAGCGGCATGATTCCCTGGCTGTTGATCGCCGAGCTCATCAGCGTTACCGGCCAGCCACTGTCGCAACTGCTGGCCGAGCGCATCGCCGCCTACCCGGTTTCGGGCGAGATCAACCTGAAGACCGATGCCGGCGCCGCACTGGCGGCGTTGGACGCCGTGGCCGCGCCCTTGGCGCGTGAGATCGATCATACCGACGGCATCAGCCTCGATTTTGGCGACTG
This sequence comes from Chitinolyticbacter meiyuanensis, assembly GCF_008033135.1. Lineage (NCBI taxonomy): Bacteria > Pseudomonadati > Pseudomonadota > Betaproteobacteria > Neisseriales > Chitinibacteraceae > Chitinolyticbacter > Chitinolyticbacter meiyuanensis. The sequence goes on from NZ_CP041335.1 coordinate 2,034,585, forward strand.
GCGCTGCAATGTGCGGCGTTCCAACACCGAGCCGCTGTTGAGACTCAACGTGGAAACGCGTGGCGACCCGGCGCTGCTGCAGCGTGCCACGCGCCAGCTGGTCACGTTGCTGACCGAGCCGGAGACCGCGCGGCGCTTCGACCCGCTGCAGCCGCAAGGAGTGTCCTCATGAAGCTGTCGACGCTATCGCTCTGTGGCACGCTCACGCTGCTGCTGGGTTGTTCGGAGCAGGCCAGCCTGACTGTCGACGAAGGGACCGGCCCGCAGCCGGCACTGCCCGAGCCCGAGCAAGGCCTGTGGCCAACGGTGAAGGTGGCGCCGGCCAAGGGCTGGGCACAGGGCGAGGCACCGATCGCTGCCGAGGGCCTGCATGTGCAGCGCTTTGCTGCCGGGCTCGATCATCCGCGCTGGCTGTATGTGCTGCCCAACGGTGACGTGCTGGTGGCCGAGACCAATGCGCCGGCCCGCCCGCAGGAGGGCAAGGGCATCAAGGGCTGGGTGATGAAGCTGACGATGAAGCGCGCCGGCGCTGCCACGCCCAGCGCCAATCGCATCACGCTGCTGCGCGATACCGATGGCGACGGCGTGGCCGACCTGCGCAGCGCCTTCGTCACCGGTCTCAATTCACCGTTCGGCATGGCGCTGGTCGGCGATACCTTCTACGTGGCGAACACCGATGCCATCGTGCATATGCCGTATGAAACCGGGCAGACCCAGATCGTGTACCGGCCGGTGCCGTTGACCGAGCTGCCGGCCGGGCCACGCAACCACCACTGGACCAAGAACCTGATCGCCTCGCGTGACGGCACGCGGCTGTATGTATCCATCGGTTCCAACAGCAATGCCGCCGAGAACGGCATGGCCGAGGAAACGGGGCGCGCGGCAATCTGGGAGGTGGAGCGCGCCAGCGGTCGCAAGCGCATGTTCGCCAGCGGCCTGCGCAACCCCGTCGGCATGGCCTGGGCGCCGGGCCGCGACGTGCTGTGGACCGTGGTGAACGAGCGCGACGAGCTCGGCAGCGATCTGGTGCCAGACTACCTGACCGCCGTGCGCGCCGGTGATTTCTATGGCTGGCCCTACAGCTACTACGGCCAGCATGTGGACAAGCGTGTCGAACCACCGCGCCCCGACCTGGTTGCCCGTGCCCGCGTGCCGGATTACGCGCTGGGGCCGCATACCGCCTCGCTGGGCCTGGTGGCGGGCGACGGCAACCAGCTGCCCGCCGAATACCGCGAGGGCATGTTCGTCGGCCAGCACGGTTCGTGGAACCGCAAGCCGCTCAGTGGCTACCGGGTGATCTTCGTGCCGTTCCGCGATGGCCGCCCCGCCGGCCAGCCACGCGATGTGCTGACCGGCTTCGTGGCCGCCGACGGCGGGGCTCATGGCCGTCCGGTGGGGGTGGCCATCGATGGCCGGGGCGCCTTGCTGGTTGCCGACGATGTCGGCAACGCGATCTGGCGGGTCAGCGCCGCGCAATGAGCACTGCGGCCGGCTGGCCGCAGCGACAGCTCAGTGGTCCTTGGCGTGCTTGCCCTGCAGCAGCGCCTCGATGTGCTTCAAGTGGCCTTCGATGGTGGGCAGCGTAGCGGCGGCATACCTGCGCAGATCCTCGTCGCCCCCCGATTTGGCTTGCTTGCGATAGAGCGCGATCGATTTCTGATGGCCTTCCTTTTGCTGCTTCAGATAGGCCTCGTCGAATGCCTTGCCGGATTTGCCCTGCAATTCCGCGATCTTCTTGCGGCTTTGCGCGGTCGGCTCGCTTGGCAGGCTCAGGTTCTTCAGCGCGGCCACCGTATTGAGGCGCTCGTTGGCCTTGGTGTGATCGTCGATCAGCATGTTGGCCAGCTGCTTCACGCCGTCGGCTTCGGCCTGCTTCAACGCAAGCCGTGCCGCCTCGATCTCGGCGAGGCCGGAAGCACCGGCCTGGTCGATGAAGTCCTTGTCGGCGCTGCGCACGCCGGAAGGATCGACCCGCGCCGCGGGCGTGGACGTGATCGCGGTGGCCGGCGCGGCGTGCGTCGGCAGCTGCAAGGCTGCTGCCAAAACCAGGAATCGCATTACGGGATGGCTCATGAACGTGCTCCCAGGGCGGAAGGCGAAAAAAGTGGGCCGTCGGGCCGGCCCACTCGTGATTGGCTCAAGGCCGATCAGCAGACCTTAGGAATTACGGTCCTGCTTCTGCTGGCTGGTGCCTTGCCGGCTGCTTTGGCTGCTGCTGCCGGTATTGGCATTGCGCTTGGAGCTGTCTTGCTGCTGGTTGCCTGCATTGCGGCTTTGCTGTTTGTCCTGCTGCTGATTGCCTTGACGTTGGTTAGCCATGATGGGCTCCTGTTCAGGTAGGAAAAGACAACTGGTTGCCCAGCCGTACCCATCATTGGGCAAGTACCGTGCCGGCTTCCGCGACGTCGAGGAAATGCAGCAGTCGCACCTCGTCGGCGCTCAGCCGGCGCCGCGCGCGCTGGCGCGATGCAGGATCGAGTGCGCCGTCGAGAAAGGCCGTCTCGATGGCGGGATGGATGTAACTCTTGCGGCACACCGCAGCGGTATTGCCCAGTTGCGCCGCCACGGCGCGCACGATCTCGGCAAAGGCGCGCTTGCGCGCCGTGGCGCTTTCCACCGTATGCATGCGTTGCCGACACAGCGCCAGTGCCATCACGCTGGCGGCCCAGGTGCGGCAATCCTTGGCGGTGAATTCGCCAGCGTGACGATGCAGGTAGTCGTTCACATCCTGCGAGGTGACGGCATGGCGCACGCCGTCTTCGTCCAGGTACTGGAACAGCGTCTGCCCCGGCAGGGCCTGGCAGCGGCGCACGATGCGCGCCAGTTGCGGGTGCCTCAGCCGCACCCGGCGGCGCACGCCGCTCTTGCCGTTGAAATCGAAGTACAGCTCACCGCCGCTGATGTCGACATGCCGGTTGCGCAGCGTGGTGAGGCCATAACTGCGGTTGTCGCGGGTGTAGCGGGTGTTGCCGACGCGGATCAGCGTTGCATCCAGCAGCGCCACCACGGTGGCGAGCACCTTGTCGGCACCCAGGCCCGGACGGGCGAGATCAGCTTCCAGCTGGCGCCGTAGCGCGGACAGCGCGTGGCCGAATTCGGCGAGCCGGCCGTACTTGTGCTGGCTGCGTGCCGCAATCCAGTCCGGGTGGTAGCGATACTGCTTGCGCCCGCGCGCGTCGCGTCCGGTGGCCTGCAGGTGGCCGCAGGGATCGGCACAGATCCACACATCCTGGTAGGCCGGCGGGATGGCCAGGCTGGCGATGCGGGCGAGCGTGGTGGCGTCGCGCACCCGCGTGCCGGTGTCGTCCGCATAGACGAAGCCCTTGCCCTGGCGCCGGCGGTACAGGCCGGGGGCATCGTCGCGTACATAGTGCAGCGCCGGCGCGCCGTGCTCAGCCTTGTGGCTGGGCGTCGAGCGCGGCTTCAAAGCCTTCAGCGCAGCGATCGCAACAGAACAGGCCGAAGCGCGTGCTCACGCCATGGCCGAGGATACGGCTGCCGCAATGCCCGCACGGCCGCGCCACGGTGAAGATGGCGCGTTCGAAGCTGTCGAACACATGGGTCTTGCCGCCGATGGTCAGCGTGAACGTCCACTCGCTCTCGCTGCCGCAATGCTCGCACTTTTCCATGCTGTGTCCTTTTCGGCCTGGCCCTAACGGGCGATGGACGACATTGCGCAAGTGCCATGCCAGCCGCGCACGGCGCACGACCGCTCGCTTGTCTGGGTGGGTAAGCGTGTAGTTTTTTCAACGCGGGGCACATCTTGCAGGGCCGTGCGCTGTGCCGCAGCCGGGCATGCCGCTTGCAAGCGGATGGCGTCGGCCGCTCGTGGCGGCCCAGATCGGAGTAAGACCATGTACACCCCAAGCAACCTCGGCGTCCTGGTGGCTCAGCGCCAGCTCGACGAAGGCTGGCAGATGCAGGATGGCGCCCCGTTGCAGCCCGAAGCGATCCCCACCGAAGTCCACCCCATGGGTGGTGAACCCATACCCACCCAGCCGGGCCAGTCCGGTCCGCCCATCGAAGAGCCGAGCCAGACGCCGCCGCACCAGCCCGACATGCCGCCGACCAGCCCGTCCCCCGTGCCCCAGCGTGATCCGGGCCCGGACGTGCGGCCCACGCCGCAAGACCCGAACAACAAGCCCGAGCCCAAGCATGATCCACCGATCCCGGCCGAGCCGCCGGAACCGGAAGAACCGCACGATCCGCAGCCGCTCGATCCGCCGAAGGACGTGCCTTACTTCTGACCGGACTGATCCGCCGGCGCCGGCTGGCCTGCCGCCTCGCTGGACGGCTGCAGGCCGGGCGTATCCGCGCGGTGCTGGCGGCGCGCCTTGGTGAGCCACTGGCGATAGCGATCCAGCCCGAAGAAATGACGCACGTAATCCTGATTGTCCTGCCGTAGCGAGGCCGAGAGCGGCACATTGTTGTCCGCCTGGCCCGCTGCCGGTTCGGTGCCGTCCTCGCCGGCCTCTGCAATGGCCTCGCGCGGCGGTGCCGGGCCGTATTCATCCTTGTGGCTCTGCTGGTGTTTCATGGCGTTCTCCTCGCTAGACGATGATGTCGTTCAGCTGGCACTGGGCGCCAGCGCGGCCTCGATGCCCGGCCGCAGCCGCTGCAGCAGCGCCGCCCGTACCTCCGGGTAGTGGGCGGTGCTGGTCCAGGCGGTGACGGCGAGCTTGGCGCCGCCGTCGGTGTAGTCGGAAATGCTGACCTGCGGCGCGGGCTCGGACAGCACCTGCGGCTGCGCGGTGACGATGTCACGTGCCAGTGCCAGGCCGCGTTCGATCTGCGCCGTGGTGATGTTGAAGCTGATCTCGATGCGCCGGCTGGCATTGCTGCTGTAGTTGGTGACCGCGTTGGACCAGAGCTGGCTGTTGGGTACGAACAGCGCACTGCCGTCCTGTTTGACAAGACGGGTGGTGAACAGCCCCACTTCCGAGATGGTGCCGGCCACCACGCCGGTGCCCTCGATGTAGTCGCCGACGCGGAACGGGCGCAACAGCAGCAGCATCAAGCCGGCCGCGATGTTCTGCAGCGTGCCCTGCAGGGCAAGGCCGATGGCAAGGCCGGCGGCACCGAGCGCGGCCACGATGCTGGTGGTCTGCACCCCCAACTTGCCGAGCACCATCACCGCGGTGAGGATGCGCACCGCCCACATCAGCGCGGCGCCGATCAGCGGTGCCGCAGTGGCCTCGCCGCCGGCGCGCACGATCAACTGCTCGACCCAGCGGGCCAGCCGACCGGCCAGCCACCAGCCGACCATGAAGATCAGCAGGGCGGTGGCGACATCGACGCCGTAGTTGGCGATACGTTGAAACAGCGTGTCGAAGAAACGTTCAGCGCGGTCGAACTGGACCATCGGGACTCCTATGGATGGAAAGGTAGGGAAGGAAAATCAGAGGCCACGCTCTTCGTCGTGGCGATCGGGGGCGGTGGCGGGATCGACGCCGTGTGGGATGTAGCCCTTGTCACCGGGCAACGGCACGCCTTCGTTCTCCAGCTGCCGTGCCCGATCCGGTGTTGCCAGTGGTGCATCACGCAGCTGCGCTTCGTTGTGGGTATCGCGCCGCTCGATGTGTTCTATCTGTTGATCGAGTGGTGCATTCGGTTCCCGCAGCGCGGGATCGAAATCCGGATCATTGGCATCGACTACGCGTTCCTCATCCTTTGGCCTGGCCATCGCTGTGCTCCTGCAGGCCGGCGGGCTGCCGGCGACACCGTTCGCTGAGCACATAGCGTGCCGGCTGGCAGGTGGGCGAATGCCGACAGCCGAAACCGCGCCCAGCCGACAGCGGCTGCGGTTGGCGGCAGGCTACGCTGGCTTCGTCATCGACGAGAGGAGGGCTGCACATGGGCAAGTACCTGATCGCCTGGCTGCTGGGCGTACCGGCTTCGATACTGCTGCTGGTCTGGCTGTTCTTCTGAAGGAGGCTGCGGGGAGGGCGATGTCCGGTTCGCGCCGTATGCGCCTTTGCCTGCAGCGTTTCCATGGCTTCAACCGTAACGGGTGACCTGCATTGGTCGCCCGTTTGGCTTTGCCGGGAAATGCGGTTTCCGTCTTCGGCCAACTTGGTAATCCGCACACTCGCCGCCGCGCCTGGCGGCTTTAGATTGTGCATGCGGCGCAGCGCCGCAAACCGCCTGTCTCTTCTCGCCCGGCTCTGACCGGGCTTTTTTTTGCCGTGCCTGTTGATGCGGTAGTTTTCACACTCATGATGTACCGCGACGGGCCTAGAGTGAGTTCCGTGGCACCCCCCTGCCACGTTTGTGATGTCTCCAGCCCTCGTCCCTGCGGTCGAGGGCTTCTTTTTTTTTCCAGATTCAGGCAGGCGCGTGCAGCGCCGTCGCGTGATGGGCCAGGTGCTCGCCGATCAAGCTCGCGATGAAGTAGTAACTGTGGTCGTATCCCGCGTGGCGGCGCAGTTGCAGCGGGTGACCGGCCTTTTCGCAGGCGGATTGCAGCCGTTGCGGTTGCAATTGCGTGTCGAGGAATTCATCTGCCTCGCCTTGATCGATGAGCAGCGGCAGGCGCTCGGCGGCCGCTGGGATAAGGGCAACGGTGTCGTAGGCGTGCCAGCTCGCGGTGTCGTCGCCCAGGTAGGCCGCAAATGCCTTCTGGCCCCAAGACACCTGGCTGGGGGAGACGATGGGCGAGAACGCCGAGACGCTGCGATAGCGCCCCGGATTGCGCAGCGCAATCACCAGCGCGCCATGCCCGCCCATCGAGTGCCCGCTGATGCCGCGTGCGGCGCTGACCGGGAAATGTGCTTCGATCAGCGCCGGCAGCTCATGCACCACGTAGTCGTACATCCGGTAGTGCGTGGCCCATGGCGCTTGCGTGGCGTTGATGTAGAAACCCGCCCCCTGGCCCAGATCGTAGCCTGGGTCGTTGGGCACGTTGTCGCCGCGCGGGCTGGTATCCGGCGCGACGATGGCGATGCCGTGTTCGGCGGCATAACGCTGCGCACCGGCCTTGGTGATGAAGTTCTGCTCGGTGCAAGTGAGGCCGGACAGCCAATACAGCACCGGCACTGGGCCGCTCTCGGACTGCGGCGGCAGGTAGATGGCAAAGCGGGCAGGGCCGCCCAGCACGTTCGATTCGTGCTGCCAGACTTGCTGGCTGCCGCCAAAACACTGGTGCTGTTCCAGTTGTTGCATGCGGTTTCCCCGGTCGAAATCAGAAGTGGATCACGGTGCGGATGGATTTGCCTTCGTGCATCAGGTCGAAGGCGTCATTGATCGCGTCCAGGCCCATGGTGTGGGTGACGAAGGGGGCCAGCTGGATATCGCCCTTCATGGCGTCCTCCACCATGCCTGGCAATTGCGAGCGGCCCTTTACCCCGCCGAAGGCGGTACCCAGCCAGCGGCGTCCGGTGACCAGCTGAAACGGCCGGGTGCTGATTTCCTGGCCGGCACCCGCCACGCCGATGATCACGCTCTGACCCCAGCCGCGGTGCGCGCATTCCAGTGCTGCACGCATCACATTGACGTTGCCGATGCATTCGAACGAGTGATCGACCCCCCAGCCGGTCATTTCCACGATCACTTGCTGGATCGGCTTGTCGTGGTCCTGCGGGTTGACGCAGTCGGTGGCGCCGAACTGCCTGGCCAGTTCGAACTTCGCGGGGTTGGTATCGATGGCGATGATGCGCCCGGCTTGGGCTTGCTTGGCGCCCTGGACCACGGCCAAACCGATCCCGCCCAGGCCGAACACTGCAACGCTGTCGCCCGCCTGTACCTTGGCCGTGTTGTGCACGGCACCAATGCCGGTGGTGACGCCGCAGCCGAGCAGGCAGACGTGCTCCGGGTTGGCATCCGGATTGATCTTGGCGAGGGATACCTCGGCCACGACCGTGTATTCGCTGAACGTCGAGCAACCCATGTAGTGGTAGACCGGCTGGCCGTTGTAGCTGAAGCGCGTGGTGCCGTCCGGCATCAGGCCCTTGCCCTGGGTGGCGCGCACGGCCACGCACAGGTTGGTCTTGCCGGATGTGCAGAACTCGCATTCGCGGCATTCTGCCGTGTAGAGCGGAATCACATGGTCGCCCGGTGCCACGCTGGTAACGCCTTCGCCGACCTCGATCACGATGCCGGCGCCCTCATGGCCCAGCACTGCCGGGAAGATGCCTTCGGGGTCATCGCCGGACAGCGTGAACGCGTCGGTGTGGCAGACGCCGGTATGGGTGATCTTCAGCAGCACTTCGCCCTTCTGCGGGGGCGCGACGTCGATCTCGACGATTTCCAGCGGCTTGCCCGGACCGAAGGCGACGGCTGCGCGTGATTTCATGGTGATGTGCTCCTGTCTGCGAAGGATGTGTTGGTGTGGGGGAATCTTAAACGGATCGCGAGCGCGCTGCGCGCAGTCCGGCCGGGGTTGCTACTACGATTGTGTTCGCGCGCTGCATGATCCGGACATGGTGGGCGGAGCGTATTGCAGGGGCATGGCTCAGCCTTTCAGCCCCAGCCGTCGTGCCAGTTTGTGCAGGTTGCTGGCGTCCAGTTCCAGCGTGCGCGCCGCCGCAGCCCAGTTGCCCTGCGCCTGGTCCAGCGTCGCCTGCAGCAGGCTGCGCTCGAAATCCTCCACTGCCGCTCGCCAGCTGCGCCCAGCGACAACGGGGGCCGGCGTGGCCGCGGCATCCGGCGTGGTCGAGGGCAGGGGAGCCAGATCCAGCGTGCTTGCATCGAGCGCTGCCAGCTCGTGCCGGCTGGCGCCGCGCCCCAACAGGCGGATCGCGGCGCGGCTGATCACGTGTTCCAGCTCGCGCACATTGCCGGGCCAGGCATAGCCCAGCAGCGCCAGCTCGGCATCCGGGCTCAGCCGCAGGCTGCGCAGGCCCAACCGCGCACGGTTGATCTCGAGAAAGCGCCCGGCCAGCAGCAGCACGTCGTTGCCGCGCTCGCGCAGCGGCGGCACCGGCACCGGGTAGACCGAGAGCCGGTGATAGAGGTCGGCGCGAAAGCGGCCCTCCCGCACCGCTTGCTGCAGGTTGCGGTTGGTCGCGGACACGATGCGTACATCCACCCGGCGCGGTCTATCCTCGCCCAGACGCTGGATCTCGCCGTTCTGCAGCGTGCGCAGCAGCTTGGCCTGCAGCGTCAGCGGCAGCTCGCCCACCTCGTCGAGGAACAGCGTGCCGCCGTGCGCCGCTTCGATGCGGCCGGCACGCTCGGCGTGGGCGCCGGAGAAAGCCCCCTTGGCGTGGCCGAATAGCTCGTCCTCGGCCAGGGCCTCGGGCAGCGCGGCGCAGTTGACGTGCACCAGCGGCTTGCCATGCCGTGGCGAGGCCTGATGTACACGGTGCGCCAGCAGTTCCTTGCCCGAGCCGGTTTCGCCCAGCAGCAGCACCGGCAGATCGGAGACGGCGGCAATGTCGAGCTCGTGCAGCATGGCCAGCCACTGCGGATGGCGGCCGACCAGCTCGTGCTGGCCGCCGAGCCGCTCGCCAGCCGGGGTGCCGGCGCTCTGGCGCAGCGCCCGCACCGACTGCTCCAGCTGGCCGGTGCGCGCCGCCGCCGCCGCCAGCAGTGCGTAATGCGGCAGCGTGACGATGTCCGAGGCGGCGAAGCTGCAGCCGTCGAAGGCATCCAGTGTCAGTGCGCCCCACACCGCACCTTCCACATCGATGCGCACGCCCATGCAGTCGTGCACCGGCAGCGCCACGCCGGGCAGGTGGGCCAGAAGCCCGTCGTAGGGATCGGGCAGGGGGCTACCCGGCTCGAAGCGGATCGGCTCGCGCTGGGCAAGGATGGCGGCGAGGCGCGGGTGCTGCGACACGACGAAGCGACGCCCCAGCACTTCCTCACCGAGGCCTTCCACTGCCAGCGGGTAGAGCGCGTCGCCATCCAGCCGCAGCAGGCCGATCGCCTGGCAGCCGAACTGTGCGCGGATACCGGCGAGCAGCCGTTGCAGCCGCACTGGCTGCGGCAGGTCGACACCCAAGTCGGCAAGCAGTCCGATTTCGATCATGGTGTTTTATACCCTTTTTGGGTTGTATTTACCCTGATTGGATTGGGTTATTTTAACCATGTCCAAGCTACAGGGCGCAATTTTATTGGGATTTAGCAGTGGCATGGCTGTTGCATTGAATGACGCATCATTCAAGGAGACCAGCATGAACCTGCTCGAACGCCCCATAGGCCAGATCGCGTGTGACATTCCCGGCGCCACGGCGCTGTTCCATCGCAACAAGCTTGATTTCTGCTGCGGCGGCGGCAAATCGCTGCGCGAGGCTGCCGAGCGCCGCCGGCTCGATCCGGAGGCATTGGCCGACGCGCTGCAGCAGCTTGCCGACAGCAATCAGGGTGGCACTGATTGGCGCGAGGTGTCGCGTGAGCGGCTGATTGACCACATCCTGCAGCGCTTTCACGAGCGCCATCGCGAGCAGCTGCCCGAGCTAATCCGGCTGGCGCGGCGCGTGGAGCAGGTGCACGGCGATCGCGCCGACTGCCCGCTGGGCTTGGCGGACTTCTTCACCAGCATGCTGCAGGAGCTGGAAAGCCACATGCAAAAGGAGGAACAGATCCTGTTCCCCATGCTGCGCCAGGTCGGGCCGGGGCAGGTACCGGGGCCGATCTCGATGATGCGCTTCGAGCATGACCAGCACGGCGAGGCCTTGCAGGAGCTGGAGCGGCTGACCCACGACTTCACGCCCCCTGCCGATGGCTGCAACACCTGGCGCGCGCTCTACGCCGGCGCTGCGCAGCTCAAGCAGGATCTGATGCAGCACATCCACCTGGAAAACAACGTGCTGTTCGTTGCCAACGCGCAGGCCTGACCGCCACCCCACCGACGAGGCCATACCATGGGTCCCTACCGCAAACACTGGTTCATCCTGATCGCCGTCGTGGCCGTGATGTTCGGCCTGCTTGGTTACTTCGGTCGCGAGGTATACCGCCACGCACCACCCATCCCGCAACAGGTGCAGACTGCCGCTGGTGCCGTGCTGTTCACCGCCGACGATATCCTCGACGGCCAGACCGCCTGGCAATCGGTCGGTGGCATGCAGTTGGGCTCGATCTGGGGGCACGGCGCCTATCAGGCACCGGACTGGACTGCCGACTGGCTGCACCGCGAGCTCGTCGCCTGGCTGGAACTGGCGGCGCAGCAGGAATACCGCCAGCCGTACGCCGCGCTCAATGTGTCGCAGCAGGCCGGGCTGCGCGCCGCGTTGCAGCAGGAGTATCGCGGCAACCGTACCGATGCCGCCGGCAAACTCGTGGTGTCGCCAAGGCGCGCGGCGGCGATGCAGCAGACTGCCGCCTACTACGATCAACTGTTCTCGGATGCCCCGGCATTGCAGCGTAGCCGCCAAAGCTTCGCGATGAAGGAGAACACGCTGCCAAGCGCGGAGCGCCGCGTGGCGTTGAGCCGCTTCTTCTTCTGGACTGCCTGGGCGGCCGCCACCGAGCGGCCGGGCCGTGAGGTGACCTACACCAACAACTGGCCGCACGAGCCCCTGATCGGCAACCAGCCCAGCGCCGAGAACGTGGTGTGGTCCATCGTCAGCGTGGTGGTGCTGCTCGCCGGTATCGGCTTCCTGGTGTGGGGCTGGGCCTTCCTGCGCCGGCACGATGAAGCGGAGGAAGCTGCGCCGCGTACCGATCCGCTCGCCGCCGTGCCGCTCACGCCGTCGCAACGCGCGCTCGGCAAATACCTGTTGCTGGTGGTGGCGCTGTTCGTGTTCCAGGTGTTGCTCGGCGGCTTCACCGCGCACTACACGGTGGAAGGCCAGCAGTTCTACGGGATCGACGTGTCGCAGTGGTTCCCGTACTCGCTCACCCGCACTTGGCATATCCAGAGCGCGCTGTTCTGGATCGCCACCGGTTTTCTCGCCGCCGGCCTGTTCCTGGTGCCGCTGATCAACGGCGGGCGCGATCCCAAATACCAGAAGCTGGGCGTCGATGTGCTGTTCTGGGCGCTGGTGCTGGTGGTGGTCGGTTCGTTCATCGGCAATTACCTCGCCATCCGCCAGGTGATGCCGGCCAACCTCAACTTCTGGCTGGGCCACCAGGGCTACGAATACGTCGACCTGGGCCGGCTGTGGCAGATCGCCAAGTTCATCGGCCTGTTGCTGTGGCTGGGCCTGATGCTGCGCGGTATCGTGCCGGCCCTGCGCCAACCGGGCGGCGACAAGAACCTGCTGGCGCTGTTGACCGCGTCGGTGGTGGCGATCGGCCTGTTCTACGGCGCCGGTTTCTTCTACGGCGAACGCACCAGCCTGTCGATCATGGAGTACTGGCGCTGGTGGATCGTCCACCTGTGGGTGGAAGGCTTCTTCGAGGTGTTCGCCACCACGGCGCTGGCTTTCATCTTCGCCACCATGGGCCTGGTGTCGCGGCCGATGGCCACGGCGGCTAGCCTGGCGTCGGCGTCGCTGTTTATGCTGGGCGGCATTCCCGGCACCTTCCACCACCTGTATTTCGCCGGCACCACCACGCCGGTGATGGCGGTGGGCGCCAGCTTTAGCGCGCTGGAAGTGGTGCCGCTGATCGTGCTCGGCCACGAGGCCTGGGAGAACTGGCGCCTCAAGCACCGCGCGCCGTGGATGGCGCAACTGCGCTGGCCGCTGATGTGCTTCGTCGCGGTGGCGTTCTGGAACATGCTGGGCGCCGGCGTATTCGGCTTCATGATCAACCCGCCGATCTCGCTCTACTACGTGCAGGGGCTGAACACCACGCCGGTGCACGCCCACGCCGCGCTGTTCGGGGTATATGGCTTCCTGGCGCTGGGCTTCACCCTGCTGGTGCTGCGCTACGTGCGCCCCGGCTTCGCGCTCGACAACCGCTGGATGGCGACGGCGTTCTGGTCGCTCAACGCCGGCCTGGTGCTGATGATCGCGACCAGCCTGTTGCCGATCGGCATCATCCAGTTCATCGCCAGCGTGCGCGAAGGGCTGTGGTATGCCCGCAGCGAAGCGTTTCTGCAGCAGCCGCTGTTGCAGACGCTGCGTTGGCTGCGCACCGGTGGCGACATCGTGTTCATCGGTGGCGCGGTGCTGTTCGCGGCTCAGGTGGTCCGTGCACTGTGGAGCTCGCCCGCGCCGACGGCGCTGGAGGGCGCGTTGCAGCCGGTGGCATCGCAGACCGTTTGATTGACGGCGAATCGAGGGGCATGTCTCCCCGCCGGCCAAGGCCGACACTCCAATCCGGGGTGTCGGCCTTTTTAATGTTCCGCAACGGGATGAGCGCGCTTGGCTGGCGGCGGCCGCAGGGCCCTGCATCGGCGAATCGCTGTTGAGTTCTGGTTGGGCACAGCATATAGTTAGCCATATGGATAACTATTGTGCTCCGGTCAGCGTGGTGTTCCACGCGCTGGCCGATCCGACCCGTTGCGCGATCATTGCTGCGCTGGGGGCCGGTGCGCAGACCGTTTCACGCCTGGCCGAACCGTTTGGCATGGCCCTGCCTTCCTTCATGAAGCATCTCACGGTGCTGGAGCGCAGCGGCCTGATCCGGACGCACAAGCTGGGACGCACCCGCACCTGCGAGCTGGTGCCGGAAAGGTTGTCGCAGGCCGAGCAATGGATTGCCGAGCAGCGCGCCATGTGGGAAGCCCGATCGGACCGCATGGTCGAATTCGTCGAACGCCTCCATCAACAGGAGTAGACCCATGTCACAACACACCTCATCCCGCGATCTGGTCATTTCCCGACTGCTGCGTGCACCGCGTGCCACCTTGTGGCGGGCATGGACCGAGCCCGAACTGCTCAAGCAGTGGTGGTGCCCCAAGCCCTGGACCACCGAGGTGCGTGCGTTCGACCTGCGCCCCGGCGGCGCCTTTCATACCTTCATGCAGGGGCCGGATGGCGGCACCAGCGACAACCCCGGCAGTTTCCTCGAGGTGGTGCCGCAGCAGCGGCTGGTGTTTACCTCGATGCTGACCGCGGACTGGCGCCCGAACACGCCGTGGCTGGGTTTTACCGCCATCATCACCATGGCCGACGAAGGCGATGGTTGCCGCTACACGGCCACGGTGATGCATCCGGACGAGGCGACCTGCCAGCGCCACGAGGAGCTCGGTTTCTTCGATGGCTGGAACACGGCGATCACCCAGCTCGACGAATTTGCGGTGGTGTTGCGCTGAGGAGAGCGCCTGGCACGGGCCATGTCACGCCATGGATGGGAAGGCGAGCGCCGCAGCGCGCGGCCTTTGCGCCAACGATGCCAATTCGGCGCTAGAAGCGCTTGCGCGCCGTCAGTGTGCCCCGGCCGCTTTGCTCGTCGCCGGCGATGTAGTCGTAGCGCAGGCCGAACGCCATGTCGGCGGGGAGCGCCCAGTCGAAGCCCAGGCCGTACGAGGTCTGCGTGCCGCGATTGGGGTCGTAGGCGATGCGGTAGGTGGGGCTGTTGGCAAGGTCGGCATAGCGCAGCAGCGCGTCATCCCGCTGTTGGCGCCAGTACTGGTATTCCATGGTGAAGAACGGCGTGAGCGTACCCATCCCCCAAGACAGCGGGCCATCGATGTAAACGCCCATGCTGCCACTGCGCTTGTCGAGGTCCTGTTCCGCGATATCGAGCGCACCGATGGCTTCGGCCCCCTCGCTGTAGCGATCAAGCTGGGTGCGTACCAGCTCCAGCCGGCCATAGGGGCTGATGCGCAGCCCATCCAGGTGGTAGTCGTAGCCGATGGCCAGCGAACCGAAAGCCTGCCCGCCCTGGCGCTGCGATTGCGCCAGCTCGCCATCCTCGTCGCGCAGCCGGCGCGGATCGAAGCGCATGTCGCCATAGCCCAGTATCGCATCGAGGTAGAGCGATTGCCACGGCCGCAGGCTGCCGTAAAGCGTGGCCGAGGCGTATTGCGCCCGCTCGGTACTACCGAACCCGACCTCGTTGCTGCCGTAGCCATAGCCCAGGCCGATGCCGGCGGTGAGGAAGCGGTTGATCAGGTAGTCACTGCCCACGGTGAGCCCGCCGGTGCTGACGTCGACGCGGTTGTCCTGGGTATCGACGTACAGCGTGCCGGTGCTCCACAGGGTGGCGCCTGGCAACTGGTCCGCCAAGCCTTCCAGCGCGCGCTGCTCGCGTAGCGGCACCGTACTGCCGTTGACGCGCAGCTTGAGCTGCCCGGTGTTGCGCGTGGTTTCCGGGCGATGCAGCCGTGGCAGGCGCGGGCCGACATTGCCGAGCTGGGTGCTGGCAAAGCGCTGTGCCAGCCGGCTTTGCGCGGAGATCAGCGCGGGCGCGTCGGAGTCCAGCGCCGGATCGCGTCGCGTATCGACGTCGATCTCCAGTTCCACCATCGACACCGCCCCGGCTGCATCACGCATTGCACAGGTCACCACGGCGACACCGGCGAAGCCACGGGTGGCGGCAAAAGCGAGCGCAAAGTGACGAGGTTGCGGAGCCGCGTTGACGGCCTGGTCCGGCTGGCGCGCGCTGAGCGTGGCCATGCCGGCTTCGGCCGGCTGCACATCGACAATGGTGGCATCGACGAAGGGCGCCTCGGCGCTGCCCCGAGGCAGCAGCACGGAGGTCGTGCTGTCGGCCGACAGCGACAAGGCCTTGATATAGCGGGGTTGGGCGCTGTCCGCACCGTGTGCCGGCAGCAGCGGGATGGCCAGCAGCAGCGGCAGCACGCATTGCTGCAGCACATTGCCCTGGCGGGTGAACAGGGTGCGCCAGATACGCAACTGGCCTGGGCGCACGCGGGAAACCAGCTTGGGTGGCACGGCGGCTCCTCGCGGCCCGGTTCCCTGGGGAACGGCAACCCGATCGGCGACGCTGCCGCCAACTCGATCGGGCTGCGGCGCTTGCCTAGGCAGGGATCCAAGGCCGCAGAAAACAAAACGCAGAGGAAGACCTCCAGCCTAGCGACTCATTCCTGGCAACAGTTACATGGACAGCGCGCAATCGATGAACGGCTGTGACGGCAGGGCAGCCCACGCCGCCTATTGCCGGAGTTCCCGGCGGTGTAGTGCGCTCGGTTCAGCCACGTATCTTGCCGATGGATGACGCTACGGCATTGCGCGCCCGCGACGAAAAACACCCCTGCCTGGGCAGGGGTGTCGAAGGAGCCCGAGCTGGCCTCGGGCGGTGCTGCATGCCGACGGGGCCGATCACTGCGCGCTGACGGTAATGCTCCCGGCCAGTGGCGAGGCGGTGACGCGATAGGTGTTGCCACCGCGCGGCACGGCCACCAGTAACTGGCCAGCCTGCTTGAACAGCACCGGTGAGGTGCTGTCGACCGTGAGTTCCAGCGTCAGCGGCGTCGCGTACTTCTGGCATCCGGCATCCGCAGCCGGGAAGGCCAGGCCCAGGCGATCCGACTGCAGTGCGGGCACGCATGCATCCCGGGCCATACGGTACTTCACCACATCCGAAGCGGTGGCCACCCACAGCTGGTTGGCGTCGACCTTGGCCTTGACGTAGTCGAGGTGCGCCAGATAGCGCGTCAGCGGCACCGGCTCCCAGCCGCCACTGCCGACGCCGTGCATGGTGCGGGTCGACCAGCCGCTCTGCTGAATTGCGGCATCCACGTGCTGGTTCAGGATCTCGCCGCCACCGGGGTAGATCGAGAATTCGCCGGCATTGGTGAACACATCCCACAGCACATGGAAGGTGGGGCCGAACCATGATGGGTTCACGCCGGCCGCCTTGCCATACTCGATGGTGCCGTTGCCAAGGTCCCGGTTGGCCGCCCGCGCGCCCAGGTAACCGGGCGTGCTGCTGAGCAGCGCCAGTGCGGTCTGCGTCGCCGTATCCTGCGGCCAGACGAAGTAGCTCGCCTGGTAACCATCGAGATGGTCGGCGATATCCTGGCGCGACTGGACGAGCTCTGCCCGCATGTCCCAGGCCGGATCGCTGCTGACGATATGGTTGCGGCCATGGCTGGCGATCTCGTGGCCATGGCCGATCAGCGTCTTGGCTGCCGTCCACTGCTCCGGCGAGCACCAGCCGGTGATGGCGGCAAAGGTCGCCACCAATCCACGCTCGATCAGTGCCGGATCGACCACCTGGTTGAAGCCCGTGGTGATGTCCCCCGCGCAGTAATCGTCGTGCACCATGGTGTAGGCAGCGGTGGCGCCATTCTTCCACGTGGTGATCGTGGCCGCGGTGATGTGCGGTGGAGTCGGTGTCACCGGTATCGGGGTGGGCGGGCCTTTGAGCTGCCAGATGAAGCTTACCGTGGCGCTCTGGGTCTGCGCGCCGCGATCATCGGTTGCCACCGCGTAGGCCTGGCCGCTCCTGTATGCGTCGGCCTGCACCGAGAACGGTGGATCGGTATCGACACCCACCGACCTGCCGTCGATGAAGAACTCCACCTTGACCACCCGGCCATCCAGATCGCTGGCATCGGCAGACAAGGTGGTTGGCCAGTACACATCGCCGCCAGGGCTGAGGTCGTCGCCGTTCGCGGCGGGCCGCGTCAATGCCACCCTGGGGAACTGGTTTATCGGGATCGGCGTGACGCCGCACGGCCCGAGCGGCTTCCATACGCCCCATTCGCCGGACTGGCCCGGGTTGTCGCCCTGCGTCCACCATTTGGCTTCGTAATTGGTGCCATTGAAGGTCACTTTCTGCCCAGCGGTATACACGGTGCTGCTCGACCAGATGGCATTGCATATGGGCGCCGGGGTGATCGGTTGCTTGGTCGGCGTGACGGTCGGCGTCGGGGTGTTGGTGGGGGGGGGCGGGTAGAACGGCACCATCACGCACAGATCGAGGCCGGCAGACCGCCACACGCTGCTGCCACCGGTGCTGCGAGGCGCGTTGCTGCTGGTGGATAGGTGCGCCGAGATGGCCGTGTGGATGGTGGTGCAGGTTTCGTAGTCGCTGCCGTAGCGGGTGGTGACGCACTGATTCGACACATAGTTCTTGCCGGCCTGCCAGGCAGGAGCGCTATGGGTGCACGGCTCCGGCGTGGGGGTGGGGGGCATGGTCGGCGTTGCAGTGGGTGTCTGCGTGGGCCGTGGGGTCGGGCTCGGCTGTGGGTCGTTCATCAATGCCCAGAGCGTCGGCGTCGAGGCCGGGTTCCAGTTCGCGCCGAAGTAGGCGGTATGGGCCACGGTGGCCTGATAGGTGAGCCCATTGTAGGTCACCATCGTGCCGACCGGATAGGTATTGCC
The DNA here is from genome assembly GCF_008033135.1 of Chitinolyticbacter meiyuanensis. Lineage (NCBI taxonomy): Bacteria > Pseudomonadati > Pseudomonadota > Betaproteobacteria > Neisseriales > Chitinibacteraceae > Chitinolyticbacter > Chitinolyticbacter meiyuanensis. Next base: position 2,052,653 of record NZ_CP041335.1, read on the forward strand.
CTCGCTCCAGGCGGGAAAGGCGGCTAGTACGACAGGCGCCCAGATCGCGGCAGCAACGCCGAGTACTGCAACAAGGCGGCGATGTTTCGCCGCGCCATGGTTTGAAGATTTCATTGGTCTCCTCCTGGGCTATTGGAATGACAGCAGGCGCTGCGTGCATGGAGGCATGCAGGCTCACGCCCAAAGGAGCCCGCCCCCGAGCGTGGGTTATTTATCAATCGCTTGGGCGGGGGATTGCAAATTCATAGCGCAATGATTTCACCAAATGAAGGTGCCTGCATTGAAAATTGAATTTATTCAATGGCTTGGCGTGTCACGCAATGGTGAGTGTGTTCACGAATGACATGACTGGATTCAATAATTCAGAAAATAACCTTATTCTGAATAATTGTTGCGGGATAGCTTGCGATGGAATTGGGACCGTTGAATCGCGACCAGCGGTTCAATGGACTGAATGGGCCATGAGCGCGGCAATGGGATGGCTCAAAGTGGATGAAGCCGCCGGCGCATTGGTCCCGGCTTTGCTCCCCAGTTCATTTGCTAAGCGCATTACGCCGGCTGTCGGCGGCACGGATTCCTGTTTTGTCCTCGGCGCTCCGCACCAGTGGTGTCGGTGTATTGCCTACTTGGCTGTGGGATCGTGCTACGGCGTTGCTGGGCCATTCAAAACATTCAGCCAACGGCATGCCGTTGCCGACTCTGCCTTGCCACTTTCCACGCGGCTTTGCCGTGCCACGAATCGCCATGCCGTAGGTTTTGTCCTGCACCGCAATGGCGATACGCCTACTCGATGTTTTGCACTGGCGATGCCGGACTGTCGCATCAGACGGCGCGCGCCAAAAACCGTGGTATTTCGCACATTCGGCCAGGCTGCGCCCGCCTTATAGTCAGGACGTGTTCAAAGCATGTTCGCGGTGCCAGAGCGGCGCAGCGAGATGGACGGAGGTTCATCATGAGATGTGAGAACTCGGAGCTCGATATCTTCGCACTTGAAACCGAGCGAGTGCTGGAGCTGCTGGCGGATGGCCAGCCCTATGCCGATGCCGGCAGGAAAGAAGGTGTGCTCAAAGCCACCGTCGCCCGATTGCAGGCGCAGTACTACCGCGCGGCAACCGCCTTGAACCAGGCGCATGGCAAGGTGGTGGAAGCGCATGCCAAGCTGGCTTGGGCGCGATGCCTCGGTGACCGGATCATGATTGCCAAGGCAACGGCCTTGCTGGCGCTGGCCGATGCGCATGAGCATCTTTCGGCGCTGAAGACCTCCAGGCTCGCCGATTCCGTGGCCCAGGCCCAGGCAGCAATGAAAGCGGCGCATTAGCGCGATTGGATCGTATCGTTATCGTGAGGAAAACTGTGATGAACACCGACAATTCAACGTTCGCGTCGTACAAAAATTGCGATATAGAGGTGAGGCTCAGCAGCCCCGAGCCGGGGCGTTGGGCGCCCGTGGTTTTCGTGAGCAAGGAAAGCGCAGGGCTTGCGCTGCCACCCATCACCAAGGTGGGTCATTGTTTCGAATCGGGCGAGGAGGCCAAGAGCATCGGCTTCAAGATGGCGCATGCTGTCATCGATCAGGGGCATTGCTTTGGTTAGCCCTGCCATTGTGCGTATCAATCAAATGTAAAACCCCGCTTCGGCGGGGTTTTACATTTGGGCAGCGCCCAGGCGGTGAGCCCGTGCCCAGCCATCAGAAATCGGCGCTGGTCAGGAGGATCGGCTCCGGGTAGCCCTGCAGGATCTTGCTTTCCGCTGCAGTGACGATCTCTTCGTGATGGATCTCGAACGCATGCTCATGGTCATCCGCGCCGCCCATGGCATCGAAGTGATTCTGCAGTGCCTCTTCCGACACCAGGCACTGTATCGGTTGACCGTCGACCAGCGCCACGAACATCACGCCATTGCGGTCGAAATCGAACCGGCCTCCCGCCGAGAAATAGATATTCATCGTGCCATCCTGTAACGGGGAGCCTTGACCTTAGCGGCTGTCCGGCCCGCTTGCCAGCCGGATCGGTCAATTTGCCGTCGCGCGGGTGCCTTGATGCTGGATGCGTGGCGCCTCAAGCGAAATGCATCTTGATGGCGTGCATAGTGCTTCGATACCACTGCCGGTGCCTGACGGATGTTTAGTCGCTGTACCGCTCGCGAAGAGGACAGCAGCGCGCAGTTATCTTTGCGACGTAGCAAAACAAAAAAGCCCTGAAGAATCAGGGCTTTTTCGATGCATTCTTGGCGGAGAGACGGGGATTCGAACCCCGGATAGGCTATTAACCTATACACGCTTTCCAGGCGTGCGACTTAAACCACTCATCCATCTCTCCGGGAAGAGGCGGAACTATACGTGAGCCCGCCCGGCTTGCCAAGCGCTGCGCGCTGTTGACGGGCACGCTAGCGGCACCGGGTTTTCGCGGTGCGCAATGCACCGGAATGGCAAGGCGCATTGCCGGTGCGACAAACGGCAGATCATGTTTCACCGCTCGTCGAAATCCACACCCAGTCAGCTTCAACAATCTGATTCCATTGATTTTTAACCAAGCGCCACGTATGCCGTAGGAATGCATTGAGCCTGCCTGAGCACGGGCAGGGTGCTAAGGCATAACCTGTAGTGGTCTTCCCAATTACTACATCGCTCTGCTATAAAGCGTTCAACAAGTTGCTGATTACGATTTAGCTTAATCTTAATCAGCGGGTTTGAACCAGGTTGGTGCATGCGTCAACCGGTGAGACAGGAGAGCCCCGATGTCCAGGGTCTTGGTGGTGGGCAGCATCAATATGGATCTGGTGGTGGAAACAGGCACGTTTCCGCGGCTGGGGGAAACCTTGTTCGGGCAGGGCTTTGCCACGCATGCCGGCGGCAAGGGCGCGAACCAGGCGGTGGCGGCGGCACGGTTGGGGGCGGAAGTCACCATGCTAGGACGGGTGGGCGACGATGCGTTCGGCCGCGAGCTCAAGGCAGGGTTGGCTGCCGAAGGCATTGCCACCCGCTGGGTGACGGAAACACCGGGCGTGGCCACCGGCGTGGCGGCGATCACCGTGTGCAACGCCGACAATGCCATCATCGTGGTGCCGGGCGCCAACGCGGCGTTGTCGCCCAGCGATCTAAATGCGGTCGAGGCCGCGTTCGCCGAAGCCGACGTGGTGCTGGCGCAGCTGGAAGTGCCGCTGGCCACCGTGGAGCACGCCGCCATGCTGGCTGCTCGCCATGGCAAGCCGTTCGTGCTGAATCCCGCGCCGGCCACGCAGTTGCCGCCCGCGTTGCTGGCGCAATGCACGCTGATCACCCCGAATGAATACGAACTGGCCGCTGCGCTGGGTGAACCGGCCGCGCGTTGGCAAGACCTGCTGGCCCGCCTGCCGGGCCGGGTGGCGATGACCAAGGGCAGCGAGGGCGCCTATTTCAGCGATGCCGGCGGCGTGCTGCGCCACCAGCTGGGTTTCCCAGTCAAGCCGGTGGATACCACCGGCGCCGGCGATACCTTCAACGGCGCGCTGGTCGCGTTCTGGCCGCTGGGCCTTGCCGAGGCGGTGCGCCGCGGTTGCGCGGCTGGTGCGCTGTCCGTCACGCGATCCGGGGCGCAGGGCGGCATGCCGACGCTGGCCGAACTCAATGCCTTCCTCGGGAGCCAGTCATGAAAAAGCTGGGCATCCTGAACCGCGACATCGCCCGCGTGCTGGCCGGCATGGGTCATACCGATTGCGTGGTGATCGCCGATTGCGGCCTGCCGATCCCGCAAGGCGTGGAGTGCATCGATCTCTCGCTCGCCGTCGGCGATCCGGCGTTCCTGCATGTGCTGGATGCGGTGCTGGCGGATCTGCAGGTGGAGCGCGCGGTGTTCGCCAGCGAGGCGCTGACGCAGAACAGCGCCGTCGCGGCCCGGGCTTCCACGCTGAGCCGCGATGGCGTGCAGGTCGATTATGTGGCCCACGAGAAGTTCAAGGAGCTGAGCCGCTGTGCCCGCGCGGTGATCCGCACCGGCGAGGCCACGCCCTACGCCAACGTGATCCTGCATTCCGGCGTGATTTTCTGAGGAGCCGACCATGCAAGTGACCATGGCAGGCATCAGCAAGGCATTTGGCCCGGTGCGGGTGCTCGAAGGCGTCGATTTCGCGGTGGAGGGGGGTGAAATCCATGCGTTGATGGGCGAGAACGGCGCTGGCAAGTCCACGCTGATGAAGATCCTCTGCGGTGTATATAGCGCGGATGCCGGCAACATCAGCGTCGATAGCCTGCCGGTGACGATCCGTTCGACGCGCGATGCGGAGGAACTCGGCATCGCCATCATCCACCAGGAACTCAACCTGATCCCGCAATTGTCGGTGATGGAGAACCTGTTCCTCGGTCGTGAGCCGCGCCGCCTGGGTGTGATCGACGGCGCGCGGATGCGCCGCGAGGCCGGCGTGTGGCTGGAGAAGGTCGGCGCCGGGCATATCGATCCCACTCGCGAGGCCGGCACGCTGTCGATCGGTCAGCAGCAGCTGGTGGAAATCGCCAAGGCACTGTCGCTGAACGCGCAGGTGCTGATCATGGACGAGCCGACCGCCGCGTTGACCGAGCGCGAGATCGAGACACTGTTCCAGATCATGGCGGACCTGAAGGCGCGCGGCGTGGCCATCGTCTACGTATCGCACCGGATGGAGGAGATCTTCAAGGTCTGCGACAAGATATCGGTGCTGCGCGACGGTACTTTTGTTGGCGAGCGTGTGATCGCGGAAACCGGCTTTGACGAGATCGTGAAATTGATGGTCGGCCGCGAGCTGGGCGAGCGTTTCCCGGCGCGGGATGTGGCGCTGGGCGAGGTGCGGCTCAAGGTGGCCGATCTGTCGGACGAGGGCAATATCAGCCACATCGGCTTCGAGGTGCGTGCGGGCGAAGTGCTGGGCGTGGCCGGATTGATGGGGGCAGGGCGCAGCGAAATCCTCAAGACGCTGTTCGGCGTGAACCGCAGTACCGGCGGGCGGGTCGAGCTCGATGGCAAGCCGGTGGCGCCACGCGATCCGGGGGAGGCCATTGCCGCTGGCATCGGCTTCGTCACCGAGGATAGAAAAAGCCAGGGCTTGGTGCTCGGCTTGTCGGTACGCGAGAACGCCACGCTGGTCCACCTTGGCGAATACGCCCGCGGTGGCGTGGTGAACGGCCGCGCCGAGAGCGAGGCGGTGCAGCAACTGATCCAAGAGCTGCGCATCCGCACCCGCGATGCCGAGCTCGACGTGAAATCGCTCTCCGGCGGCAACCAGCAGAAGGTGGTGTTCGCCAAGTGGCTGGCCAAGCCACCGCGCGTACTGCTGCTCGACGAGCCTACCCGCGGTGTCGATGTCGGCGGCAAGGCCGAGATCTACCACATCATCAACCGCCTGGCCGCGGCCGGTACCGCCATCGTGATGGTGTCGTCCGAATTGCCCGAGGTGCTAGCGATGAGCGACCGCATCCTGGTGATGCACCAGGGCCGCCAGGCGGCCATCTTCGACGCCAAGACCACCAACCAGGAAGAAATCATGACCGCCGCCACTGGCGGCCTCTGATTCGGGAAAACGATCATGACCCCACAACAAAAAGCCACGTTGCAAAAACTTGGGCCTTTCATTGCCCTGCTGGTCGTCTGTGTCGGCCTCGCCTTCATGAGCCCGGATTTCCTCACCGTCGGCAACCTGATGAATGTGATGCGCCAGGTATCGATCAATGCGCTGATCGCCTTCGGCATGACGCTGGTAATCCTCTTGGGCGGTATCGATCTCTCGGTGGGCTCCATCCTGGCGGTCTCCTCGGTGCTGACCGCAATGCTAATGAAGGCGGGCTACGACCCGATGCTGGCAACCATGGCCGGCATCCTCGCTGGTGCATTGATGGGTTCGGTGAATGGTCTGGTCGTCGCCAAGGGCAAGGTGGCGCCCTTTATCGCCACGCTGGGCATGATGACGGTGCTGCGCGGTGTTTCGCTGGTGCTGTCCAATGGCAGCCCCATCACCGGCTTCTCCAGCGATTTCTTCTCGATGCTGGGCGGCGGCTACCTCGCCGGCCTCGTGCCCATCCCGGTGGTGTGGACATTGGTGATGTTCGCGCTGTTCTGGTTTGTGCTGAAGAAAACGGTGTTCGGCCGCCACGTATACGCCACTGGCGGCAATCCGGAAGCCGCGCGCCTCTCCGGCGTGAAGACCGATCGGGTGCAGATCTGGGTGTACACCGCCTCCGGCGCGATGGCCGCGATGGCCGGCGTGATCCTCACCTCGCGGCTTAACTCGGCGCAGCCCACTGCCGGCGTGGGCTACGAGCTCGACGCCATCGCCGCGGTGGTGCTCGGTGGCACCAGCCTCGCCGGTGGCCGCGGCTGGATCTTCGGCACCCTGGTCGGCGCCTTGCTGATCGGCGTGCTCAACAACGGCCTCAACCTGATGGGGGTTTCGTCCTTCTACCAACAGGTGATCAAGGGTGCCGTCATCCTGCTCGCGGTGCTGCTCGATCGCGCCGGCAAGAAATAAACAGAATCGCGCGGGCCGGCTGATCGCGGGCTCGCCAACCACTCGATCCGCAAGGGTCAGACAAAACGGGCCGTGAGCCTGCTTCAAAACGCGACTGAGGAGTCGACCATGAAACGCACCATCTCCACCCTGTTCGCCTGCCTGCTGGCCGTCGGCCTGCTCGCCTGCTCCAAGCAGGGACCCGATACCGCTGCTGCGCCGGAAGCCTCGGCCGCGCCGGCTGCTGTGGCTGAAGCCACCGTCGGCCTGTCGATCTCGACACTGAACAACCCGTTCTTCGTGGCACTGCGCGATGGTGCCCAGGCCGAGGCCACCGCGCAGGGCGTGAAGCTGATCGCCGTCGATGCGCAGGACGATCCGGCCAAGCAGATCGCCAGCGTCGAGGATCTGATCCAGAAGAAGGTGCAGGTCATCCTGATCAACCCGACCGATTCGGATGCCGTGGCCAATGTGGTGAAGCAGGCCACTGCCGCCGGCATCAAGGTGATCTCGCTCGATCGCAGCGTGAACGGTGCCGAGGTCAGTGCGCACATCGCCTCCGACAACGTGGCTGGCGGCAAGATGGCAGCCGAGTTCCTGCTGGAGAAGATCGGTGGCAAGGGCAACGTCGTTGAACTCGAAGGCATTGCCGGCTCCAGCGCGGCGCGCGAGCGTGGCCAGGGTTTTCATTCGGTGGTAGACGGCAAGGCGGACGTGAAGCTGGTGGCCAAGCAGCCGGCCGATTTCGATCGCGCCAAGGGCCTGTCGGTGATGGAGAACATCCTGCAGGGCAACAAGAACGTGCAAGGCGTGTTTGCACACAACGACGAAATGGCGCTGGGCGCACAAAAGGCAATCGAGGCGGCGGGCCTCAAGAACGTGGTCATCGTCGGCTTCGATGCCACGCCGGATGCCGTGGCGGCGGTGAAGGCCGGCACGCTGGCTGCGACCGTGCAGCAAAAGCCCGAGCTGATCGGCAAGATGGGGGTCGAGGCCGCCAAGAAGCTGATCGACGGTGCGCCGGTCGACAAGAGCATCCCGGTGCCACTCGATCTGGTGAAGCAATAAGCGCTTGAGACAGGGCCGGCTTGCCGGCCCTGTGCATTTGGGCTGGCGAAGTACCAGGACAGCGGGATAGGTGTTTGCCCTGATTGCGCCTTCCTTGGTTTACACTTCGCACCTTGCTTGCCACGACCGGATGCCATGAGCCAGTTCGAACGCCTGACCATCGATGACATTGCCCGCCTTGCCGGCGTTTCGCGCACCACGGCCAGCATGGTGCTCAATGGCCATGCCGAGCGCTACCGCATCGCCAAGGGCACCATCGAGCGCGTGCAGGCTGTGGCGGCAGAGCACCATTTCCAGCCCTCGCAATCGGCGCGGGCGCTGCGCAGCAAGAAAAGCGGCACGCTGGGCCTCGTGGTGCCCGAGCTCGTCAACTACGCCCACGCCAGCCTCGCGCAGGCGTTGGAAACGCAGAGCCGCGCCGCCGGCTACCAGCTGCTGATCGTCACCAGCGATGATGATCCCGAGCAGGAGACCGACGGCATCGCCCAACTGGTTGCGCGCCAGGTCGAGGGCCTGATCGTGGTACCGGCAAGCAACGAGGCCGAGCGCTACCTGCGCTGGAAGCCGCGTCTGCCCGTCGTGTTCGCCGACCGCCGCGTCGACGATTGCGACATCCCCTTCGTGGTCACCGATGCCGCCGGCTCGGTGACGACCCTGGTCGGCGAGGCGCTGGCTGCGGGCAGTCGCGAGGTGGTGTATTTCGGTGGTCAATCCGAGCTGTCGCCCAGCCGTGATCGCCTGGCTGGCTACCGTGCTGCACTGGCAGCCGCGCAGGTGGCGGAGCCCGACGACTTCGTGCGCCAGCGCGATTACCGCCGCAGTTCCGGCCAGGCGCTGATCGCGCAGTGGCAGGCCGAACATGGCCGCTATCCGCAGGCGCTGTTCACCGGCGCCATCACGCTGCTCGAGGGTGTGTTGGCCGAGCTGATCGCCCAAGGGGCGCTCGGCCATGCGCCACGGCTGATGACCTTCGATGATCATCCTTTGCTCGATTGCCTGCCGCTGAAGATCGCCTCGGTGGCGCAGGATGCCGAGGGCCTGGCCCGCGAGAGCCTGGCGCGCGTGATCGCGCAGATCGAAGGCAAACCGGTCGATTCCGCCTGGGTGGCGGCGCAAATCAAGCGCCGCGGCTAGTGTCGAACTAGAGCTCGAGTGCCAGTGGTCCGGCGGGCATGGCGCAACAGATCAGCGCCTGCCCTGGCGTGATGGCATGTGCTGGCGTCTGCGGATAGCAGACCGAACCTTCCCATATAGTGGTGCTGCAGCTGCCGCACAGGCCGCCACGGCAGCTGTAGGGCGGGTTCAGGCCGTGCTGTTCCACCAGTTCCAGCAGCGTGCCGCCCGGTTGCCATGCGATGGTCCTGCCGCTTTTCACCAGCGTTACCGGTTGGGGTGTGGTCGGAGCCAATGCGGCGATTGGCCCATCCGGATCGGCTTCCAGTGGCTCACCCTGGGCAAAGCGCTCGTAATGGATGCGCTGGCGCTGGATGCCGAGCCCGCGCAGTACCCAATACACCTGGCGCATGAAGGCGTCTGGCCCGCATAGATAGACATCGTAATCGTCGAGCGGCAGCAGGCTGCGCAGCAGGTCGGCATCGATCCGGCCGACGCTGTCGTGGCTGGCACCCAGCGTGTCACCCTGTGCTGGCTGCGAGTAGCGTACATGCAGCCTCAGCTGCGGCTGCAGGGCGGTGCGCTGGCGTAGCGCTGCGCCGAATGCATGTTCCGCACCGTTGCGTGCTGCATGGATGAACCACACCGGGCGTGGCCGGTGGCGCGGGCCGGCGGGGGGCGCCAGTGCGTCGAGTAGGGCCAGCATGGGTGTGATGCCCACGCCACCGCTGAGCAGCAACACCGGCCGGCTGCTGGCGGCGTCGAGCACGAAGTCGCCGCGGGGCGCCTGTGCGTCGATCAGCGTGCCGGGCTGCAAGGTATCGTGCAGGTATTGCGATACCCGGCCGTCGCGCTTCACCGAGATCCGGTAGTGGCGGCCATCGGGCGCCTGCGACAGCGTGTAGGTGCGATGCAGCCGCCCCAGCTCCGGGTGATCGATACGGATCGGCAGGAATTGGCCGGCGCGATAGCCAGCCAGTGGTTTGTCATCGGCCGGCTGCAGATAGAAGGAAGTGATCGTGGCGCTTTCCGCCTCGCGCCTGATGAGTTGCAATGGCCGGTAGGCGTTCGCTTCTACGGCCAGCGCGACGGCGCCCGCCACCGCCTGCCAGTCGCCGGTGTGATCGAGCACCGGTGAATACGCCTGCAAGACCCAGCGCAGTGGCATGCGCTCGCGCAGCCGGATCACCCGCTCGACATGCAGTCGCACCAGTCGCTCTGCGCCGGTAAAGGCGGCGAGCTCCGCGCCATCCCAGATCACCTCGGCACGGCCGGCGATATACAGCAGGTCGCCGCGCGCGAAATCGGGAAACAGCAACCCGGCACGCGGATTGATCTCGAGATTGCCCAGCGTATTGAAATGGAAATTGCCGAGGAAATCCGGCCAGGTCAGCGTCTGCGCGTCGTCGATGCGCACAAAGCCAGGCTTGCCACCGCGGTGTGATACGTCTGAGCCATGCTGGCCCAGCGTATCGTCGTCTGCCGGCTGGCCGCTGGTGGCGATGAAAAAGGTATCTGCTCCGCTGATCTGCACGATGGCGGCCGTATCGAGCGTGGTGGCGTGTTCCGCAGCCGGCAGGGTCGCCGGCAAGCCAACGTGCTCGATATTGCGCTGCTGGATGTATTGCGGGCAGTTGCCAAAGCTGTGCTGCACGGCGATCGACAGGCCGGATTCATCGTGCGCGACAATGCGGCCGTTCATGCGGTTGCGGCGGCGGGTCTGCAGCTCGATGCCGAGCAGCCCGACCGCCGCGCCCGCACCCAGGCAGCCGTGCAGTGGATCGCCGCTGACCGTTTCTGCTGCGATGCGCAGCGTGCGTGGATCGGGGGAGTGGGTAAATCCCGGTTCGCCCATCAGCAGCGTCGCCCATGGCTGGCCGTCTGCGTCGAGCGCGCCGAGCAGCAGCATCGGCAGTTGCGCAAAGAAGCTGCGGTGCTGCTCGGGCATGTAGTCCCGCACCACCTGCCGGCCGATGGCCTCGACCTTGTCGCGCACGCCGACCCGGCGCTGCACCGTCTGTTCTCCGGGGTGGAACGGGGACGCCTGGTGGGACCAGCCGGGCAGGGCCATGGTGATCTGCTCTAAGCGGCAAGGCCGACGGGCGTCGCAGCCATCGGAACAAAGCCCGGCAACGATTCGACGCGTGAGAGCCAACCGCGCAGCCGCGGGTAGTCCGCCAGCGCAATGCCGCCTTCCGGCGCATGTGCGAGATAGCTGTAGCAGGCGATGTCGGCCAGCGTGGCGCTCGGGCCGGCGAGGAAGTCGTGCTGTGCGAGCTCGCTCTCGATCACCGCCAGCAGTGCATGGCTGCGGGCGATGAGCTCGGCAAGGTCGAGCTTGGCACCGAACACGTTGACGCGGCGTGCGGCGGCAGGGCCGGTGGCGATCTGGCCTGCCGCTACAGAGAGCCAGCGCTGCACTTGCGCTGCACCAACGGCATCGTACGGCAGCCAGCGACCGTCATCGTAGCGATGCGCGAGGTAGACCAGGATGGCGTTGGAATCGGCGAGCACGGTGCCGTTGTCGTCGATCACCGGCACCTGGCCGAAGCGATTGAGCGCAAGGAAGGCCGGTTGCTTGTGCTCGCCACCGGCGAGGTCGATGTCGATCGTTTCATAGGGCAGTTGCAGCAGCGACAACATCAGCTCGATGCGATGGCTGTGCCCTGAGAGGCGATAGCGGTACAGGCGGATGGGGTGTTGCGGCTGCGAGACGGGCATGGTGTTCTCCAGGAGGCAATGTGTTTGATGCATTCTGGATAGATTCTATTGCGGAATAAATATGCGATTTTCGATTTGACTGATCCATTATGTGGATCAATCATGGTGGCCACCCAAGGCTAACCAGCGAGGCGCTGCCATGGACAAGCTGCGCGCGATGCAGACCTTCGTTGCCATCATCGAGCACGGCAGCCTGACTGCTGCGGCGCGGGCGCTTGCTTCGTCGCTGCCGGTGATGGTGCGCACGCTGGCGCAGTTGGAGGACCACCTCGGTGTGCGGCTGCTCAATCGCACCACCCGCCGGCTGGCGCTGACCGAGGAGGGGCAGGCTTACCTGGAAAGCTGCCGCGACATCCTGGCCGCAGTCGACGGCGCCGAGCATCGCCTGCAGGACCGGCGCGCACAGGCGAGTGGTCTGATCACGGTGACGGCATCGGTGCTGTTCGGCCAGATGCATGTGGCACCGGCCATTCAGCGCTTTCTGGTCGCGCACCCGGCCATGCAATGCCGCTTGTTGTTGCTCGATCGGGTGGCGAATTTGCTGGAGGAGGGGATCGACGTCGGCATCCGTATCGGCCCGCTCGATGATTCGACCCTGGTGGCACGCCCCATCGGCATGGTGCAGCGGCTGGTCGTTGCCAGCCCGGATTTTGTCGCGCGCCATGGCGCGCCCGAATCGCCGGACGCGCTGGCGCGCTACAACTGCATCCGCTTCACCGGCAATGGCCGGATGACCTGGTCCTTGCTGGTGCGCGGCAAGCCTTGCGCGGTACCGGTCAGTGGCAATTTCGAATGCAACCAGGGTATGCCGGCGCTGGAGGCCTGTCTTGCCGGCCTGGGGCTGGGCCAGTTTCTCAGTTACCAAGTCGTGGAGCACATCCGGGCCGGCCGCTTGGTGCCGCTGCTGACGGACTGTCTGGCACCGGCGCAGCCGATCAATGTGGTCTATCCGCACGCAGGCCTGCTGCCAGCGCGCATCCGCGTGTTCGTCGACTGGATACGGCAATCCGTTGGTGAAACGGCCTTCAGTTTGGATTGAGCGGCCATGAAAAAGCCCCGCATGACTGCGGGGCTCTGTGGCACGGCCGGGCGATCATTCCATCCGGTAGTTCGGCGCTTCCTTGGTGATCTGCACGTCGTGCACATGCGATTCGCGGATGCCGGCCGAGGTGATCTCCACGAACTCCGCCTTGGCGTGCATGTCGGCGATGCTGGCGCAGCCGAGGTAGCCCATGCACGAGCGGATGCCGCCAACCAGCTGGTGCACAATGGCCGTCATCGGGCCCTTGTAGGGCACGCGGCCTTCGATGCCTTCCGGCACTAGCTTCTCGACGTTGGCGGTGTTCTCTTCCTGGAAGTAGCGATCTGACGAGCCTTGCTGCATCGCGCCGAGCGAACCCATGCCGCGGTAGCTCTTGTACGAGCGGCCCTGGTACAGCTCGACTTCACCCGGGGCTTCCTCAGTGCCGGCGAACAGGCCACCCAGCATCACGCAGTGGGCGCCGGCAGCCAGCGCCTTGGCAATGTCGCCCGAGAAGCGGATGCCACCGTCGGCAATCAGCGGCACGCCGGTGCCGGCAAGCGCCTCGGCGACATTGGCGACCGCGGAGATCTGCGGCACACCAACGCCAGCAACGATACGGGTGGTGCAGATCGAACCGGGGCCGATGCCGACCTTGACGCCATCAGCGCCGGCTTCGACCAGCGCCAGTGCGGCGGCGGCGGTGGCGATGTTGCCGCCAATCACCTGTACCTGCGGGAAGGTACGCTTGACCCAGCGTACACGGTCGATGACGCCCTGGCTGTGGCCGTGCGCGGTATCAACGACGATGACGTCGACGCCGGCTTCGACCAGCAGTGCCGCGCGCTCCTCGGTGTCGCCACCGGTACCGACCGCAGCACCGACCAGCAGGCGGCCATGGCTATCCTTGGCGGCGTTCGGATGCTCGGTCTTCTTGACGATGTCCTTGACGGTGATCAGGCCCTTGAGGCGGAAGCCGTCGTCGACGACCAGCACGCGCTCCAGGCGGTGCGTGTGCATCAGCTCGCGCGCTTCGTCGATGCTGGCACCTTCCTTCACGGTGACCAGGCGATCCTTGGGCGTCATGATCGACGCCACCGGGGCATCGAGCCGCGATTCGAAGCGGATGTCGCGGTTGGTGACGATGCCGACCACTTGGCCGCTGGCGTCGAGCACCGGCAGGCCGGAAATCTTGTGCTGGCGGGTGATGGCGAGCACGTCGCGCACCGACATTTCGGGGCGGACGGTGATCGGATCCTTGACGATGCCCGATTCGTGACGCTTGACCTTGGCTACTTCCTGCGCCTGGTTCTTGGCCGGCATGTTCTTGTGCATGATGCCGATGCCGCCTTCCTGCGCGATGGCGATAGCCAACCGGGCCTCGGTCACGGTATCCATGGCGGCAGAGATCAGGGGCAGGTTGAGCTGGAGGTCGCGGGTCAGGCGGGTGGAGAGGCTAACGTCGCGGGGCAGGACGCTGGAATGGGCGGGAACGAGCAGGACGTCGTCGAAGGTCAGAGCTTTCTGAACAATACGCATGGGGCGCAATCCTCGGGGCGCAAAAATCGATTATACCGGTCTGTTGCTTTCAAGGCTACGGTTGGCTCCGCAGGACATACGGCGATTGCATGCCAGCGTGCTGCCCGCTAGCGTGTAAGGAAGGATAGTCAGCAAACGGGGGGATCATGGGCATGCGACAGCCGCCGTGCGCGGGGCGTACGGCACTTATCCTTTCTGGCGGTGGCGCTCGCGCGGCCTACCAGGTGGGTGTGCTGCTCGCCATTGCCCGGCTGAGCCCGCGCCACAGCGGCAATCCCTTTCCCATCCTGTGCGGCACTTCGGCCGGCGGCATCAATGCCGCGGCACTGGCTGCGGGCGCCGATGATTTCCATCACGCGGTGCGTGAACTGGCACGCGCCTGGTTACAGCTCACGCCGGAGCAGGTCTATCGGGCTAGCATGCCGGCGTTGTTCGGGCGCGCCGCGCACTGGGTGGTGTCGTTGCTGGTCGGTGGCCTGGGCCGGTACAACCCGCGCTCCTTCCTCGACAACCGGCCACTGGGGCAGTTGCTCGGCCGCATGATCGATTTCGCCGGGATCGACCGTAGCATCCAGCTTGGGTATCTGCGGGCGCTGGCAATCACGGCATCGGGCTATACCTCCGGTCAGTCGGTCAGCTTCTTTCAGGGCTGCGATGCGCTGGAGGGCTGGCAGCGCGCCCAGCGCATCGGCACCCGCACACAGATTGGTGCCGAGCACCTGCTGGCGTCCAGCGCGATTCCCTTCGTCTTTCCCGCTGCCCATCTCAACCGTGAATACTTCGGCGACGGCTCGGTACGACAGGTGGCGCCAATCAGCCCGGCCATCCACCTGGGAGCGGAACGGGTGCTGGTGATCGGTGTAGCGCCGCAGCGCGAGGAGCCGCCGCCGCGCGAACGCGTGGTGGCTTATCCGCCGATTGCCCAGGTGGCGGGGCACCTGCTCGACAGCATTTTCATTGATGGGCTGGAGGCTGATCTGGAACGGGTGCGCCGCATCAACCGTACCGTCGGCCTGTTGCCGGAGTCCGAACGGGTGCGGTTGGGGTTGCGGCCGATCGAGGTGTTCAGCATCACGCCGAGCCGGCCGCTGGAACGGTTGGCCATGCCGCACCGCTCCACCTTTCCGCCCGGATTGCGCTTCATGTTGAGCGGGCTTGGCGCGTTCCGCCGCCAGGGCACGGTGGTGGCGAGCTACGTGTTGTTTCACCACGAATACACGCGGCAGCTGATCCGCTTGGGTTATCGCGATGCGATGGTCCAGCGTACGGCCCTGACCGAGTTCCTGTCCGCTGGCCAGCGCGTTACAATCGCCGATTGAAAAAAACAATCGGGAGTGCCAATGCGCTGGCGTGTGCCCTTTCTGCTGTTGTTCCTGGCGTGCGTCGGCATGATCGCCTTCGCGCTGTATCACCAGTATGTGAACTGGGTGATGCCGTGCCTGATGTGCGTCTACCAGCGGCTAGCGGTGATCGCGTTCGGACTGGTGTCGCTGCTGGCCACGATCTGGTTGCCGCGCAGCCGGGCAGGCGTGGCGGTGGTCGGCGCGCTGCTGAGCACCGCGGCGCTGTTTGGCGCGGGTTCCGCGGCCTGGAACATCCGACTGCAATATGGCCCGCGTGATCCCAGCCTCGCCTGCGGTTCCAGCCTGCCGTTCCCCATCGATCTGAATGCCCCCGGGTGGCCGGAGTGGTTCGTGGCGCTGATCCGTCCGGTGGGCGATTGCAGCCAGGTGGATTTCACGCTGTTTGGCGTATCGGTGCCGATCTGGACACTGCTCACTTGCATCACGCTCTTGGCGATCACTTTCGTGCTGTGCCGCTTGCGTTGGCGCGAGCTGGGAGCGCGCGCATGACGCTGACGGAACTGCGCTATATCGTTGCCGTGGCGCGTGAGCGCCACTTCGGCCGTGCCGCGGCGAGTTGCTTTGTTTCGCAGCCGACGCTGTCGGTGGCGGTGAAAAAGCTGGAGGACGAACTCGGCGTGACGCTGTTCGAACGCTCGGCCGGCGATGTGACGCTGACGCCGATCGGCGAGCGCATCGTCGAGCAATCGCAGGCGGTGCTCGAGGAAGTGCAGGTGATCAAGCAGCTGGCCGAGCAGGGCAAGGACCCGCTGGCCGGGCCGTTGCGCCTTGGCATGATCTACACCATCAGCCCCTATTTGCTGCCGCACCTGATCCCGGCGCTACGCGAACGCGCGCCGCAGATGCAGATCCTGCTGGAAGAGAACTACACCTCGCGGCTGGCGGAGATGCTGAAGCAGGGCGAGATCGACGTGGCCATCGTCGCCGAGCCGTTTCACGAGAGCGGCATCGTCACCCAGGCGGTGTACGACGAACCCTTCGTTGTCGCTACGCCGAAGGGCCACGCTTGGGAGCGTCAGGACGTGGTCGATTCGGAGCAGCTCTCCGAGGAGAACGTGCTGCTGCTGTCGCCGGGCAACTGCTTTCGCGACCATGTGCTGCAGACCTGCCCGGATCTCAACCGCGAATCGGTGTCGGCCGGCAGCAGCCTGCAGCGTACCTTGCAGGGTTCTTCGCTGACCACCATCCGCCATATGGTGGCTGGTGGTATCGGCGTGACGGTACTGCCGATCACCTCGGTGACCACGGCTGACGACGCGCTGCTCACCATACGCCCGTTCGCCGAGCCGGTGCCGACCCGTCGCGTGGTGCTGGCGTGGCGCAAGAACTTCCCGCGCGCCGCAGCCGTGGGCGCAGTGCGTCAGGCCGTGCTGGCGGCTCCATTGCCTGGTGTCGAATACCTGCCCGAAGCAACGGCCAGCGCCTGATCTTTTCCTACTGAATCCGGAGTACCCATGTCCGACCCCGTTGTCATCGTCGGCGCTGGCCTTGCCGCCTACAACTGCGCGCGCGAGTTCCGCAAGCTCGATTCCTCGACCCCGCTGACCATCGTCACTCGCGACGGTGGCGGTTTCTATTCCAAGCCCATGCTGTCGAATGCACTGGCTGGCAACAAGACGCCGCAGTCGCTGGTGATGAAACCGGTAGAAAAGATGGCTGAGGAGCTGAATGCCACCATCCTGGTCCGTCGCGAGGTCGTCTCGGTCGATGCAGCAGCACGCTCGCTGCAGCTCGATGACGGCACCACGCTGGCTTGGCGCGATCTGGTGTTGGCGCTTGGCGCCGATCCGATTCGGCTGTCGCTGGCTGGCAGTGCTGCAGGCGATGTGTTGTCGGTGAACGATCTGGACGACTACGCCCGATTTGCCGAGCGGCTGGATGGTGTGCGGCGAGTGGTGATCCTCGGCGCCGGCCTGATCGGTTGCGAGTTCGCCAATGATCTACTGGCGCGCGGTATCGAGCCGGTCGTCATCGACCCGGCTGGCTGGCCGCTGTCGCGGCTGGTGCCGCAGCAGGCAGGGCAGTGGCTGCAGGAGCGGCTGGCTGCCGCTGGCGTTGCATTCCGGCTCGGTCGCTCCGCCATGGCAGTCCTGGCGGGCGATGATGGCTACACCGTCGAGCTCGATGATGGAGAAGTGCTGCAGGCTGGGTTGGTGCTGTCTGCGGTGGGTTTGTGCCCACGTGTGGCCTTGGCTGAGGCAGCCGGGCTGGCGGTTGCACATGGCATCGTGGTCGATCGCGGCCTGCAGGCCAGCGCGCCACACGTCTACGCGCTCGGTGATTGTGCCGAGGTGGCCGGGCTCAGCCTGCCTTTCGTCATGCCCATCATGCAGCAGGCCCGTACTTTGGCTGCGGGGCTGGCCGGCAATGCGACGACGCTTGGCTACCCGGCCATGCCAGTGGTGGTGAAGACCCCCGCTTGCCCAACCGTGGTGTCGCCCGCCCTGGGTGTGGCGGAGGCAATCTGGCAGGTGGAGGCGGACGAGGCAGCGCTGCTGGCTCGTCATGTCGATGCAGAAGGCAGGCTGGTCGGGCTGGTGCTGATGGGCGAGGCCACCAAGCAGCGCCAGCAGTACGCGCCGCAGCTGGTGCCGTGGCTGGCCTGAGGCCGTTCTGCTTGCAAAAAAGGCGCCTTGCGGCGCCTTTTTCATGCGTAATCACCTCTACTGGGCGGGCTGGATCACCGGCTGGATGCCGAGCGTACGCAACTTGCGTGCTGCGGCATCGGCTTCGGCCTGGGTCTTGAACGGCCCGAGCTGTACGCGTGTTTCCAGATAGGCCGGTAGTCCGGCGGATTGCAGCTGGCGCAGCAGCTTTTCCGCGTTGTCGGCATGCAGGAATACCCCGGCCTGTACCGTCACCTCGCGCGGCGTGGGTACAACCAGCGGTTTGACGGTGGGTGCCGTATGCACGGTGGGAGAGATGGTCGGCGCTGGTCGTAATGGCGGCACATTCGCGATCGGACGGGGCGTGGCTGCAGGCGGCGCTGCGGCCGTCACAGCAGGGAGGCGGCTCGGTTGTGGCGTGGGGGCAGTGGCTGGGCTTGGGGCCGGTGTGGGCGTGCCGGTCGGCTCGGCAGCCGGAGCGGACGCCGGCCGAGGGGCGCTGGCAACGCTGCTGGCGGCTTCAGGGGCGGACGCCGGCGCGGAGGCGATGGCCTGCGGCGCTGATGCGATGTGCGGAGTGACGGCGCGCTGCGGTGGTGGAGTTGGCGCCTGCGGGCGGTCCAGCAGATAAATGCCGGACAGGATGATGACGATCAGACCGGCGGCGATGCCGAGCCGCCAGAACACCTGCTCCTTGAGCCGATTCTGCTCTGCGTCGCGCAATACGGGGTCTTGTCCTTCGCTCATCTGCCGCGGTAAGTGCAAGTTTGTTATAATACTCGGCTAACTTGGCTCGGCGCTGGTCCGGGCTGTCGGCATCCCCAGCGAGGCTAACGTAGTTTCGCGGCGAGCCGCAACGATTTCCCGCTTTACCCAACTGAACCGTCACACACTACTGGAGTCAACATGGCTATTGAACGCACGCTGTCGATCGTGAAACCCGATGCAGTTGCCAAGAACGTGATCGGCAAGATCTACGATCGCTTCGAATCGGCCGGCCTCAAGGTGGTCGCAGCCAAGATGAAGCAACTGTCGCGCGCCGAAGCCGAAGGCTTCTACGCCGTGCACAAGGAGCGCCCGTTCTTCAATGATCTGGTCAGCTTCATGGTGTCCGGCCCGGTGGTGATCCAGGTGCTGGAAGGCGAGAACGCCGTGCTGAAGAACCGCGAACTGATGGGCGCGACCGATCCGAAGAAGGCCGACAAGGGCACCATCCGTGCCGATTTCGCCGATTCGATCGATGCCAATGCCGTGCACGGTTCGGATAGTGCCGAGAATGCCGCGATAGAAGTGGCCTACTTCTTCGCCGCTTCCGAGATCTGCGGTCGCTAAGCACAGGCCCTTCGGGGCTTGTCATGGAGTAAAGAAATGTCCGTCAACCTGCTCGATTACGATGCTGATGCTCTTGCGGCGCTGATGGTGGAGTATGGCGAGAAGCCATTTCGCGCCAAGCAGCTGCTGAAGTGGATCCACCAGCGCGGCGTGGCTGATTTCGAGCAGATGACGGATATTGCCAAGACCTTCCGCGGCAAGCTCGCCGCGGGGGCGTTGGTCAAATCGCCCGATCTGCTGGCCGAGCACGTGGCAAGCGATGGCACGGTGAAATGGCTGCTCGATGTCGGTGTGGGTAATGGCATCGAGACCGTGTTCATCCCCGAGGATGACCGCGGCACATTGTGCATTTCCAGCCAGGTCGGTTGCGCGCTTGATTGCTCGTTCTGTTCGACCGCCAAGCAGGGCTTCAACCGCAATCTGTCGGTGGGCGAGATCATCGGCCAGCTGTGGTGGGCGGAAAACCGCCTTACCGCCGAGCAGGCTCGGATCGGCGCGCCGGCGCAGGAAGACGGTCGTATCGTCTCCAACGTGGTGATGATGGGCATGGGCGAGCCACTCGCCAATTTCGACAACGTGGTCGCCGCCTTGCGGCTGATGCTGGACGACAACGCTTACGGCCTGTCGCGCCGACGCGTCACGCTGTCAACGTCGGGGCTGGTGCCGGCGATGGACAGGTTGCGCGATGCCTGTCCGGTGGCCCTGGCGGTAAGCCTGCATGCACCCAACGATGCGCTGCGCGACGAGATTGTTCCGATCAATAAAAAGTATCCGCTTGCCGAGCTGATGGCGGCCTGTAATCGCTATCTGGACAAAGCGCCCCGCGATTTCATCACCTTCGAGTATGTGATGCTCGAAGGTGTCAACGATCAGCCCGAGCATGCCCGCCAGTTGGTGGCGCTGGTGCGCGACGTGCCGTGCAAGATCAACCTGATCCCGTTCAACCCCTTTCCGAACTCGGGCTACAACCGTTCGTCGCGCGATGCTATCCTCGCCTTTCGCGACATCGTGGCCGAGGCTGGCTACATCGTTACCGTGCGCAAGACGCGCGGCGACGATATCGATGCCGCCTGCGGCCAGTTGGCCGGCCAGGTCAAGGACCGCACCAAGAGAACGCAGCGTGCCCAGGGCGCGCAGACGATCACGTTCCGTAGCTGAAGGGAGAAGGGTATGCAGCAAGGGTGGATGGCATGGGGCCGTTGGGCCATGGGCTTGCTGCTGTGCTGTGTGGCGATCCTGCCTGTGGCGGCCAATCCCAACAATGATCTTGCCTCGATCCGTACCCAGCTTGCGGTGGGCTATTTCCAGCGTGGCCAGTACGCGGTAGCCATCGACGAGGCCAACAAGGCGCTCGCGGCCAACCCCCGCTTCGCCGCCGCCAACAACATCCTCGGGTTGATCTACGCCGAGCTGAAGGAGCCGCAGAAGGCGAGGGAGCAGTTCCAGCGCGCCTTGTCGCTGTCGCCGGACGATCCGGACATCAACCATAACTATGGCTGGTTCCTGTGCGAGCAGGGGCAGACGCAGGAAGGCATCGCCTTCTACATGAACGCGTTGAAGAACCCGCTTTACGCCACGCCTGACAAGACCCTGGTCAACGCTGGCCAATGCGCGTTGAAGGCGGGCGAAGTCCAGGCCGCGCGCGATTATTTCGAGCGGGCGATCAAGCAGCGCCCGGACAATATCCTGGCCCGTGTACAGCTGGCCGAACTGAGTCTCAAGCTGGGCGACCCGGTCGCCGCCAAGCGCCATTTCATCGACCTGCAAAAACGCCTGCCCGAAAGTGCCGAGCTGCTGTGGCTGGGCGTGCGCATCGAACATCTCGTCGGTAACCGCGAGGCCGAGGCCAAGTTGGCTGCCCAACTGAAGAACCGTTTTCCCGATTCGCTGGAAACCACCAAGCTGCTGACCGGCAAGTACGACTGAGCCGGTGGCGGGTGCTAGAGAACCATTGATGAGCGAGCATTACGAATCGACGCCGGCTCCGGCGCCCGTTCCGCCGCAAGGGGTCGGCCGTCGGCTGCGTGCGCGGCGCGAGGAGCTGGGTCTGACCGTGGAGCAGGTCGGCGCCCAGCTCAAGCTGGGTAAAAAGCAGATCGATGCGATCGAGATCGACCATTTCGAAAGCCTGCCAGGCAATACCTTTGCCCGTGGCTTCGTGCGTAACTACGCCAAGTTACTAGGCCTGGATGCTGGCCCGCTGCTGACCGATCTGGAACAACTGCTGCCCAAGGAGCGGCCGCAGTCGGCGCTGCCCGCGGTCAAGGAAGAGGTCGGTTTCAACGTCGGCGGTGGTATCTCGTCGGCGTCTTCCGGCGGTTTCGCTGGTGCACTGGTCGGTCTTGCCACCTTCGCTGCGGTTGTGGGCGGCGTCTGGTGGTATCTGCAGCAGCCAGTCAGCCCGCAGCTGGACGTCGTGCCCAACCAAGTGGCGGTGATGCCGGAGCTGACGGTGGCGAGCGCCGCATCGTCGGTGGTCGCCAGTGCCCCAGCGGTCGTCGCCAGTGCGCCGATTGTGGCAGCAGCGAGCCCGGCGGCGGCGGTGACGCCGACATTGACGCCGGCCAGTGCCGGTGGTGATGAGCTGCGCTTTGTCGCCCAGGGCGAAACCTGGGTGCAGGTCCGTGACGCGACCGGTCAGCGAGTGTTGTCCGAAGTGATCCCGGCTGGCAGCGAGCGTACGGTGACTGGCAAGCGCCCATTCAGCATCAAGGTTGGCAACGCGCCGCAAACCCGGCTGTTCCTCAAGGGCCAGCCCGTTGATCTGGTGCAGTACACCAACGTCAACGTTGCCACATTCGAATTGAAGTAGAGCACCCATGAGCCAAGCAAACGCGCGTCGCGCGACCCGTCAGGTCCAGATCGGGCATGTCTGGGTCGGCAGCGACCATCCCGTCGTCGTGCAATCGATGACCAATACCGACACCGCCGACGCCGAAGGCACGGCACGCCAAGTGTTCGAGCTGTGGCGGGCGGGCTCGGAGATGGTGCGCATCACCGTCAACAGTGCCGAGGCTGCCGCTCAGGTCGCTACCATCAAGGCCAAGCTGGAGAACTGGGGTTGCAAGGTGCCACTGGTGGGCGACTTCCACTTCAATGGCGATCGTCTGTTGCGTGATTACCCGGATTGCGCCGAGGCGCTGGCCAAGTACCGGATCAATCCGGGCAATGTGGGCAAAGGCAGCAAGCGCGACGAGAAGTTCGCCTTCATGATCGAAACGGCGATCAAATACGACAAGCCGGTGCGAATCGGCGTGAACTGGGGCTCGCTCGATCAGGCGATGGCCACCAAGCTGATGGACGAGAATGCGCAGCTGGCACAGCCACTGCCGGTCGAGGCCGTGATGCGCGAAGCGCTGATCCGCTCGGCGCTCGATTCGGCACAACAGGCCATCGGCTGGGGTATGAGCCCGGACAAGATCATCCTGTCGTGCAAGGTCTCGCTGGTACAGGACTTGATCGCCGTCTACCGCGATCTGGGCGGTCGCTGCGATTTTCCGCTGCATCTGGGCCTAACCGAGGCCGGCATGGGTTCCAAGGGCATCGTCGCCTCCAGCGCAGCGCTCGGCGTGCTGCTGCAGGAAGGTCTGGGCGACACCATTCGCATTTCGCTGACCCCTGAGCCAGGCGGCGATCGCTGCAAGGAAGTGGTGGTGGCGCAGGAACTGTTGCAGACCATGGGGCTGCGCAGCTTCACGCCTATGGTGGTGGCCTGCCCCGGCTGCGGCCGTACTACCTCGACCGTGTTCCAGGAGCTGGCGCGCGATATCCAGGATTTCCTGCGGCACAAGATGCCGGTATGGCGTGAGCAGTACCCGGGCGTGGAGGAAATGAAGGTGGCGGTGATGGGCTGTGTGGTGAACGGCCCAGGCGAATCCAAGCTGGCCGACATCGGCATCTCGCTGCCAGGCACCGGCGAAGTGCCGGTCTGTCCGGTATACGTCGATGGCCAGAAGGACGTGACGCTCAAGGGAGAGCGAGTAGCCGAGGAGTTCCAGGCCATCGTCGAGCACTATGTACAGACACGCTACGGCGAAGGCGGCAGCAAGCGCCGCGAGGGCGTCGCCGCCAAGACCATCCCGTTGCAACCGGTGTGATCCGCGCAGGAGCGGTGCACCGCTCCGCGCCTCATCTTTCCCTTTTCCGAACCGATTCCATGAGCAAAACCATACAAGGCATCCGCGGCATGAACGACGCGCTGCCGATCGCGACCAAGGATGCGCCGCTGCCGACCACCGCGTGGCTGTATTTCGACGGCGTGGTCCGCGACTGGCTCGCCGCCTACGGCTACAACCAGATCCGCACGCCCATCGTCGAATCGACCGCGCTGTTCGTGCGTGGCGTCGGCGAGCATACCGACATCGTCGAGAAGGAAATGTACGCGTTTGAGGATGGCCTCAATGGCGAGCAGCTGGTGCTGCGCCCCGAAGGCACCGCCGGATGCGTGCGTGCCTGCATCGAGCATGGCCTCTTGTATAACCAGACACAGCGGCTGTGGTACACCGGACCAATGTTCCGCCACGAGCGTCCACAGAAGGGCCGTTACCGCCAGTTCCACCAAGTCGGCGTCGAAGCCTTCGGTTTCGAGACGCCCGATGTCGATGCCGAGATGATCGTGATGCTGGCCGATCTGTGGCAGCGCCTCGGCCTGACGGACCTGACGCTGGAGCTCAACACGCTGGGCGACGCTGCCGAGCGCGCCGCACATCGCGAAGCGCTGATTGCCTACTTGGAGCAGTATGCCGACGTCCTCGACGAGGACGGCAAGCGCCGGCTCTATACCAACCCGCTGCGTGTGCTCGACACCAAGAACCCGGCGCTGCAGGCGATGGCCGAAGGCGCGCCCAAGCTGGCTGACTTCCTCGGCGAGGCATCACGTGCGCATTTCGATGGCGTGAAGGCTTATCTGGATAGCGTCGGCATCGCCTACAGCATCAACCATCGGCTGGTGCGTGGTCTCGACTACTACAACCGCACGGTGTTCGAGTGGACGACCGGCAAGCTTGGTGCGCAGGCAACGGTCGCCGCGGGCGGTCGTTACGATGGTCTCGTCGAGCAGCTGGGTGGCAAGCCGTGCCCCGGTGTCGGCTTTGCCATCGGCATCGAGCGCTTGATCCTGCTGCTGGAGGCCGAAGGCGTCGCGATGCCGGCTCAGATACCCGATGTCTATCTGGTCCATCAGGGCGAGGCCGCTGATCGCGTAGCCTTCGCGCTGGCGCGCCAGTTGCGCGTGGCCGGGCTCAAGGTGGTGCTGCATGCGGGCGGTGGCAGCTTCAAGTCCCAGTTCAAGAAGGCCGATGCCAGCGGCGCCCGCTTTGCCGTGGTGATCGGCGATGCCGAGGCCGAAGCCGGCAACGCCAACCTCAAGCAGCTATCGGGTGAGGGCGCTGGTGAACAAGTCACCGTGCCGCTGGCTGAGCTTGCCGCACGAATTCGGGCATAATCGCTACTTTCTATCCCTTGACTGTTAGATAACGGACAACAAGATGGCATTCGACCTTCAGGAACAGGAACAGATCGCCGAGTTCAAGGCTTGGTGGCACAGCTGGGGCAAGTATCTGGCGCTGGCCGTGGTGGCCGGTCTCGTCGGCCTCGCCGGCTGGCAGGGCTGGAAGCATTACCAGCAGGGTCAGGCCGCTGCCGCTGCCGAGATCTACGGCCGGCTCGAAGTCCTGCAGGGCGATGCCGCCAAGGTGCGTGCCGAAGCCGACGCGTTGAAGCGTGACTACGCTGGCACCGCCTATGCGCCACGCGCCGCACTGTTCGCCGCCAAGGCGAGTTTCGACGCAGGCGACCTGAAGAATGCCGAATCGCAATTGACCTGGGCGATCGCCAATGCCAAGGAAGCCGAGCTGCGTGATGCAGCCCGCCTGCGCTTGGCCGCGGTGCAGCTCGACCAGAAACAGGCCGACGCCGCGCTGAAGACGCTGACCGCCGCCGAGACCGAAGGCTTTGCCGGACTGGTGCAGGAGCTGCGTGGTGATGTGCTGGTGGAGAAGGGCGACGCCAAAGGTGCCGTCGAAGCCTACAAGTCCGCGCTTGCCAAGCTGCCGAAGGACGCCCCCAATGTGCAGTTCGTGCAAGTGAAACTCGATGCACTCGGAAAGGTTTGATATGTCCGTGAAGTCCGTACGCTGGACCCTGCGCACTGCGGCATTGGCCGCACCGGTGTGGCTGGCCGCCTGCGGCGCGACCAGCAATTTGCCGGAACCGTCGCCGTTGCCTGCGGTGGCTGATCAGGTTGGCGCCCGGGTGGCATGGCGTGCCGATGCCGGCAGCAAGACCGATTTCCGCTTCCTGCCGGCTCAGGCCGGCGACCGGCTGGTTGTGGCCGGTGCGCCGGACCAGTTGTCGGCTGTTGACCTCGCGACCGGCTCGCGCCGCTGGCAGGTGGAGCTCGATGGCGAAGTGGCCGGTGGCGTCGGTGCCGGCGACGGCACCATTGCTGTGGGCACGATCAAGGGCAAGGTGTTTGCCTACGACTATGATGGCAAGTTGCTGTGGCAGACCCAGGCCTCGACCGAAGTGATCGCTCCACCGCTGGTGTCGGGCAGCATCGTCGCGGTGCGAACCGCTGACGGTCGCATCACCGGCTATTCCGCCGCGGATGGCGCCCGTAAGTGGCAGTTCCAGCGGCAGATGCCGGCGCTGATCCTGCGCAATTTCGCCCCCATGGTCGCCGAGCGCGGCGTGCTGTTCGCAGGCTTAGCTGGTGGTCGTCTGGTCGCCCTGCGCTTGTCTGATGGTACGGCGCTGTGGGATGCGCCAGTGGCGCAACCGCGTGGCGCAACCGAGCTCGAACGCGTGGCTGACATCGTGTCGCCGCCGGTGGTCAGTGGCAATCTGGTCTGCGCAGTGGCCTATCAAGGTCGCGTGGCCTGCCTCAACGCCGGCAATGGCGCACCGGCCTGGTCGCGCGAGGCATCGAGCGCATCGGGTATCGCCGTCGACGACAAACAGGTCTACCTCGTCGATGACCTGGGCAACGTCAGCGCGCTGGATCGCAGCAGTGGCCGCAGCATGTGGCGTCAGGACAAGTTGGCCGCCCGTCGCGTCAGTGCACCGATTCGCATCGGCAATGCCGTCGCCGTGGGCGACTACGAAGGCTATGTTCATTTTCTGTCCGTCGATGATGGCAGTTTCGTTGGCCAGCTCGCCACCGACGGCAACCGCATCGCCGCGCTGCCGCAGCGCTTCGGCGAGCACGTCATTGTTCAAACCCAGTCCGGCGGCGTGTTTGCGCTCGGACTCAAGCAGTAAGAAGTTCGCATGAAACCGACCATCGCACTCGTCGGCCGACCCAATGTCGGCAAATCGACGCTGTTCAACCGGCTGACCAAGACCCGTGACGCCCTCGTTGCGGACCAGCCGGGGCTGACGCGTGACCGTCACTACGGCCACGGCAAGGTCGGGGAGAAGCCTTACTTTGTCGTTGATACCGGTGGTTTTGAGCCGGTGGTGGACGAAGGCATCATGTTCGAGATGGCGCGCCAGACGCTGCAGGCGGTGGACGAGGCCGATGCCATCGTCTTCATCGTCGACGGTCGCGTCGGCATCACGCCGCAGGACAAGATCATCGCCCAGCGTCTGCGCCAGACCGATCGCCCGGTATGGGTGGCGGTCAACAAGGTCGAGGGCATGAACCGCGGCGTGGTCACGGCCGATTTCTTCGAGCTGGGCCTCGGCGATCCGGTGGCGATTTCCGGTAGCCATGGCGAAGGTGTACGCGACCTGATCAACGAGGTGCTCGAGCGCTTCGAAGTCCCGGTCGAGGACGAGGAAGCCGATCACCCCAAGTTTGCCATTGTCGGCCGGCCCAACGTCGGCAAGAGCACGTTGGTAAATGCGGTGCTGGGCGAGGAGCGCGTGATCGCGTTCGACCAGCCGGGTACCACCCGCGACTCGGTCTACATCGATTTCGAGCGTGGCGGCCAGCAGTACACTATCATCGATACCGCCGGCGTGCGTCGGCGTGGCAAGGTCACCGAGATAATCGAGAAGTTCTCGGTGATCAAGACCATGCAGGCAATCGAGGATGCCAATGTGGCGGTGCTGGTGCTCGATGCGACGCAGGAGGTGTCGGATCAGGATGCCAAGGTAGCGAGCTTCGTGCTGGAAACGGGCCGCGCGTTGGTGGTGGCAGTGAACAAGTGGGAAGCGGCGGATACCGAGCAACGCGATCGGATCAAGCGTGAAATTTCACGCAAGCTCGGCTTCCTTGAATTTGCGCGATTCCACTATATCTCTGCTTTGGCAGGACAAGGCGTGGCTGATCTGTTCAAGTCCATCGACGCGGCGTACGAGGCGGCGATGATCAAGATCCCGACGCCGAAGCTGACACGTGCATTGCAGATTGCGATCGAGCGTCAGCAACCGCCGATCTCCGGCAAGGTCCGCCCCAAGATGCGCTATGCGCACCAGGGGGGCAGCAACCCGCCAGTGATCGTGATCCACGGTAACGCGCTTGACGAGGTGCCGGCTTCTTACTGGCGCTACCTTGAGCACTGTTTCATGAAGACGTTCAAGCTGCAGGGCACGCCGCTGCAGGTGCAGTTCAAGCGTGGTGAAAATCCTTTCGATACGCAGGACAAACCCCGCGCAAAGCCCAATCCGCGCAGCAAAATGCGTGGACGTTGAATGATGATCGGTGTCTGGCGGCTTTTATACTAACAGCGTAAGATGCCGTTTAAAGCTCGATAAGATTGGGTTTCAAACATAACAAACGCATCGGAGAACAAGACAATGAGCGCCAAGGGGCAAATGCTGCAAGACCCGTTCCTCAACATCCTGCGCAAAGAGCACGTTCCGGTCTATATCTACCTCGTCAACGGCATCAAGCTGCAAGGCCAGATCGAGTCGTTCGACCAATACGTGGTGCTGCTGCGCAACAATGTGACGCAGATGGTTTACAAGCACGCGATCTCCACCGTCGTGCCGTCGCGTCCGGTTTCGATCCCGCACGAAGCACCGCCGGCCACCGCGCCTGCTGCCGAAGCCTGATCGGCCTGTGATTTCCAGGGCCCCGGAAGGCATTCCGGGGCCTTGTTCATTTTGGAGTTCTGCCTGACTCATGTTTGAACGTCATCAGGGCGGCGACAGCGCCGTGCTGGTCTGCCTCGATTTTGGCGAGCCGGACTACCGCGATGGAGTCGAGGAGTTCGTGCAACTGGTCGAATCGGCCGGCGTCAAGGCGCTGGTCGTAATCGAAGGCAAGCGCGGGCGGCCCGATCCTGCTTATTTCGCAGGGAGTGGCAAGGCCGAGGAGATCGCCGAGACAGTGCGGGCCAACCAGGCCGAGCTGGTGATCTTCAACCACCAGCTGTCGCCGGCGCAGGAACGCAATCTGGAGCGATTGGTGCAGTGCCGGGTGATCGACCGCACCACCTTGATCCTTGATATCTTCGCCCAGCGCGCCCGCACTGCCGAAGGCAAGCTGCAGGTGGAGCTGGCGCAGCTTGCCCATATCCAGACCCGGCTGATCCGAGGCTGGACCCACTTGGAGCGGCAAAAGGGCGGTATCGGTCTACGGGGCCCGGGTGAAACGCAGCTGGAAACCGACCGCCGCCTGATCGGCGAGCGAGTGAAGCGGCTCAAAGGGCAGCTTGCCACCGTGCAGAAGCAGCGCGCTACGCAGCGCCGCGCCCGCGAGCGCAGTCATCAGTTCACCGTATCGATCGTCGGCTATACCAACGCTGGCAAGTCGACGCTGTTCAACGCGCTGACCAAGGCACGCGCCTATGCGGCGGACCAGCTGTTCGCCACGCTTGATACCACCAGCCGCAAGCTGTTCCTTGATCCGGAGCACTCGGTGGTCATCTCCGATACCGTCGGGTTCATCCGGGCGTTGCCGCATACGCTGGTTGCTGCATTCCGCGCCACGCTGGAGGAAACCATTCACGCCGACCTGCTGCTGCATGTAGTCGACGTGAACCATCCGCTGCGCGATATGCAGGTCGATGCGGTGAACAAGGTACTACTTGAGATCGGCGCGGAACGGATTCCGCAGCTGATGGTCTGGAACAAGATCGACCTCAAGGACCTTACACCCGATGTGGAGCGTGACGAATATGGTAAGATTCGCGCCGTTCGCGTCAGTGCCATCAACGGGACAGGACTGGATCTGCTGCGCAGCGCAGTGGTCGAGGCAATGAGCCTACCCATCGAGGAACACACCAGTACATGAGCCAGAACGACCCGCAATGGGGTGGTCGCCGCAATAACGACGGCCCGCCCGATCTCGACGAAATCTTCCGCAAGTTCTCCCAGAAAATCGGTGGCCTGTTCGGCGGCCGGCCGGGCCCGCGTGGCAATGGCGGCGCAGGCGGTTCCACCGGAGTGGTCGCCATCCTTGGCGTGCTGCTGGTGCTGTGGGGTGCGACCGGCTTCTACGTGGTCGACGAGCGTGAGAACGCCGTCATCCTGCGTTTCGGCAAGCTGGTGAGCACGATCGAGAATCCCGGTCTGCACTGGCACCTGCCGTGGCCGATCGAACGCCGCGAGATCGTCAACATGACCGAAATCCAGAGCCTGGAAGTCGGCACCACGGCGACCGCAGGCTCCAGCGATGAAGCAATGATGCTGACCGGCGACCAGAACCTGATCGAGGTACAGCTCGAAGTGCAGTACACGCTCAACTCGGCCAAGGATTTCGCGTTCAACAACGTGAACGTCGGCCAGGAAGGGCGCGACCTCGTGGTCAAGCCAGCCGCAGAGACTGCGATTCGCGAAGTGGTCGGCAAGAGCAACGTCGATTACGTGCTGAACGAGGGCCGTGGTCAGATCGCCGAGGAAACCAAGAAGCTGATGCAAGAGCTGCTGGACCGCTACGGTACCGGCGTGCAGATCGCCCGGGTGAACATCTCCGACGTGCAGCCGCCGCAGCAGGTACAGACCGCATTTGCCGACGCCGTGAAGGCCCGGCAGGATCGGCAGCGCCTGATCAACGAAGGCACCGGCTACGCCAACGATGTGATTCCGAAGGCCGAGGGCGCTGCCGCGCGCCTGATGGAAGAAGCCAAGGGCTACAAGCAGAAGGTGGTGGCGCAGGCCGAGGGTGATGCCGCGCGCTTCAAGTCCGTCGCCGCCGAATACGCCAAGGCCCCGCAGGTCACGCGTGACCGCATGTATCTCGACACCATGCAGCAGATATTCCAGAACACCACCAAGATCCTGGTCGACCAGAAGGGTAGCGGCAACCTGTTGTACCTGCCGCTCGACAAGCTGATGCAGCAGACCGCGACCGATGCGCCGCCAGCTGCCGCGCCCACCCCGGTGCCGGCACCGGCACCTGCCGCAGCGGTCCAGCCGGATCGTGGCGAACGGTTTGGTCGATAAGGAGGCGCCGACATGAATCGCATATTGCCGACGCTCGCCGTCATTCTGGTGGGCCTGTTCATTCTGAGTCTGGCCTGCTTCACCGTCGACCAGCGCAAGTTTGCCGTCGTGTTCCAGTTCTCGGAAGCACGCCGCGTGATCGATCAACCTGGCCTCAACTTCAAGATCCCGCTGCTGCAGGAAGTGCGCTACTTCGACAAGCGTATCCAGACCATCGATGGTGATGCGCCGGCGCGTATCCAGACCATCGAAAAGATGAACGTGCGGGCTGACAGCTACATCAAGTGGCAGATCGCCGATGTCGAGCGCTTCTACAAGGCGGTCGGTACCGACCAGCGCAAGGCGCAGGATCGTCTGCGCAACACCGTGAACAACATGCTGCGCGACGAGTTCGGCAAGCGCACGGTGCAGGACGTGATCTCCGGCAAGCGCGAGGAAGTCATGGCCAAGGTGCGCCAAGTGGCCGCGTCCGATGCCGAGCGCATCGGCGTGAAGGTGATCGACGTGCGCATCAAGCGGGTCGAGCTCGAGGACAGCACGCTCAATTCGGTGTACGAGCGCATGGAATCGGAGCGCAAGGCCGTTGCCAACCAGCTGCGCGCCGAAGGCAGCGCCGAGGCCGAGAAGATCAAGGCCGATGCCGACCGCAAGCGCGAGGTGACGCTGGCCGATGCCTACAACAAGGCACAGCAGCTGATGGGTGAGGGCGATGCCCAGGCCGCCGCCATCTACGGCGCCGCCTATGGCCAGAATCCCGAGTTCTACGCCTTCTACAAGAGCCTGGACGCCTACAAGGCTTCCTTCCGCAAGAAGAGCGACGTGTTGGTCGTCGACCCGAGCGCCGAATTCTTCAAATACATGAAGAATCCGCGGGCGGCTGGCCGGTGAGCAACACGATGTTGCTGGCGTTTGCCCTCGTGCTGGTGTTCGAGGGCATCCTGCCGTTTGCTGCGCCTGCCTTGTGGAAGCGCGCGATGAGCCAGGTCACCCGCCTGTCCGACCGGCAAGTCAGAATTTTTGGCTTTGCCGCGCTGATGACTGGCCTCGCGCTCGCGCTCGCCGTACACTAACCGTTTGTTGAAATCCGCTGCGCCCGATGGTGCCCCGCACCTTCGGGCCTTTGTTTGAAAAGTACCCCATGCGTAACTGGATCCTGCCGGAAAACATCTCCGACGTACTGCCGCGCGAAGCGCGCCAGATCGAAACCATGCGCCGCAGCATGCTCGACCTGTTCGGCCGCTATGGCTATGAACTGGTAATGCCGCCGCTGGTGGAATACGTGGAATCGCTGTTCCTGCACGACGATCCTGCCCTTGATCTGAAGACTTTCAAGCTGGTCGACGAACTGACTGGCCGCCAGATGGGCCTGCGTGCCGACATCACGCCGCAGGTGGCGCGCATCGATGCACACATCCTCAATCGTCAGGGCGTCACCCGACTGTGCTATGCCGGCTCGGTAGTCAATACCCGTCCGGATGGCATCCTGTCGACGCGCGAGCCGCGCCAGATCGGCGCCGAGCTTTACGGCTGCGCCGATGTCGCGGCCGATGTCGAGGTGATCGAGCTGATGTTCGAAAGCCTGGCGCTGGCTGGGCTGACTGACGTGCACCTGGATATCGGCCACATCGGCCTGTTCCACACGCTCGCCGATGCTGCCGGGCTTGCTGGCGAGCGACGCGATGCGGTGTTCGCCGCGCTGCAGCAGAAGGACGTGCCCACGCTCAAGGCGGTGTGCGTCGGTCTGCCGGCCGAGATCGCCGCCGGGCTCACTGCGCTGCCAACGCTGTATGGCCGCGGCGAAGTGCTGGCACGTGCCCGCGCCAGCCTGCCGGCATTGGCAGAGGTGGCAGCTGCGCTCGATACATTGGCGCAGCTGGAAGCGGCGCTGGCGGTGCGCGGCATCAAGGTGCGCTTTGACCTCGCTGAAGTGAAGAGCAGCGATTATCACACCGGCCTCGTGTTTGCCGCCTATGCCGATGGCTTTGCCAACGCCGTGGCACGCGGCGGCCGCTATGACCGCGTCGGCGAGAAGTTCGGCCGCTCGCGCCCGGCCACTGGCTTCAGCCTCGACCTGCGCGAGATGAGCCGTCTGCCGTTCCCCGACCATGCTCCCGCCATTCTGGCGCCGCGCGGTGATGATCCGGCGCTGATCGCCGCGATCCGCGCGCTGCGTACGGCCGGGGAAACGGTGGTGGTCGATCTAGGTGTGGCGGCAGCTGAAGCCGGTTGTGATCGCAGGCTGGAAGCGGGCGAGGGCGGCTGGCAAGTGGTGGCTGCAAGCGCGGTTTGACGGATACGGGCGTGGGTGCCATGCTGCGCCCGCGTCATTGATTTTGAATGGCTTTATCAGGTTTGAATCGAGGATTTCCATGAGCAGAAACGTCGTCGTGATCGGGACCCAGTGGGGTGACGAAGGTAAGGGCAAGATCGTGGATTGGCTGACCGATCACGCCCAGGGCGTGGTGCGCTTCCAGGGCGGTCACAACGCGGGTCACACGCTGGTGGTCGGCGGCAAGAAGACGGTACTGCGCCTGATCCCGTCCGGCATCCTGCACCCGGGCAAGGCCTGTTTCATTGGCAACGGCGTGGTGATCTCGCCCGAAGCGCTGCTCAAGGAAATTGATGAACTCGATGCTGCTGGCATCGATGTGTTCAGCCGGCTGAAGGTCTCCGAGGCTTGCCCGTTGATCCTGCCGTACCACGTTGCCATCGACCAGGCACGCGAAGCTGCCAAGGGCGACAAGAAGATCGGCACTACCGGTCGCGGTATCGGCCCGGCTTACGAAGACAAGATCGCGCGTCGCTCGATCCGCCTGCAGGATGTCTACCACCCCGAGCGTTTCGCCGCCAAGCTGCTGGAAAACCTCGACTGGTACAACTTCGCGCTCAAGCACTACTTCAAGGCCGAAACGGTCGATTTCCAGAAGGTGCACGACGAGACGCTGGCCTACGCCGAGCGCATCAAGCCGATGGTGGCCGACGTGTCGCGCACGCTGTATGACCTCAACAAGGCTGGCGCACCGCTGTTGTTCGAAGGTGCGCAGGGCACGCTGCTTGATATCGACCACGGCACCTATCCGTTCGTGACCTCGTCCAACTGCGTGGCGGGTGCCGCCGCGCCGGGTGCCGGCGTGGCGCCGCAGATGTTGCAATACGTGCTGGGCATCGTAAAGGCCTACACCACCCGTGTCGGTTCCGGCCCGTTCCCGACCGAACTGTTCGATGAAGTTGGCGCTGGCCTGGCCAAGCGCGGCAACGAGTTCGGCTCGGTCACCGGCCGCCCGCGTCGCTGCGGCTGGTTCGATGCTGCTGCGCTGAAGCGGTCGATCCAGATCAACGGTGTATCGGGCCTGTGCGTGACCAAGCTCGACGTGATGGACGGCATCGAGACGATCAACCTGTGCACCGGCTACATGCTGGATGGTCATAAGATCGATATCCTGCCGGTCGGCGCCGAGGAAATCGCCCGTTGCGAGCCGGTATACGAGCAGATGCCTGGCTGGACAGAATCGACTTTCGGCGTGAAACGCTGGGAAGATCTGCCGGCCAATGCCCGTGCCTATATGGAACGCATTGCCGAAGTGTGCGAGGCACCGGTCGACATCATCTCGACTGGCCCGGACCGCGAGGAAACCATCGTGCTGCGCCATCCTTACCTGGGCTGAGCGTACGCAAAACAAAAAACCCCGGCTGAGGCCGGGGTTTTTTGTTGACATTCAATCGCTAAAAAATTTCCTTTGTTTGATAGTTTTTAAAAATCAAATCAGTCAGAACAATCAATTTCCTCACATTGATGAGAATGATTATTATCAACTCAAACAAGGAGCGCATCATGACCAAGACCATCACTTTCGCTGTCACCCATTTCAGTGTCGCCTTCACCGTGGCCTATTTGCTGACTGGCAGCATCGGTGTTTCCAGCATGCTGGCGCTGGTCGAGCCCATGGTGAACACGGTCGCATACTTCTTCCATGAAAAGATCTGGGATCGCATCCGCGCGGGCAAGGCCCAGCAGATGGCCTACGCCGGGCACGAGGTGCTGTTCCATCGCCATTGAGCAGAACGGGGCGGGCGCTCGCCTCGACATTGTGCTGGCTCGAACATGATCACGATAAACGTATAGACGTTCATAGCACCGTAACACTCGCTCCCTAGAATCCGACTCGCTCGATGACGAGCCCAACGAGAGAGAAGGATTTCCCATGAAGACCCTGACCCGTATCGCTGCCGGCCTCGTCGCCGTTTTCGCCGCGCAAGCCTGGGCCGATACCACGCTCACCGTCTACACCGCGCTGGAAGCGGACCAACTCAAGGCTTACCAGGAAAAATTCGAACAGGACGTGCCCGGCGTCAAGATCAAGTGGGTACGTGATTCCACCGGCATCATCACCGCGAAGCTGCTGGCCGAGAAGGCCGCACCGCAGGCGGACGTGGTGATGGGTGTTGCCGCTTCCTCGCTCCTGGTGCTGGAGAAGGAGGGCATGCTGCAGGCCTACGCGCCTAAGGGCGTGGAAAAGCTGAACAAGGCCTATGTCGATGATTCCAACCCACCGACCTGGGTGGGCATGGACGTGTGGGGTGCCACTGTCTGCTTCAATACCGTCGAAGCCGCCAAGCTGGGCCTCAAGAAGCCGGAAAGCTGGAAGGATCTGACCCGCCCCGAGTACAAGGGCAAGATCGTGATGCCGAACCCGGCCTCCAGCGGTACCGGTTACTTCGATGTGACCGCCTGGCTCAAGCTCTTCGGCGAGCAGGGCGGCTGGACCTACATGGACGGCCTGCACCAGAACATCGCCCAGTACACGCATTCGGGCTCCAAGCCGTGCAAACAGGCGGCGACCGGTGAATTCCCCATCGGCATCTCGTTCGAGTACCGCGCCGCCAAGAGCAAGGTTGATGGAGCGCCGATCGATCTGGTGTTCCCCAAGGAAGGCCTGGGCTGGGACGTGGAAGCCACGGCCATCATGAAGGGCACCAAGAACCTCGATGCCGCCAAGAAGCTGGCCGACTGGGCTGCGTCCAAGGGCGCGAACGAGCTCTACGAGAAGAACTTCGCCGTAGTCGCCTATCCGGGTGTGGCCAAGCCCAATGTCCATATCCCTGCCAATTACGAATCGCTGTTGATCAAGCAGGACCTGCGCTGGTCGGCGCAGAACCGCGATCGCATCCTGGCCGAATGGACCAAGCGTTACGACAGCAAGTCCGAACCGAAGAAGTAAGCCCGCCAGGGCGGTGATCCCGCCCTGCGCAGCCCGGCCGCTACCGCTGTACGGCCGGGCATTGCCCGTGTATCGAATCAATCTGAGGAGGCCCTGCCGGCGAATGGCGGGGTGGCCTGATGCTGAACTGGAACGACCTGGAACACTGTCTCGCCAGCGCGGATGCACTGTATGGCGGCGAGGCGATCACTCAACTGCAGCACGCGCTGCAGAGCGCGCAATGCGCTGAGCGCGATGGGGCGGATGCCGCCTTGATCACCGCAGCGCTGCTGCACGACGTCGGTCATCTGCTTGCAAAGCAGGGCGACGACGATGTTGGGCATGGCATCGACGATCGGCACGAAGCCATCGCCGTGACGGCGCTGAAGCCGTGGTTTGCGGAGGACGTGCTGGCACCGATTGCGCTGCATGTGGCTGCCAAGCGTTACCTGTGCGCGGTGGAGCCCGGTTACCACGATGCGTTGTCTCCCGCTTCGCAGGCCAGCCTGCGGCTGCAGGGCGGTGTGATGGCGTCAGCGGAGGCGGAACGTTTTGCCGCCGGCCGCCATGCCGAGGCTGCCGTGCGGCTGCGGCGTTGGGACGACGAAGCCAAGGTGGTGGACAAGACCACACCGCCGTTGTCGCACTACCTGGCCGTCGCCCGCAGCGTGGCCCTGACGACAGGCAGCAAGGAAGCAGCATGAACCGTGATTTTGCAGTGGACGTTGCCACGATGGACGACGCGCTGGCCGTAGCCGGCATCCAGAAACGTTTCGGCGATTTCGTCGCCCTGTCCAACGTGGACCTGGCGGTGAGAAAGGGTGAATTCCTCTGCTTGCTCGGGCCTTCGGGCTGCGGCAAGACCACGTTGCTGCGCATCATCGCCGGGCTGGAAGGCGCCAGCGCCGGACGCATCACCATGCTGGGACGTGACGTGACGCGGCTGCCGGCGGCACAGCGCGACTACGGCATCGTGTTCCAGAGCTATGCGCTGTTTCCGAATTTGAATGTGGCCGACAACATCGCCTACGGCCTGAAAGGGCGGCGCGAGGACAAGGCACGGCGCGTACGCGAGCTGCTGGACCTGATCGGCCTCGCCGGCATCGAGCGCAAGTATCCGGCCCAGCTCTCCGGCGGCCAGCAGCAGCGCGTGGCGCTGGCGCGGGCGCTGGCCACCAGCCCCAGCCTGCTGCTGCTCGACGAACCGCTATCCGCGCTCGATGCCCGCGTGCGCGAGCATCTGCGTCGCGAGATCAAGGCACTGCAGGCGCAACTGGGCGTGACCACCATCATGGTGACGCACGACCAGGAGGAAGCGCTGACCATGGCCGATCGCGTCGTGGTGATGAACCACGGCCACATCGAGCAGGTCGGCACGCCGGAGGAGATCTACGGCAAACCGCAGACCGCCTTCGTTGCCGATTTCGTCGGCCGTGCCAACTGGTTCGATGCCACGGTGCGCGGCGCAGGCGAGATCGCGCTGGGCGAGGCGACGCTGGCGATGTCGCATGCGCTGCCCGTGCCGGGCCGGTCGGTGCGCGTGTTCCTGCGCCCCGAGGATGTGCGCTTGCACGCCACCTGGCGCGGCGGCGCCAATACCGCGCTGGCGCGGCTGGAGAAAATCGAATTCCTCGGCGGCTTCTGCCGTGTGAGCCTGATCGTGCCGCTGTGGGGCCATCTGCTGCTGCTGGCTGATGTGTCGCGCGATGAACTGGCGCAGCTGCGCCTGTCGCCCGAGCAACTGGTGCCGGTGACGCTGCCGGCGGACAAGCTACGCATGTTCGCAACGGAGGCCACATGATTGCGCTCGCCGCCCGCCTGCAGGCGCCACCGCAGGATGGCTCGCAAAAGCTGGCAGGTGGCCTTGCCTGGCTGGTGGTTGCTGTATTGCTGGTGTTCTTGGCGCTGCCGCTCGTGGCCATCCTCGGCAAGGCTGTGGCGGGCAGCGATGGCGGCTTCGTCGGGCTGGTGCACTTTGCCGAGATCACCGCAGCGCCGGGCTTCTGGCAGGCGGTGGGCAACAGCATCACCGTGGCGCTGCTGACGACTGCCATCGTCATCCCGCTCGCGTTCGGCTTTGCCAGCGCGCTGACCCGTACCCGGATGTGGGGCAAGCCGCTGTTCCGCTACCTTGCGTTGATCCCCTTGCTGGCGCCCTCGCTGCTGCCGGCGATCTCGCTGGTCTATCTGTTCGGCAACCAGGGCCTGCTCAAGGGCTGGTTTCCGGAGGGCAGCATCTATGGCCTGCCCGGCATCGTGATCGGCGAGGTGTTTTACACCTTTCCGCATGCGCTGATGATCCTGATCACCGCCCTGGCGATTGCCGACGCCCGGCTCTACGAGGCAGCGGGTGCGCTGGGTGCCGGCCGCGTGCGGCAATGGTTCACGGTGACGCTGCCGGCGGTGCGCTACGGGCTGATCTCGGCGGCGCTCGTGGTGTTCACGCTGGTGGTCACCGATTTTGGCGTGCCCAAGGTGATTGGCGGGCAATATCCGGTGTTGGCCGTCGAGGCCTACAAGCAGGTGATCGGCCAGCAGAACTTTCCCAAGGGCGCAGTGATCGGCCTGCTGCTGTTGCTGCCGGCGGTACTGAGCTTTGCCATCGACCATTTGCTGCAGCGCAAGCAGAAGTCGCTGCTTACGGCGCGCGCGCAGCCGCTGCAACCTAGGGCATCGTTGCTCGCGAGTGGCGCAGGGCTACTGTTCTGCAGCGTGGTGTGCCTGTGGCTGCTCGCCATGCTCGGCATGGCGGTGGCGGCGGCCTTCATCAAGCTGTGGCCGTACAACCTCAGCCCGACGCTGGCGCATTTCGATTTCGACAATATGGATGGTGGTGGCTGGCTGGCCTACTGGAACAGCCTGGAGCTGGCCACGCTCACCATGCTGGTCGGCACCGTGGTGGTGTTCGCCGGGGCCTGGTTGCAGGAAAAGCTCACCGGCGCAGCATTCGCCCGCACGCTGATCCGCCTGTTTGCCATGTTGCCGATGGCCGTGCCTGGGCTGGTGCTGGGTCTCGGCTACATATTCTTTTTCAATGGCAATGGCTGGCTGCCGCTCTACGGCACGATGGCGCTGCTGGTGCTGTGCACCGTGATGCACTTCTATACCACGGCCCACCTGACCGCGGTCACGGCGCTCAAGCAGATGGACAACGAGTTCGAGGCCGTCGCCGCCTCGCTCAAGGTGCCGTTCTGGAGCACCTTCTGGCGGGTGACGGTACCGGTGTGCCTGCCGGCCCTCGTCGATATCGCCCGCTTCCTGTTCGTGTCGACCATGACCACCGTGTCGGCGGTGATCTTCCTCTATACGCCGGACACCGTGCTCGCCTCGGTGGCCGTGCTCAATATGGACGACGCTGGGGATACCGCCGCGGCGGCGGCGATGGCAACGCTGATCGTGGCCACCTCGGCTCTGGTCTGCCTGGTGTTTGCCGGATTGTCGTGGTGGCTGGCGCAACGCACGCAGCGTTGGCGCCAGCGCTGAGTGGCGAGCAGACAGAACCGAAATGGCGACCCCGTGCGACGAGCACGGGGTGTGGCAAAGCCGGACCGCGCGTCCGGATTTTTTGAAGCTTTTTAATCATCTATATGATTGGATCTATCCCATGCGTGAACCGATATTGCTGACTCCGGGCCCCCTGACGACCAGCCTTGCGACCAAGACCGCGATGCTGAGCGACTGGGGATCGTGGGACGGTGCCTTCAATGCGCTGACCGCCGACGTGTGCCGCCAACTGGTGGAGATTGCCGGTGCCAGCGACACGCATGTGTGCGTGCCGCTGCAGGGCTCGGGCACCTTCGCAGTCGAGGCCGCCATCGGCAACCTGGTGCCACGCGATGGCAAGCTGCTGGTGCTGGTGAACGGCGCCTACGGCAAGCGCATGGCCCGGCTCACCGAGGTGATCGGCCGCCAGGTATCGGTCTATGAAACGCGGGACGACACGCCGCCCAGCCCGGTCGAAGTCGCCGCGCGGCTGGCTGCCGATCCGGGTATCACCCATGTCGGTGTGATCCAGTGCGAGACCAGCACCGGCATCCTCAACCCGGTGGCCGAGATCGCCGACGTCGTCGCAACAGCCGGCCGCCGCCTGATCATCGACGCGATGAGTGCCTTCGGCGCCTTGCCGCTCGATGCGCGCGAAGTGCAGTACGACGCGCTGATCGCCTCCAGCAACAAATGCCTGGAAGGGGTGCCCGGCATGGGCTTTGTCATCGTCCGGCACGATGCGCTGCAGGCGGCCGAGGGCAACAGCCATTCGCTGGCGCTCGATCTGGTCGATCAATACCGCTACATGCAAAAGAGCGGCCAATGGCGCTTCACTCCGCCCACCCATGTGGTGGCCGCTTTCGCCGCAGCGCTTGACCAATACCAGGCCGAGGGCGGCCAGCCGGCACGGTTGGCGCGCTACCTCGCCAACTACGCCACGCTGTGCGAGGGCCTGGAGCAACTGGGCCTGCGCCGCTTCCTGCCCGCCGAACTGCAGGCACCCATCATCGTGACCTGGCATGCGCCAGCCCATTCGGGCTACGACTTCAAGCGCTTCTACGAGGCGGTGCGCGCACGCGGCTTCGTGCTCTACCCGGGCAAGCTGACCGAGGTCGAGACCTTTCGCGTTGGCTGCATCGGCGCGATCGATCATGCCGAGATCCGGCAGGCGGTGGCGGCGGTGGGGGAGGTGTTGGCGGAGTTCGGGTGGGATGTTTAGCGCCTGCGGCGTGGGGTTTGACACGCTGGTTCCGCCGGGCGGAACCGACATCAAACACCGCGCCGAAGGCGCAAAACAACAGATTTCAACTCAATACGCTGCGATACAGCAGCGGCCGATACAAGGATACATCCCATGATCTACAACTACGCCCGCCGCTACACCGGCCCCATCGATACCGTCGTGTTCGACTGGGCCGGCACCATCGTTGATTTCGGCTCCTTTGCACCCACGCAGGTACTGGTCGATGCCTTCGCCGGTTTTGGCATCGGCATCACGCTTGCCGAGGCCCGTGGGCCGATGGGCTTGGCGAAGTGGGATCACATCCACGCACTGGGCCAGGTACCGGCCATTGCCGCGCGCTGGCGTGCCAAGTACGGCCGTGACATGGGCCGTGGCGATGTCGATGCGGTCTACGAGGCCTTCATGCCGCTGCAGGTGGCCAAGGTCGGCCAGTATTCGGCGCCGATCCCCGGTGCGCTGGAGGCAGTGGCGGC
Source organism: Chitinolyticbacter meiyuanensis (assembly GCF_008033135.1). NCBI lineage: Bacteria > Pseudomonadati > Pseudomonadota > Betaproteobacteria > Neisseriales > Chitinibacteraceae > Chitinolyticbacter > Chitinolyticbacter meiyuanensis. Next base: position 2,093,601 of record NZ_CP041335.1, read on the forward strand.
GCTGCGCGTGCGCGGCATCCGCATCGGCTCGTGCTCGGGGTATCCGCGCGTGGTGATGAACGAGCTGATCAAGATCGCGGCAGAATCGGGTTATACGCCGGATTGCGTGATCGCCACCGACGACCTCAAGCCCGGCGGTCGGCCGGGTCCGTGGATGGCGCTGGCCTGCATGATCGAGACCGGCAGCCGGGATGTGGCGGCCTGCGTGAAGGTCGACGATACCGTGCCCGGTATCGAAGAGGGCTTGGCGGCCGGGATGTGGACGGTGGGCTTGTCGGCATCGGGCAACGAAGCGGGGCTGAGCTGGGATGAGTGGACTGCGCTGTCGCCAGAGGCTCAGGCCGCGCGCTGCCGCCCGGCCGAGGACAAACTGCGCCGCGCCGGCAGCCATTACGTGATCCGCACAGTGGCCGAGCTGCCGGCGGTAATCGCCGAGATCGAGGCGCGGCTGGCTCGCGGCGAGCGGCCCTGATGTCGGCGCGCTTTGCCCCGCCGCGCAGCGAGCCGGTGCGGCCGTTCTGGCTGGCACAGGCACTGACCCTGGAAGCGCGGCCCGAGCCGGCGCCGCTGACGCACGATCGCGATGTCGATGTCTGCATCGTCGGCGGTGGCTATACGGGGCTGTGGACGGCGATCCAGCTCAAGCTGACGCAGCCGGAACTGACCGTGGCGCTGATCGAGCGCGACGTGTGCGGCGCCGGCGCGTCCGGCCGCAATGGCGGTTGCCTGCTCACGCTATCGACCAAGTATCTGTCGATGCGCCGGCTGTTCGGCGAGGCAGAAGCGTTGCAGCTGGTCCGCGAATCAGAGCATGCGGTCGAAGCGATCGCGGCGTTCTGCCGTGCCCACCAGATCGATGCCGACATCCGGCTCGATGGCGCCCTGTACACGGCAACCAGCACCGCGCAGCTCGACGCCATGGTGCCGGTGCTGGCTGCGCTCGATGCTGCGGAGGCGAACAGCTGGCTGCACTGGCCGGCACCCGATGTGCGAAAACGCGCGGCATCGCATGCGCACCTCGAGGGGCATTACTCGGCGTTGGCCGGCAGCGTGCACCCTGGCAAGTTGGTACGTGGCCTCGCGCGCGTGGCACGGCAGCTGGGCGTGCAGTTGTTCGAAAACACTGCGATGGAAAATCTGGTACACGGCGAGCGGCTGGAGGTGGTCACACCATGCGCTACCGTGCGTGCGGGGCGGGTGGTGCTGGCGCTCAACGCCTGGATGGCGACTGCGCTTCCGCACTTCGAGCGCAGCATTGCGCTGGTGTCGTCGGACATGGTCATCACTGCGCCGGTGCCGGACCTGCTGGCCGCCATCGGGCTCAACCACGGCACCGCCGTGCTCGATAGCCGCACCTTCGTCCACTACTACCGCAGTACCTGCGACGGCCGGGTGATGCTGGGGAAGGGCGGCAATACCTTCGCCTATGGCAACCGCATGCTGCCGGCGTTCGATGCGCCCAGCGACTACGAGGCCGAGCTTACCCGCGCGTTGCGCCGCTTCATCCCGCAACTGGCCGAGGTGCCGATCGCTGCTTCGTGGACCGGCGCGTCCGATCGTTCGGTGACCGGGCTGCCGTTCTTCGGCCGCCTGCAGGCTGATTCGCGCGTGGTCTATGGCTTCGGCTATTCCGGCAACGGCGTAGGCCCGAGCTACCTTGGCGGGCTGATCCTCAAATCGCTGGTGCTGGATGAGGACAACGCCTGGACCCGCTCCGGGCTTGCCACCGGCCCACGTGGCCAGTTTCCACCCGAGCCCATCCGCTATGTCGGCGCGCTGACGGTGCGTGACGCCATCCGTCGTAAAGAGGCCCGTGAGGATGCCGGCCTGCCGCCCCGCTGGTGGGATGCGCAAATGGCCAAGCTGGCAGCGGCGGCGGGCAAGGCGGACAAGGGTTGATACCTGGCCAGGCGGGCAGCGGTCGAAAATCGTAGTGCTTTGCGCTTGGTCACGGGATGGCGATGAATGGCGCTGTAACGTCGTTCGCAAAACTACTGATTCTGCTTCGCGCAGGCGAATGTTTTTACAATCTTTCTTGTAAAGTAAAATTTATTGCCGGCAAACGTACGTTGCTTTTGATTTGTGTGCCAAATTTATCGCGCGCGCACATGCCTGCATTGATGGCTGATTTTGTAAGTATCTATTTGGGCATCGAGAGAATTAAGCGTAGAACGTTGATCTGCTTACATGCAGAAGCACGGTAAAATGTGTTAAAAATGCCGACTTTTTTGTGTGACCTGCATGTACCGCTTTTCTGTTTCGACTTGGGCCGCGTGGGCGCCTGGGCTGGAGTCCCAATCTGATTGGGCACGCTGGCTGCAGTCGCCGTGGGCCTTGCCTGAAGAGGCAAGCCCAGCGTTGCGTGAAATGCCGGCGTTGATGCGCCGTCGTGCCGAGTTGCTGGGCAGGATTGCACTGCAAGTGGCGTATTGGTGCCAGTCGCAAGCCAGGGTAGATGCCGTGATCTGGGCCTCCCGATATGGGGAGATCGATCGATCGCTGGCGCTGCTAGACAACGTCGCGTGCAACGAACCGATGTCACCGACCGCATTCAGCATGTCGGTACATAACGCGGTGGGCGCGTTGTATTCGATTGCCCAGGGAAATGTCGGCAATTACTTGGCGGTGGCCGCCGGCGACGACACCATCCCCGCGGCATTCTGCGAGGCCGCAGGCCTGTTGGCCGATGGTGCGCAGCAAGTGTTGCTGATCGCCTACGATGCACCGTTGCCCGAGCGTTACGCCCATTTCGATACGAAAGTCGGCTTTCCTCGCGCCTGGGCCTGTTGCCTGGCCCAGGCTCCCGCCGGTGGCTTCTCGCTGGCGCGCGATGAAACGGCCGCCAGCGTCGGCGGTTTGCCGGATGATCTGGCTGCCCTGCGCTTTCTCACCACCGATGATGCGATGCTGGTGCAAAACGGCTGGCGGTGGCAACGCCATGCTTGAGCATCTCAATCGTGGCTGGCGCGTGATCGCGACGGCCATCGCATTTTCGGTGTTTGGCCTGGGCGGATTGTTGCTGCGCCTGGTTGCCGTGCCATTGCTCGGCGGCTGTCGCTGGTGGTCGCGCGAGCAGCGGGCCCGTATCGCCCGTCGCGGCGTGCACCTGAGCTTCCGTGCCTTCATTGAGCTGATGCGCGTGCTGGGCATCCTGACCTACGAGGTACATGGTCGGCAACGGCTGGATCGGCAAGGCCTGCTGATCCTGGCGAACCATCCCACGCTGCTCGACGTGGTGTTCCTGATTTCGCTGGTGCCCAATGCCGATTGCGTGGTGAAGGGCAGCCTTGCGCGCAATCCCTTCACCCGTGGGGCATTGCGCCTGACCGATTACATCTGCAACGACAGTGGCGCGGGCCTGGTCGAGGATTGCATCGCCTCATTGCAGCGCGGGAACAATCTGATCATCTTTCCCGAAGGCACCCGCACGCCTGTGGATGGGCCGATGAAACTGCAACGCGGTGCGGCCAACATCGCGGTGCGCGGGCCGAATGACATCACGCCGGTCCAGATCCGCTGCGAACCGCGCAGCCTGACCAAGGGGCTGCCGTGGTGGCGCGTGCCACCGCGGCCTATGCATTTCACCGTGGCGGTCCAGCCGGATCTCGCGGTGCGCGCCTTCCTGGAGGCCGCGGGTGGCGAAGCCATTGCCGCGCGCGAGCTCACCACCTATCTGCACGACTATTTTTCCAAGGACGTTTCCATCCATGCTCGCGCTTGAACAAGAAATCAAGGCACTCGTGATCGAGTCGCTGAACCTCGAGGACATCGGTCCGGACGATATCGATACGGACGCGCCGTTGTTCGTCGAAGGACTGGGGCTCGATTCCATCGATGCGCTGGAGCTGGGCCTCGCCTTGCAGAAGCGCTACGGTGTCACCCTCTCCGCCGATTCGGCGGAAACGCGAGCCCACTTCGCCAGCGTGAAGGCGCTGGCCACCTTCGTTGCCGTGGCCCGCAAGCAGTAACCGTTGTCCCGTTTTGCGATGGCCCTCACCATCACCCGATTTGGCAGGAATACGCATGACCAAGCAAGAAATCTTCGACCGTCTCAGCAGCATCCTTCAGCAGACATTCGACATCGACCCGGCGCGCATCGTGCCGGAGGCGCGTCTTTATGAAGACCTGGACATCGACAGCATCGATGCGGTCGACATGATCGTTCAACTGCGTTCGCTCAGCAGCAAGCGGCTGCAGCCGGATTCGTTCAAGTCGGTGCGCACGCTACAGGACGTGGTCGATGCCTTGCATGGCCTGATCGAAGAACCCGTGGCCTGAACGCGGTGCGTTGGTTGTTGCCGGGCCTGCTGACGCTGGCCTATCCCGCGCTGGTCTACCTGAGCCTGGGGTATCTGGAGCCGCGCTGGCTCGCATTGTTGCTGGTTGCCCTCGCGCTGCTGCGAGCCGCGGCGACGCGCGATCGCATGTGGCTGCTGGCCGCCGCCGGTGGCCTGCTGCTCGCCGGGGCGGGCATGATCAGCAACGCGCTCATGCCGCTGCAGTTGTATCCGGTGCTGGTGAATGCCGTGCTGCTGGTGATATTCGGCAGCAGCCTGGTCTTTCCGCCCACCGTGATCGAGCGCCTGGCGAGATTGCGGGAGCCGGACCTTCCAGAAGCAGGCGTGCGATACACCCGCAAGGTGACCTGGCTCTGGTGCGGCTTCTTTGCATGCAACGGTGGCATCGCGTTGGGGACTGCGCTGTGGGCCAGCCCGGCAGTCTGGGCGCTATATAACGGCGTGATCGCCTATTTGCTGATGGGCCTGCTGTTCGCCGGCGAATGGCTGGTCCGCCAGCGGGTGAGGGCGGGGTATCGCCATGGCTGAGTTCCTGTCACTGGCCGATGTACTTGCCTATCGCGACCCGCAGACGCGTATCGCCGTGCGCGCCGGGCAGCTTTGCGATGCCGCTGCGTTCCGCCTGCGCATTGCCGCATGGCGGGCCGCGTTTACAGCGCAAGAAGGTCGTCGGTGGGCACTGTTCTTCGATGACGCATACGAGTTCGCTGCGGCCCTGTTCGGGGCCTGGCATGCTGGCGTAGAGCCTTATCTGCCGGCCGACGCACAGGCGGCGACCGTGGCGCGGCTGCGGCGCGAAGTCGATGGTCTTGCCGGTGATTGGCCCGCGCCCTTGCTCACATTGCAGGCTGAGCAGCCTGCCGCAGACGCGGACACCGATTTTCCTGCGCTCGGCACTTCCTGCCGCTTGGTGGTATACACCTCCGGCTCCAGTGGCGAGCCCACTGCCATTGCCAAGCGACTTGACCAGCTCGATAGTGAGGTGGCTGCGCTCGCGCGATGCTGGCCGCAACTGCCCGAGGATTGCCTGGTCCATGGAACAGTGTCGCACCAGCATATCTACGGCCTGCTGTTCCGCGTGCTTTGGCCGCTGGCAGCTGGGCGCCCGTTTGCGGCTGCGCAATTGCGTCTGCCCGAACAGATGGCTGCCGAGCTGGCCCGGCAGCCATCACTGCTGGTGACGAGTCCTGCTCATCTGAAGCGCCTGCCGGCTGCGGTCGATTGGTCTGGCGCGAAAGCCAGGCTGGCGGGCGTGTTCTCGTCGGGCGGCCCACTACCTGAATCCGCGATACCGCTTTGTGCACAACTGCTGGGCCAGTCGCCGGTGGAAATCTATGGCAGCTCCGAAACGGGGGGCGTGGCATGGCGGCAACGGGGCGGGGTGGAGGCCGTGGATTGCTGGCAGCCGTTGCCCGGCGTCAAGCTGCGTGCGACGTTGGCGCATCTGGAAGTCCGGTCCGCCCACCTGCCGGACAACGGCTGGCACGCCATGCCGGATCGCGTACGTTTTCATGACGAGGGATTCGAGTTGCTGGGACGGGCCGATCGCATCGTCAAGATCGAGGAAAAGCGCGTATCGCTGGATGCACTGGAGGCGGCGCTGCTGCAAAGCGGATTGCTGCAAGACGCGCGTGCGCTGACTCTGCAAGGTGAGCGTTCCATACTCGCCGTCGTTGCTGTGCCCAACGATGCAGGCTGGGCATTGCACGACAATGGTGGAAAACGGGCGTTGAACGACGCGTTGCGCGATGGCCTGCGGGGCGTGGTGGAGCCGGTGGCGCTGCCGCGGCGCTGGCGCTACCCCTGGGCGCTGCCGGTGAACAGCCAGGGGAAGACCACTGCTGCGGCGCTTGTCGATTGCTTCGATCTGCGCGAGCCGGAGGCGCGCCTGCTGCATGCCGATGCCAACGAAGCCCAGCTGCGCTTGGCGATCAATGCCAAGCTGCCGTATTTCGACGGCCACTTTGCCCTGGCTCCGGTACTGCCCGGCGTGGCGCAACTGGAATGGGTGGTCGGGCTGGGGCGTCGGCTGTTCCCGCTGCCGAGCCGCTTCCTGCGGCTGGAGACCGCCAAGTTCCAGCACGTGATTGCACCTGGCGCCATGCTCGATCTGGAACTGAAGTTCAACCCGGAGCGCGGCAGTCTGGCTTATCTGCTCTCTTCGTCTGCTGGCGTGCATGCCAGTGGCAGGGTTGTGTTCGGGGATGCGGCATGAAGTGCTGTGCCGTGATTCCGGTCTACAACCATGGCGACGCGGTCGGCGCCGTGATCGCCGCGCTGCGCGGCCATGCGCTGCCGGTGATCCTGGTCGACGACGGCAGCGAGTCATCTTGCGCTGCCGTGCTGGATGGCTGGGCGGCGGGCGATCCTGAACACATCGCCGTAGTGCGTCTCAATGAAAACCAGGGCAAGGGCGGTGCCATGATGGCGGGCCTCTCCGAAGCGCATCGACGTGGCTACAGCCACGCGCTGCAGATCGATGCCGACGGCCAGCACGATGCGGGCGACATCGCTGCTTTCATTGCGGCGAGCCAGGCGCAACCGACCGCGCTGATCTGCGGCTGCCCGGTATACGACGAGAGCGTGCCGAAGGCACGACGCTATTGCCGTTATCTCACGCATGTTTGGGTGTGGATCAATACGCTGTCGTTCGCCATCCGCGATTCCATGTGCGGTTTCCGCATCTATCCGCTGGCGCCGACGGTGGCGCTGATCGATGCCAGACAGATCGGCAAGCGCATGGATTTCGACATTGAAATTCTGGTACGGCTGTTCTGGCGCGACATGCAGATCGTCAACATGCCAACCCGCGTGCATTACCCTACCGATGGCATTTCGCATTTCCGTGCCTGGCGCGACAACGTGTTGATCTCGCGCATGCACGCGCGGCTGTTTTTCGGCATGTTGCTGCGCTCGCCGCTCCTGCTGGCACGCAAGCTCGCGCGGAGTGTGGCATGAGCAGGCAAAGCAGTTCGCGCCATTGGGCGCAGATGGGCGAAAACACCTTCGTCTTCGGCACGTTGTTGCTGTTCTGGATCTACCGGATACTGGGTCGCTGGCCATTCCGTTTCTGCCTGCTGCCGGTAGTGTTCGTGCAGTGGCTGTGTCAGCCGGTGCTACGTGCATCATCGCTGCAGTACCTATCCCGCTTGCAGCAGGCAACCGGCGCGCTCGGGCGCGATCCCGACTGGCGCGACAGCCTGCGCCACGCCTGGCTGTTCGCCGAAACCATGCTCGACAAGCTGCTGGCGGTATCCGGGCGTTATCGCGAGGCCGATGTGCGTATCGTCGGCGGCGAGGTGGTCTACCAGGCGGCATTGGCCGGGCAGGGCGCGGTCATCGTCACCGCTCACCTCGGTTGCCTGGAGCTGTGCCGCGTGCTCGGCGAGCGTCGTCCCGGCTTCAAGCTCAATGTACTGGTGCACACCCGGCACGCGGTGCGCTTCAACCAGCTGCTCAAGCGCCTGAATCCGAATAACGAGCTGACCCTGCTGCAGGTGACGGAGATCGGGCCAGCCACGGCGCTGCTGCTGGCCGAGAAGCTCGCCGCCGGTGAATGCATAGCCATCGCGGGAGACCGGATTCCGGTGGCTGGCGGCCGTACCGTCACCGTCGATTTCCTCGGCCATCCCGCACCGTTCCCGATCGGGCCGTACGTACTCGCCAGCTTGCTCAAGTGCCCCTTGTACCTGCTTGGCTGTATCCACGAGGGGCGGGGCTACGCCGCCCATTTCGAGTGCCTTGCCGAGCGGATCGTGCTGCCTCGCCAGGATCGCGAATCTGCCCTGCAACGCTATGCCGCCGGCTATGCGGCAGCCGTGACTGCGCTGCTGCAACGCTCACCATATGACTGGTTCAATTTCTTTGCTTTCTGGGATCAAGCCCATGATGTCCGTTCCAACTGATCCCATCCGTTTCGACGGCACACGCTTGGCGATCGAGGATGTGGTGGCCTTGTCGGCCCGTAGCTGCGTCGCCGAATTGTCCATGGATGCGGCATTCCGGGCGCGCATTACCCGCGGCGCCGATTTCCTCGATCGCTTGCTTGCCGAGGATGGCGTGATCTACGGCGTGACCACCGGCTACGGTGATTCGTGCACGGTGACGATCCCGCCCGAGCTGGTGCCGCAGTTGCCGTACCACCTTTACACCTATCACGGCTGTGGCGCCGGCCGTTTCCTCGATGCCGAGGAAACCCGCGCGGTACTGGCCGCTCGCCTGGCTTCGCTGGCGCAGGGTGTTTCCGGCGTGAGCGTGGCTTTGCTCGAACAACTGGCAACCCTGCTGAGAGAGGACATCCTGCCGCGCATTCCCGCCGAGGGCTCGGTTGGTGCGAGCGGCGATTTGACGCCGCTGTCCTATGTTGCGGCGGTCTTGTGCGGCGAGCGCGAGGTGCTGTATCGCGGCGCGGTCCGCTCGACGGCCGACGTGTTTGCCGAGCTCGGGATCACCCCGCTCAGGCTGCGACCCAAGGAAGGGCTCGCCATCATGAATGGCACGGCAGTGATGACGGCGCTGGCCTGCCTTGCCTGGCAGCGTGCGTCCTACCTGTGTGATCTGGCCACCCGGCTGACGGCGATCAACGTGATCGCGAGTGCCGGCAATGCGCATCACTTCGACGAGGCATTGTTCGCGGTGAAGCCGCATGCGGGCCAGCAAGGCGTAGCCGCGCGCATCCGCGCCGATCTGGCCAGCGATACGCCGCCGCGCAACGAGGCACGCTTGCAGGATCGCTATTCGTTGCGCTGTGCGCCGCACGTGATCGGCGTGCTGGCTGATGCCTTGCCCTTTCTGCGGGGCATGATCGAGAACGAGCTCAACAGCGCCAACGACAATCCCATCATCGATGGCGAGCACGAGCGTGTGCTCCATGGCGGCCACTTCTATGGCGGCCATATCGCCTTTGCGATGGACAGCCTGAAGAACGCGGTGGCCAACGTGGCCGACCTGCTCGACCGCCAGTTGGCGTTGCTGGTCGATACCCGTTTCAATCATGGCCTGCCGAGCAACCTGTCCGGTGCGACCGGGCCGCGTGCCGCGATCAACCACGGCCTCAAGGCGTTGCAGATCAGCGTGTCGGCGTGGACTGCCGAGGCGCTGAAGCAGACCATGCCGGCCTCGGTGTTCAGCCGCTCGACCGAATGTCACAACCAGGACAAGGTGAGCATGGGCACCATCGCCGCCCGCGATTGCCTGCGCGTGCTGGAGCTGACCGAGCAAGTGGCTGCGGCCATGCTGATTGCTGCACGCCAAGGCTTGGCGCTGCGCGAGCGCATCGATGGCGACCTGCAGCTCACCCCCGCGCTCGTCGCCATGCAAGCTGCGCTGGCCGACCGCATTGCACTGGTCGAGGAGGACAGGGCGCTTGATCGCGAGCTGATCGATCTGTTGACCGCCATCCGTGCCCGGCACTGGAGCCTGTATGCCGATTGAACTGAGCCATGAGATCACGCTGACGCCCGCGTTCCACGATCTCGATCCGATGAACTGCGTGTGGCACGGCAACTACGTGAAATACCTGGAGTTGGCGCGCAGCGCACTCCTGGGCAAGCTGGACTATGACTACCCGCAGATGCGCGATTCCGGTTATGCCTGGCCCATCGTCGACATGCGGCTCAAATACGTGGGCATGGTGCAATTCGGTCAGCAGATCACCGTTCGGGCCGAGATCACCGAGTGGGAGAACCGGCTGCGCATCGATTACCTGATCAGCGATAGTGCCACCGGCCGCCGACTGAACCAGGCGCACACCATCCAGGTCGCGGTAGCGGTCGAGGGGTGGGAGATGCAGTACGTCTGCCCACCCATCTTGTGGGAGAAGCTGGGGGTGCAGCCATGATGGTGCGTTGGCTCACCGTGGCTGGGCTGGCGCTGGCCTGCCAGATGGCAGTTGCTGCGGATCTGGCGCAGTCGGTGAAGGCGCAACTGGCGCAACCGGCCGTGCTGCGCGGGGATTTCGTGCAGCACAGGAAAGTGGTGGGTTTCAAGAAACCGCTGGTTTCGCGCGGTGACTTCGTGGTCGCCCGCGAACGTGGCGTGCTGTGGCGGACTGTGAAGCCGTTTGCTGGCGAACTGAGGCTGACGCGTGACGAGATCGCAGCCACGCAGGATGGGCAGACCGCGTTCCGGCTGGATGCAGCGAAGGAGCCTGCCGTTCGCATGATCAACGGCCTGCTGTTTGCGCTGCTCAATGGCGATGTGACTGCGCTTGCTGGCCATTTCACGCTGGAAGGGCAGGTAGAGGCTGCACGCTGGCAATTGCAGCTGACGCCGCGTACCGCGTCGCTTGCCAAACTGATGAAGTCCATTTCGCTGCAGGGTGACGCGTTTGTCCGGCATATCGAGATCGAGGAAACCGGCGGCGATCGCACGGTGATCGATTTCACCGGGCAGCGCGCTGAACCCGCCGCCCTGAATGCCGAGGAGCGGGCGCGTTTTGACTGAAATGTCCGTCCCGTCCCGTCTTGCGCACTGGCTTGCCTGGGGGTGGCTGGCGGTTGTGCTTGTGGTCTCGGGTCACAACGCATGGTTGTGGACCGGCGGCCGCCTGCAGCTCGATACCGATCTGCTGGCCATGCTGCCGCAAAACGAACGCGAACCGCTGGTTCAGGATGCCACGCGCAAGCTCGCCGATGCCGCCACCCGGCGTATCGTGGTGCTGGTCGGCGGCGGCGACTGGGTTGCGGCGCAGCGTGCCGGCGATGCCTTTGCCGCACGGCTGCAGCAAGCCCGGTTACCGCTGGCGATCAAGTACCGGGTCGATGAGGCCGAGGCGGCAGCTTGGCTGGAGTTCTTTGCACCCTATCGCCATGGCCTGTTGACCGATGCGCAGCGGGCTGGCCTGCAGACCAAGCCGACCGAGGCGCTGGTGCAGGAGGCCATGGCCGCCTTGTACCAGCCATTGGGCATGCCACGAGTGGGGGCCTGGCAGGCCGATCCACTCAATCTGTTCGGCGGTTGGTTGGCAAGCCGGGCCAGCGATAGCAAGGTACGCGTAACGGATGGTCGGCTGTCGCTGGATGACGGTGATCGCCATTACGCGCTACTGATGCTGGAGCTGCAAGGTGCGGCATTCTCCATCACGGCGCAGCAGGCCGTGGTGCCGGAACTGGCCGAGGCGGGCGCAGCGGCGCGCGCTGTCTCCCCGCAGGTGCGGGTCCACCATGCTGGCGTGCCCTTGCATGCGGCGGCGGCGGCCGAGCAGGCCGAGCGCGAGGTTCATACCATCGGCGTGGGCTCCTTGCTTGGCATCGTGCTGTTGACCTTGCTGGTATTCAGCGCGGTGCGCCCCCGACTGCTGGTAATGCTGTCGATCGCCATCGGACTGCTGGCAGCCATCTCGGCTTGCGTCTTGATCTTCGGCCGGCTGCATCTCATCACCGTGGTGTTCGGCGCGAGCCTGGTTGGCGTGGCCGAAAACTATGGCAGCAACTACTTTTGCAACCGGCAGGGCCGGCCGGCCGCCGAGCGCTGGATGCTGCTGCGCGAGCAAGGTCCGGTGATGTGGCTGGCGATGCTGACTACCGTGATCGGCTATGCGCTGCTGGCTGTCACGCCGTTCCCGGGACTGCAGCAGATCGCGGTGTTTTCCGCAGCGGGCCTGCTGGCGGCCTTCGTCACCGTGCTCTGGTGGTTCCCCTGGCTGGATGGTGGGCGCCCTCTGGGCGAAACACGCTGGTCGCGCTGGATTGGCGGCTGGCGTGCCCGTTGGCCGACCTTTGGGCGCAATCGCCTGGCCGTGGCCGTGGTGTGCTGCACAAGCGTGCTGCTGCTTGCGGGCGTGAGCCAGCTGCACAGCAACGATGACATCCGGCAACTGCAAAGCGCCCCACCGCAGCTTGTTGCTGATCAACTGGCAGTGGGCCGCTTGCTTGATCTGCCGAGCCCCGCGCAGTTCTACCTGGTGCAAGGCAACAGCCCGGAACAGGTGCTGCAGCGCGAGGAGGCACTGAAACAGCAATTGGCGCCGCTGCTTGCACAAGGCGCGCTGCGTGGCGTGCAGGCGATCTCCGACTGGGTACCTTCGGCACGACAACAGGCCGAGGCTCGCGCTTTGCAGCAACACATGATTTTTGGCGCGAAGGGGGTACTGGCGCTCGCCGCGCGCCAGCTGGATGAATCAGTCGTGTTGCCGCATCTTGCCGCGCCGACGCTGACGGTGCAGCAATGGCTGTCCGCTCCGGTTTCGGAGCCGCTGCGTGCGCAATGGCTCGGTCGGCTTGGCGATGGGTATGCCAGCGTGGTGCTGCTACGCGGGGTGGAATCTGCCGCACGGCTGCCGGCATTGGCCGACGTCGCAAGGACAGTCGCTGGCGTGCGCTGGGTCGACAAGGTGGGTGAGGTGTCCGAGGTGATGGCACGCTATCGCCTGCTGATGGGCTGGGTGATCGTTGCGGGCTATCTGTTGGTGTTCGCCGCACTCAGCATCCGGTTTGGTCGCCAGGCTTGGCGTGCCTTGCTGCCGACTGCGGTTGCGAGCGCCATGACGGTGGCGCTGCTGGCCGTGCTCGGTCAGCCGCTGCAGTTGTTCAACGTGCTGGCGTTGCTGCTGATCCTCGGGATGGGAGTCGACTACGGCATCTTCATGCTCGAGCAGCCGGGGCGTGATCAGACCCGGCCTTTTCTCTCCATTACGTTGGCCGCCGCCTGCACGTTGCTGGCTTTCGGCCTCTTGGCGTTGTCCTCCACGCCGGCCCTGCGCGCCTTTGGCCTGACCATGCTGTTCGGCATCGCGCTGTCCTGGCTGCTGGCGCCCTTTTTCCTGCCGGCCGTGGCCGGTTGCAATGATCGATCCGACCTTGAACGAAACGAATGATGCAAGCTAAAACCTTTTCCCCCGAGCGGCAGAGTGCCTTCGCCGCGCGTTTCGAAGCGCAGAAGATCGCTTTTGCGCCGGTGGTGTTCCAGTGCGTGCGCTATGCCTGGAAGCGCGGCATGCTGCAGGCGCTGGCCGAAACCGGTGATGCCGGTTGCAGCGTGGCCGAGCTGGCTGCCACCGGGCGCTGGACCAGCTACGCACTCAAGCTGGTGCTGGAGAGCTGTCTTTCCGCTGGCGTGGTCTCGCTGCGCGATGGGCGCTACCTGCTCGACAAGACCGGCTACTGCGTGCTGAACGACGAAATCACCCGGATCAACTACGACTTCATCAACGATGTCTGCTACCTCGGCCTCGCCGACCTCGAGCGCTCGCTCGATGAGGAAACACCACTGGGGCTGAGGGTATTCGGCGAGTGGCCCACGCTGTACCAGGGGTTGGCCGAGCTGCCGGAGCCTGCAAGATCGAGCTGGTTCGCCTTCGACCATCACTATTCGGACACCTCGTTCCCGACCATCCTGCCCGACGTCTTTGCAACGGCGCCGCGGCAGGTGATGGACATCGGTGCCAATACGGGCAAGTTCAGCCGCGCGGCGCTCGAATACAACCCAGAGGCGACGCTGCACCTGGTGGACCTGCCACAGCAACTGGCAATCGCGGAGGCGACGCTGGAGGCCGCAGGTTTGCGGACGCGTGCCGAGCTGCACCCGCGCGACATGCTGCAATCCGAGGCAACCTTTCCGGCGGGCATGGACGTGATCTGGATGAGCCAGTTCCTCAGCTGCTTCAGCGAGCCGGTCATCGCCAGTATCCTGCAGCGGGCTGCTTCTGCTCTGGCGCCACAGGGGCAGGTGCTGATCCTGGACACCTTGTGGGACAGGCAGCGCTACGACATCGCTGCCTATTGCCTGATCAATACCTCGCCGTATTTCACCGCGATGGCCAGCGGCAATAGCAAGATCTACCAGTGTGACGACTATGTCCGGCTGGCCGAGGCGGCCGGCCTGAAGTTGTTGACGACGCGTGACGGCATCGGTTACTGCCATACGCTGTTGCGCTTTGCGAAGGCCTGACAATGCAGCGGATCGTCATGGTGTTGCTCTGCGTGCTGCTGATGGCCTGCACGTCGGAGCCACAGCGCCTGCACCTGCCGGCGTTGCAGCTGGCGCCGGCTGCATTCGGCGGCAATGTCAGCCTTGCCCAGCAGCTCACATTGAGCAAGGTGTCGACGGCTGAGCCGATGCCGACCCGTCGCATTGATGCCCAGCTGGAGATCGATGAGGGGCAGGTCCGGCTGGCGGGGCTTGCGCTGGGCCAGCGCGTACTGACGTTACGCTGGAACGGCGAAAAACTGGATAGCGAGCGGCATCCGCTCTTGCCCGAGGAGGTCGACGCTACGCGTGTGCTGCGTGATATCCAGCTGGTGTACTGGCCAGCCGAAGCGATCCAGGTAGCCTTGCCGCAGGGCTGGCACCTGCGGGACGAGCGACAGCAGCGGGTATTGAGTTTTGACGGCGTGGCGCAGGTGAGCATCCGATACGCCGGCGAGCCCCGCTGGATCGGGCAGGCCACGATCGATAACCGGCTGGAGCAATACCGGCTGGAGATCGATTCGGCACCGATCGAGGAATAAGCAATGCGTAAACCGGTCTATTTGAATCAGTTGGGTATCGTTTGTGCCTTGGGGGCAGGTCGGGATGAGGTCCGCCAGGCGTTGTTCGCCAAAACGCATGGCGGCGTGGCGCCGGTGGAGGAAGCCCTGCCCGGGCGCGTGCTGGACCTGGGGCGGGTCACCGTACCGTTGTCGAACGTCGAGGCCTTGCCCACGGCGTGGCGCAGCCGGAACAACGCCATGCTGCTGACGGCCTTGGCGCAGATTCGCAACGAGGTGGACTCGGCGATAGCGCGCTTTGGCGCCGAGCGCGTTGCGGTCGTGCTCGGTACCAGCACCTCCGGCATTGCGGAAGCCGAGCGGGCGATGTTCGAGCATGAACGAGTCGGTGCGCTGCCCGGCGATTTCCATCTAGGGCAGCAGGAAATGGGCTCTCCTGCGATCGCGCTGTCGTGGCTGCTGGGCGTGCGCGGTCCGGCTTATGTGATCTCGACCGCGTGTTCATCGAGTGCGAAGGCCCTGGCGAGCGCTGCCCGCCTGCTGCGGGCGGGGTTCTGCGATGTGGTGATCTGCGGTGGCGTCGATACGCTCTGCCAGTTCACTGTGGCCGGTTTCTCCGCCTTGGATTCGGTCAGCGCCGCACGTTGCAACCCGATGAGTGCCAATCGCGAGGGCATCAACATCGGCGAGGGTGCCGCGCTGTTCGTCGTCAGCCGCGAGCCGGGGCCGGTGAGACTGGAAGGCTGGGGAGAAAGCTCGGATGCCCACCATATCTCCGCGCCCGATCCGAGTGGCCGTGGCGCGCTGGCCGCGATGCGGCAGGCGCTGCAACGGGCTGGCACGATGCCGGGCGAGATCGACTACATCAACCTGCATGGCACTGCAACGCCACAGAATGATGCGATGGAGAGCGTGGCGGTCCATGCGCTGTTCGGAAGCGGCACTCCGGCAAGCTCGACCAAGCCGTTGACCGGGCATACGCTGGGTGCCGCCGGGGCGATCGAGGCGGCCATCGGCTGGCTGACACTGAACGAAAATCCGCAAGGTTACTTGCCACCGCACTGGTGGGATGGGATGGCGGATGCAGCACTCCCAGTGCTCGACCTGGTCGAGCCAGGGCGCCGGCTTGGTCGGCCGGTGCGGCGGATGCTCAGCAATTCCTTCGCCTTTGGCGGCAGTAATGCGGCGCTGGTACTGGCCGCGGCCGGAGAAAATGCATGACGGATATCGCCATCGCGGATCTGGTGCCACATGCCGGTACCATGTGCCTGCTCGATACCTTCGTCGCCGCGGAAGGTGAGTCGCTGACCGCTGAAGTCACGATCCGGGCGGATAGCCTGTTCTGTCGCAACGGCGAGGTGGGTGGCTGGGTCGGTATCGAATTCATGGCTCAGGCCGTTGCCGCCTGGGCGGGGTGGCGCGCACGGCAGCGGGGCGGCTTGCCCCAGGTGGGATTCCTGCTCGGCAGCCGCAAGTACGAATGCAGCCGCCCGGCCTTCTTTCCGGGCGAGCGCCTGCGCGTGCAGGTTACGCGCCAATTCCAGGCCGACAACGGCTTGGGACAGTTCGATTGCCGCATCGAAATTGCCGGTGACACCGTGGCAAGTGCCGCGTTGACCGTGTTCGAGCCGGACGATGCCGCAGGATTTTTGCAAGGAAAGACTCATGAATGACAAGACGGTGCTGGTCACCGGCTCCAGCCGCGGAATCGGCCGCGCCATCGCGCTGCGCCTGGCGAACGAGGGCTACGATGTGGTGCTGCATTGCCGTAGCCAGCGCGAGGAGGCGGAGGCGGTTGCCGAGCAGATCCGCAGTGCGGGCCGATCGGCACGCGTGCTGCAGTTCGATGTGGCCCAGCGCGAGCAGGCGGCCGAAGCGCTGCTCGCCGATGTCGAGGCACATGGTTGCTACTACGGCGTGGTGTGCAATGCTGGCATTGCCAGGGACAACGCGTTTCCGGCCATGCCGGGCGAGGATTGGGATGCCGTCGTCCACACCAATCTGGATGGTTTCTACAATGTGCTGCACCCGCTGACCATGCCGCTGGTGCGCCGTCGCAAGCCGGGCCGCATCGTCACGCTGGCATCGGTATCGGGCTTGATGGGCAATCGTGGCCAGGTGAACTACAGCGCTGCCAAGGCGGGCATCATCGGCGCAACCAAGGCACTGGCGGTTGAGCTGGCGAGCCGCGGCATCACCGTCAATTGCGTGGCGCCAGGCCTGATCGATACGGAGATGGTCGAGCCACACGTGCTGGAAGAGGCGCTGAAGATCATTCCGGCGCGCCGCATGGGCAAGCCGGAGGAAGTGGCGGCGGTCGTGAGTTTTCTGCTCGGCGCAGACGCCGCATACATCACGCGGCAGGTGATCTCGGTGAATGGGGGGATGATGGGATGAAGCGCGTCGTCATCACCGGCCTCGGTGCGATCAGCCCGCTGGGGCATGACTGGGAAACGGTCGAAGCTCGATTGCGCGGCGGGCGCAACGCGGTCCAGGTCATCGAGCCGTGGGCTGATTACGATGGGCTCCACACGCAGGTCGGCGCGCCGGCTGCACCGTTCACCTTGCCGGAGCACTACAACCGCAAGACATTGCGCAGCATGGGGCGGGTTGCAGTGATGGCAACGCGGGCGAGCGAGCTGGCGCTGGCGGATGCCGGCCTGCTGGGTGATCCGCTGGTCAAAAGCGGGCGCATGGGCATTGCATACGGGTCGTCTTCCGGCACGCCAGCCTCACTCGGCGACTTCGGGCGCATGGTGAACGAGAAAACCACCGAAGGCATCACTGCCACCACCTACATCAAGATGATGTCGCATACCGCTGCGGTGAACATGGGCGTGTTCTTCGGTATGACCGGGCGCATCATTCCCACCGCAAGCGCCTGTACATCCGGCAGCCAGGGAATCGGCTACGCCTACGAGGCCATCCAGAGCGGCCGCCAGGTGGCCATGCTGGCGGGAGGTGCCGAGGAGCTCGATGCCACCGAGGCGGCGGTATTCGATACCTTGTTCGCCACCAGCGTGCAATACAACGCCCGGCCCACGCTGACCCCGCGACCGTTCGATGCGAACCGTGACGGCTTGGTGCTGGGCGAAGGCGCCTGCACCATGGTGCTGGAGGAGCTAGAGCACGCCATGGCACGCGGTGCGCACATCCATGCCGAGATCGTTGGTTATGGCACCAACAGCGATGGTCAGCATGTGACCCAGCCCAAGGCCGAAACCATGGCGATCGCCATGCAGCTTGCGCTGGAGCAGGCCGGTTTGCAGCCCGCAGACATCGGCTACGTGAACGCACACGGTACCGCGACAGATCACGGCGACGTGGCCGAGGCGGCTGCAACCCATGCCGTCTTCGGGGAGCGCATGCCGATCTCCTCGCTGAAGAGCTACATGGGTCATACCCTTGGCGCTTGTGGTGCGCTTGAAGCCTGGATGACGTTGGAAATGCAGCGCGATGGCTGGTTCGCACCAACGCTGAACCTCGATACGGTCGATCCGCGCTGTGCTCCGCTCGACTATCTCACTGGCTCAGGCCGGATGCTGGATGTCGAGTTCGTGATGAGCAACAACTTTGCCTTTGGCGGCATCAACACCTCGTTGGTGTTGCGCCGCTGGGCAGCCTAAAACCCTTCGATCAGGAGTTCATGCGTCATGAAACATATCGTTTTACTGGTTGGCTTGTTGATTGCGTTGGCGCAATCCTTGGTCTTCGCAGGGGGAATGCCAGTCCCCATCGTCGATCCTTCGGTCAGCCTGCCTTCATTGACCGGAAAAACACAGACAGCGCAAGACGTGAGGGCGTACATCCTGGCGTCGGGTGCAACATTGAAGTCCGGCACAATAGCCATGCCCATGGTTGTCGACAGCGATGAGCCGGGTTTGCTCAAGCTCACCTTCAACAAGCAAAACAAGCATTTCTTCACGATCACCGTGAATTATGACGCCAGCTCGTACCAGATCAAATATGTCCAAAGCGAGAATCTCGATTACCGGGATGAGGACGGCGTGCGCAAGATCCACCGCAACTACCCGATCTGGATACAGTCATTGGTCAATGGCATTGCGGCGGCTCAATTGGCTAGTCCGTCAAATTGACTGGCAGCACGAACAGATTCCGTTGTTCTTCCCAATCTTGAAAAGGCATTTCATGAAGAAAGCAATGCTATTGCTGTCGTTGTTCGTTGCTGCGTATGCAACCCAAGCCGCCGCGCGCGACGACATCGTCAATATCTCGTTGGCTGATGTATTGGCCATGCCTGAAGCCGAAGGCAAGCTCGATGGTTCGGTGAAGTTCTTCCTGGCTGGCCAGAAAACGCCGAAAATCGTGCAAAAGCTCGATAGCGATGTGTCGAACCAGAAAACCAATGGCGTAGGTAAGAGCGATGAATTCGGCTGCAAGTGGGCCGCCTTGTCAGCATTGGTGCAATTCCAAAAATCAGCCAAGGAACGTGGTGCCAATGCCGTGGTCGATCTGGTCAGCTACTACAAGAAAAACGAAACCCGTAGCGATACGACGATCGAATGCCATGCGGGCAGCTTTGTGATCGGCGTTGCATTGAAGGGTAATTACGCCAAGATCCAATAAGACATAGGTCTTATTGATGGTGAAGAACAACGGGCGCGATGCGCCCGTTGTTCTTTAGAGCAATGGCTAGACCGCTACGGACGTGCAAAGTAGGCCTAGCGTGCCCGCCAACAGTAAAACCATGCCGACCCACCTGGGCCGATACGCCAGCCACAGCAGCTGTGCGCAGGCGCCGACGGTGAGTAGGCCTACCCACAGCACGGCGCCCTTGGGCCAGCCCAGCGCGCTGGCCGACAGCAGCAGGGTGAGGGCGAGCAGCAGCCAGCCGGTGAGGCGCAACACCTTGGCCCGCCGCGGCGACGGGGTACGGCCGAAGACGTCGCGGTGGTGACCGTCCATGGCGAGGCTCAGTGCACCGAAGGCAGCCATGCTGCAGAACAGGGCGGCGACCATCATGGCGTGTCCTCCACCAGTTGGGCGGAGGCGGCCGGCTTGCGGGCCGGGCGCGGCACCGGCAGGGCCTGGCCGGCGCGATGCACTTTCCAGGCGGCCCAGGCCAGGGCCGCGGCGGCGCCGAGCGCGGTGAGCTCGAACCCGGCGTAGGTCCAATCGCCCTGGCGTAGGCTGGCCGGCAACGATTGCGGGGTCGTGATCGCAGAAAGCAGCGGCAGCAGCGCAAAGGCCAGCGCGCCGAGACCCAGCTGTTCGCGCCAGGCTGCACGGGTCGGTCGCAACGCCGCGTGGGCCAAGGCCGTTGCCCAGACGATGAAGAAGCACAGCACTTCCTCGCTGGCGCGTTCCGGCCGGGCCAGTGGCAGCAAGCGGTTGCCCCAGAAGAAGGCGGCGACGGCGAGCGGCAGCCCGGCAACAGTGGCGATATTGAGCACCACCACGCAGCGGGTCCCGAAGCCGGCCTTGCCGGTCTTGGTGTCGCGCTGCTGGCGCTTGATGCTCCACAGTACGAGGCCGGTGGCGATCATCAGGCTGCCAACCAGGCCGGAGAGGAAATACAGCCAGCGGGTGGGGTAATCGGCAAAGCGGGCGATGTGCAGGCCGTAGATCACATCGTGGGTCAGCGTCGCCGGTCCGGGCGTCACCAGCACTTGCTGCACCTTGCCGTTGACACCATCGAATACCACGCCAGCGCCGCGCATCTGCAACTGGCCGCTGTCGGCACGGAATACGGTCACGCGCGCATTCGCATCGCCTGGCGCGGTGACCGTCACGTCACCGATCGGGCCACCTTGCCAGTGCTCGATGGCCGATCTCGCGAGCGGTGCCAGCGGTTGCAGTGGGCGGGTGATGCCGGCAGCCGTGGGCGCGGCCGGTTCCAGGCCTTGCTCGGCGTAGAACGCGGTCGCATCGCCATCGTAAAGCGCGTTGATCGCGGCCGGCATGGTCATCGACAGCAGCGTGACCAACCCGCTGTAGGTCATCACCAGATGAAACGGCAGCGCCAATACGCCCAGCGCGTTGTGGGCATCCAGCCAGGAACGTTGCGCGGCCTTCTTCGGGCGGAAGGTGAAGAAGTCCTTGAAGAAGCGGCGGTGGGTGACGATGCCGCTGACGAGCGCCACCAGCATCACCATGGCAGCGAAGCAGGCCAGCCAGCGGCCCCAGGGGTAGGGCATCTGCAGCTCGAAATGGAAGCGGTAGAAGAATTCGCCGCCCAGCGTGGCGCGCTGCTTGACCAATTGCCCGGAGCCCGGATCGAGCAGCACGTCGTGCCAACTGCCGTCCGCCGCCTCCCAGTAGAGCGGCAACGCGGTCTCGCGGGCTTCCGGCACATTGATGAACCAGCGCTTGGCCCCGTCGGCATGGCTGCGCAGATAGCGATCGGCCGCGGCGATGGCCTCGAACTGATCAACCGCCGCCGTGGGCTGGTCCGGTCGCATCCAGTGGCTGATCTCTGGACGGAACACCGCAAGGGTGCCGGTCACGAAGATGGCAAGCAGCAGCCAGCCGAGCACGAGCCCGGTCCAGGTGTGCAGCCAGGCCATTGATTGGCGCAAGCCCTGCTTCATCGCATGCCTCCCAGCCAGGCCAGTGCGGCCAGCAATGCCGTCGCCGCGGTGATGGCCAGGGCAGCGTGCCAGGCGCGACGTGGGGTGAACACCAAGAGCGCGGTGATGCCGTAGACGAGGATGGAGAGCAGCGAGGCGGTCACGGCCGCCTCACCGCGTTTCAGCGGCAACCAGACTGCGCTGCAGGCGGCGAAGGCATAGGCCAGCGCATAGCCACCGAACACAGCAACCAGCACGCGTACGGCCACGGCGCAACGATAGGACCACGCCAGCCTGGCCGGCGAAGAGGGGGAGGAAGGTAGTGCGGACATCGAAACCTGCGCGGCCCGATCGGGCCGCCTTTGGATTGTGAGAATAATTCTCAGTGTGAAGGGGGGCGCGCACGGCGGCAAGAGGGCAACCGCCGAAAGCGTTCAGCGCAGTACATCAATGCGTGGGCTTGCTCGCGGGCAGTGCCGGCAAGGCGGGCAGGCCAGCCGCGCGGACCAGGCTCAACGTGGTGCCATAGTAAGCGACACGGTAGCGCTGGCCAGCGAGCTTGCCGCCGCTGGCATCGGTGTGGCTCACGGCCAGCAGGTAGCTGCCCTGCCAGGGCAAGGCAGGCTTGATCAGTCCGGCCGCATCGGTGTGGACGATGCGCTTCCAGCCAGCCGGCATGACGATTTCCACTTCGGCACTGGCCAGCGGCTTGCCGGCGAAGCTGACCGCGAATTCGCCGTCGACGGCGGTCGGCACGATATCGAGCTTGAGCAGCGGCGCTTGCGCACCACTGTCGGCAATGTAGCGTGCAGCCGGGAACCAGGCGGCCTTGACCTTCTTGCCATCGTGCTCGCCATCGAACAGTGGGTAGGCCGTTTCCTCGAACACCACGCTTTCGCCTTGGGCGGGCACCTGCGCGATCAACAGTGCGGTGGGGCTGCGGGTCACGTCGAGCGGCTTGTGGCCGGTGCTGGATTGCAGCCGCGCGCGTGGCTTGGTCATCTTGTCCAGCATGCCCGGCGATTGCTCACGGGCGTTGTCGGCGTATTCCCCGAGGAAGACCTGCAATTGGCTTTCGGTGGGTTCGATCCAGAACTCGTGGGCGGAGGCACTGCCGGCGGCAATGGCGAGCAATAAAGTGGTCAGCAGGCGGGAGAAGGGCATGGAATGCTCCGTAACGTGGGTGATCAGAAGTGATAGGCAAGGCCGGCTTCCAGCGTGAGGCGCTTGGTGCAGGCGCCCGTGCCCGGCGGGCAACGGCGACTGCGGCAGGCCACGGGTCAGTCCTTTCGGGATGAGCGGGTTTTATCTCCATGACCCGCGAGATCCGGAAAAGGGACAGGCAACGCAAGCAAGATGAAGTCACGCAACCGACAACGCTCGCTCAACCTGGTCCGACGCTGACCCAGAAGCGGGTGTGGCTACGCACGGCGACCGGCAGCATGGCGGGCAGTGCCGCCAGCACCGCATCGGTCTGATCGAGCTGGAATACGCCGGTGATCGGCAACCCGGCGATGGCCGGATCACAACGCACCACGCCGTGGCGATAGCGTTCCAGCTCGGTGAGCAAGGTGGCCAGAGGCATGGCCTGCGCGTGCAGCACGCCATCCACCCAGCTGCCGCTACCCAAGGCCGCCTGCTGGATCTGGCTCACGCCGCCTGGGGCCAGTCGGGCCTGTTGCCCGGCCCGCAGCAAGGTCGGCCCGCTGCCACTGGCGGGGCGCAACTGCACCGCGCCAGCCAGCACCGCGATGTCGCTGCTGTCGACTGCACGTTGCCGCACGCTGAAGCGGGTGCCGATGGGGCGCACGAACCCGCCCGGCGCACTGACCAGGAACGGTCGTGCATCGGTGGCAGTGTCGACCAGGATTTCCCCGTGCAGCAGGTGCAGCTGTCGCCGCGTGGCCCCGAAGTCGATATCGACCGCGGTATCGGTATTCAAGTGCAGCCGGCTGCCGTCCGGCAACTGCAGCTGTCGCCGCTCGCCGCAGCCGGTGCGCTGGTCGGCGAGCCAGCTGCGCCATGGGCTGTACCGATAGGCGACATAGCCGCTGGCGGGCACGGTCAAGGCCAGCGTGAGCAGCCTGAGCGCGGAGCGGCGGCTGGGCTGCCGTGGCCGGTCCAGTACCGGTCGCGCCCATTGCGACGGCAGCGCGGCGAACGCGTTCAACACGTGCTGGGCGCGCTGCCAAGCCGATTCGTGGTCGGGATGGGCGGCACGCCATTCGGCGCAGGCGAGGAAATCCTGGGTGGGCGCATCGGCGCTTTGCAGCTTCACCAGCCATTCGGCAGCGGTACGCGCGATCTGGGGCGACACGGCGTCGGCGTGGCTCATCGTGACTCCAGCAGGATGCATTGGGTATACGCCTCGACCATGTAGCGCTTCACGGTCCGTTCCGATATGGCGAGCCGTACGGCGATCTCGGCGTAGCCCAGGCCGTCGAGCTGGGCCAGCAGGAAGGCGGTACGGACCTTGGCGGGCAGGGTATCGAGCAGGGCTTCGAGCGCATTCAGCGCTTCGAGCACCAACAATCGCTGCTCCGGCGACGGCGCCTGTGCCTCGGACCATTGCGCCAGTGCCGCGAAATAGGCCTGTTCCAGCGACTGGCGGCGGAAGTGGTTGAGCAGCAGGCGGCTGGCAACCGTGTTGAGGTAGGCGCGTGGTTCCCGCAGCTCGGGCGGCAGGCTGCGGCTTGCCAGCAATTTGACGAAGGTATCCTGCGCGAGATCGGCTGCCTGATGCGCGCAGCCGAGCTTCTTGCGCCGCCAGCCGGCGAGCCAGCCATGGTGGTCCTGGTACAGCGTGTGCAGCGAGGGGGTGGCGTTATGCATGGTCGATCAGCCGAGCGCGGTGTCGAGCACCATCATCACGACGAAGCCGATCATCAGTCCTGCCGTGGCATAGACCTCATGCCCCTTGCGATGCGATTCGGGAATGATCTCGTGGCTGATCACGAACAGCATGGCGCCAGCGGCAAAGCCGAGCGACCAAGGCAGCAGCGCTGCCGACAACGACACCAGCGCCGCGCCGAGCACGGCGCCGACGGGCTCGATCAGGCCGGAGGCCATGCCGATGCCGACGGATTTCAGCCGAGGGTAGCCGACGGCCAGCAAGGCCGCGGCCACCACCAGGCCCTCGGGCACATCCTGGATGGCGATGCCGATGGCCAGCGCGCTGGCATGCACGGGATCGGTGCCGGCATAGGCCACGCCGATGGCAAGGCCTTCAGGCAGGTTGTGCAGCATGATCGCGAACACGAACAGCCAGGTGCGGCGCAGTGTGCGCGCCGCCGGGCCTTCCAGGCCCTTGATGAAGTGCTCGTGCGGGACCAAGCGATCGATCAGCAGCAGCAAGGCGCCGCCGCACAGGATGCCGACCCCGACGCTGAGCGCGGCGTGCCACGGGCTGGCGCCTTGCGCTTGCGCGGCATTGATGCCCGGAATCACCAGCGAGAATGCGCAGGCGGCCAGCATCACGCCGGCACCAAAGCCGAACAGCGTGTCCTGAGTGCGGGTGGACAAGGGCTGCGACAGCAATATGGGCAGTGCGCCCAGCGCGGTTGCGGCGGCGGCAACAAGGCCACCGGTCAAGGCGCCCAAAACCGGCGTACCGCCAAAGCCGACCTCGCGCCATAGCGTGTGGCTGATCAGGATGCCGGCCGCCAGGAACAGGCCAAAGCCCAGCATCTTGCGCAGCAGATAGGTGCGGGCCGACGCAGTCATGACAGGTTCAGCGCCCCTGCGCGGCTGCATAGCGCCGGGCGACCTCGTCCCAGGCGATCACCTGATAGAAGGCGGCGATGTATTCCGGGCGGCGGTTCTGGTAGTGCAGGTAATAGGCATGCTCCCAGACATCCAGCCCCAGGATGGGCGTGTTGCCATGCATCAGCGGGCTGTCCTGGTTGGCGCTGCTTTCCACGATCAAGCGCCCTTGCGGCGTGAGTGACAGCCAGGCCCAGCCACTGCCGAAGCGGCTGACAGCCGCCTGCGTGAACGCGGCCTGGAAAGCCTCGAGGCTGCCGAGGTCGCGCTCGATCGCGGCGGCAAGCTCGCCACCAGGCAGGCCGCCACCCTGTGGCGACATCACCGTCCAGAACAGGCTGTGGTTGGCATGGCCGCCGCCGTGATTGCGCACGGCGGGCTGCATGGCCTCGGGCAGCGTGGCGATCTCGCGCAGTAGCGTATCCACCGGCATCTGTGCCCATGGCGTATCAGCCACGGCGGCGTTCAGATTGGTGATATAGGTCTGGTGATGGCGCTGGTGGTGGATCTGCATGGTCTGCGCATCGATGTGCGGCTCCAGTGCGTCGTAGGCATAGGCGAGATCGGGCAGGGTATGAGGCATGGCGTGCGCTCCGGATCAGTGCAGCCAGGCTGCGGGGAAGGGCAGGGCCAGCGTGGCCTCTACATGAGCATGGCTGCCGTGCTCGGCGAGGAAACGCAACAATTCCATCCGGGTGCGGCGCAGGTGCATCCGTGCTGCGGCCAGTAGCGCTGGCGCGCCGCCATCGGCCAGCGTCAGCAACTGCCGGTGCACGGCGCACAGATGGTCGGCAGCGAGCTCGGCGCGTCGCGAAGCCAGGTAGAGGTCGGCGAGGTTGTGGTGGGTGACGACCAATGCGGCGACGGCTTCGTCCGCATCCTCGCCATGGCTGAGCAGACCTTGGGCCAGCGACAGCGCATACAGATAGGCGCGGCGGGCGCTATCGGTGTCGCCTGCGGCATGGACCCGATTGCCGGCGACAATCGCGCGGCGCCAGTGGCCGATGTCGAGCCCGTTGCCGACCAAGGCTGCGCGCTGGTGGGGGAGGGTCTGCTTGTTCATCTGGGCGGGCCTCATGCGATTGCCGATCGTTGTGACCACTGTATTATTATTGAGAATAATTATCAATTATATTTTTACGCACAAAGACAGCGTAGGCGTCGACGGGCTGGCCTCAACAACTGCGGCATCCGCCGGTGCTATGCTGGCGGTCCATGCAAGCGAAGGAGAGGCCATGCGCTGGGACAAGATGCGGGAGAGCGGCAACGTCGAGGATAGGCGCGGGCTGGGCGGCGGCGGTGGCGGCTTCAAGCTGGGCCTGGGCGGCATTGCCGTCGTGGTGGTGGTTGGCCTGCTGATGGGCAAGAACCCGATCGAGCTGCTGTCGCTGGTGATGCAGATGCCGCAAGGCCAGAGCGTGCAGCGCTCGGCGCCGGCCGCCAGCGACAACGATCAGAACGTGCAATTCGTCTCCAAGATACTCGGCGATACCGAAGATACCTGGGGCCAACTGTTCCAGCAGGCCGGGTCGCAATACCGTCAGCCCAAGCTGGTGTTGTTCCGCGGCGGCGTTGACAGTGCCTGTGGTCATGCGAGCTCGGCGGTGGGGCCGTTTTACTGCCCGGCCGACAGCAAGGTCTATCTCGATCTCGGTTTCTTCGACGAACTCGACCAGCGCTTTGGCGCCAGCGGCGATTTCGCTGCAGCCTATGTGGTGGCGCACGAGGTCGGCCACCATGTGCAGAATCTGCTGGGCGTTTCGGACAAGGTCCATGCCCGGCGCCAGCAACTGTCGGAGGCCGAGGGCAATGCGCTGTCGGTGAAGCAGGAGCTGCAGGCCGATTGCCTGGCGGGTGTGTGGGGGCACTATGCAGCGCAACGCGGCTTGCTGGAGCAGGGCGATCTGGAGGAGGCGCTGCAGGCAGCGCATGCGATCGGCGATGATACGCTGCAGCGCAATGCCGGACGCCAGGTGATGCCTGATTCCTTCACCCACGGCACGTCGGAGCAGCGCATGCAGTGGTTCCGCCGTGGCTTCGAGGCCGGCCAGGTCAAGGCCTGCGACACTTTCGCCTGATCCATGCTCTATCTCTATACGCCGCGCCAGCGCGAGCGGTGGCTGGCGGCGCTTGCCGCCGCCTTGCCCGATCAACAGGTGATGGCCTGGCCCGAGCCGGTTGATCCGGATGCCGTGCGCTATCTCGCGGCCTGGCGCCCGCCCGAGCAGTTCTTTGCCCAGTTTCCCCGGCTCGAAGCAGTGTTTGCGCTGGGTGCCGGCGTCGATCGTTTCGTAGGCCGGCCCGATCTGCCGGCCCAGGCAGCGCTGATCCGGCTGACCGATGCCGGCATGACGGCACAGATGCAGGAATACGTGTTGTACGGTGTGTTGCGCTATCAGCGCGATTTCGATCGCTATGGCAGTCAGCAACGTGGACACCATTGGCTGCAACATCCACCGCGGCTCGCTGCCGATACCCGCATCACCGTGCTGGGGCTCGGCGAAATCGGCGGCGCGGTGGCGACACGGCTGGCCCAGCTTGGCTACACGGTGGCCGGTTGGAGCCGCAGCCCGCGCACGCTGGCGGGAGTGGCCTGCCACGCCGGCATGGCGGCGCTCGATGGATTGCTGGCGAGAACGGACATTCTCGTCAACCTGCTGCCATCCACCGCGCAGACCTGCGGCCTGCTCGATGGCATGCGGCTATCGCACCTGCCGCCCGGTGCCGCCATCATCAATGCAGGCCGGGGCGACCAACTGGACCTCGATGCGCTGACCCTGCTGCTCGACACCGATCGGCTGCGCGGTGTGTTGCTCGATGTGTTCCCCGAAGAGCCGCTGCCGCCGGACCATCCCTTGTGGCAACACCCACGGGTGACGATCACGCCGCACGTGGCGGCGACCACCTTGATCGCGCCGGCGGCGCAGCAGATTGCCGCCAAGCTGGCGGCATTCCAGCGTGGCGAGCCGGTGGCGGGCGTCGTCGAGCGGCAACGGGGCTATTGAATGGCGCGTTGGTTGGGACGCTTGGCGCGTGCGTGGTTGCTCATGCTGCTGGCCACGATAGGCGCGTTGTTGCTGTATGTCGGCATCTCGTCCGCATTGCTGCTCTGGCCACGCGCGACGACTCCCGGTTCCGAAGCCACGATCGAGATCCTGGTGCGCACCAATGGCGTGCACACCGATCTGGTACTGCCGTTGGTGGAAGGCCGTCATGACTGGCGCATGATTTTTCCACCGAAGGATGCCATTGCGCCGCCGGTGAACCCGCACTGGATCGCTGTCGGCTGGGGCGATCGTCAGTTCTACCTGAATACACCGCAATGGTCGGATCTGACTTGGCGCACCGCCTGGGGCGCGTTGAGCGGGCAGGGCAGCACTCTGCTGCACGTGGAGTTCCTTGGCGCTCGACCCGTCGGACCGTCGGTGCGACGTTGGCAGCTCACTCCGCAGCAGTACGATGAACTGGCGCAATACGTGATCGATACCGCGCGGCGCAACGCCGGCCGCGCGGTATCGATTCCCGGCCAGCACTACAACCGCTACGACGCGTTCTACGAGGCGGAAGGCCGCTATCACCTGTTTCGCACCTGCAATGGCTGGACCGGTGCCGGGCTACGCCGGGCGCAAGTGCCGGTCAGCCCGTGGACGCCGTTCGATTGGCAAGTGTTCTGGCATCTGCCTGCGGCGTAACATGCAATCGATAGGCGGTCGCATTTGCAATTGGCAGCGCAGGCTGATTTCTACATAATGAGAACGCTTATCAATGATGAGGTTCTCGATGTACGTTTGCGTGTGCAACAGCGTTTCTGATAAGGCCATCCGGCGTGCAGTGGCCAATGGCGCGCGCAATTTCATCGAACTGCAGCAAGCGACTGCAGTAGGCACCTGTTGTGGCAAATGCACCGGCTGCGCGCGCGAAGTGATGCTCGATGCGATCGAGGAAGAAGCCCGCCGTGGCTGGGAAGAGATGGACGCGCTGGCTGCGGCCTGATCGCGATACTGGATACGACAACGGGACGCTTAGGCGTCCCGTTTCTTTTGGCTAGCGCTGGAAGCTTTATTCCGGCGCCTCGACCTGCGATTGCAGATAATTCTGCAGGCCGACGGCCTGGATCAGGCCCAACTGCTGTTCCAGCCAGTGCGCGTGATCCTGCTCGGTATCGTCGAGCAGCTGCAGCAAGGTGCGGCGGGTCACGTAGTCCTGCACGCTCTCGCACAGGGTGATGGCCTGTTTCAGCGCATTGGCCACTTCGTATTCGGTATCGAGATCATGCTGCAGCATGGCCGGCACATCGGCGCCGATCCGCAGCGCGGTGCGCGCGGCCACGTTGGGGATGCCGCCGAGGAACAGGATGCGCTCGATCAGCCGCGTGGCGTGGCCGATCTCGTCACCGCGCTCATGGTCGATCCGGGCGTACAGCCGATGGTAGCCCCAGTTGCGATACATCTGGCTATGGACGAAATACTGGTCAATCGAACTGAGTTCGGCCGCGAGCAGCTGATTGAGTGCGGCGATGACCTGCGGATTGCCTTGCATGGTATATGCGCTCCTTAATCGTCGATCTGCGATTGCAGGTAATTGGCAAGGCCCAGCGCCACCAATTGCTCACGCTGTGTTTCCAGCCAGTCGACATATTCTTCTTCGTCTTCCAGCAGCGCTTCCAGAAGGTCGCGCGAAACGAAATCCTGCGCGGTTTCGCATAGCGCGATCGCGCCGCGCAGTTGCTGCAGGTGTTCGCCAACCAGCGTGAGATCGCACTCGAGCATCTCCGGCACATCCTCGCCGATCCACAGCTTGCCGAGCTGCTGCAGGTTGGGCAGGCCTTCGAGGAACAGGATGCGGTTGATCAGCTTGTCGGCGCGTTTCATCGCGTCGATCGATTCGTGATACACCCGGTCGTTCAGCCGCTGGTAGCCCCAGTTCTTGTTGATACGGGCATGCAGGAACAGCTGATTGATCGCGGTGAGCTCGTTGCCCAGCACGGCATTGAGTGCCTGCAGCACCTGTTTGTCGCCTTGCATGATGCATCTCCTGATTCTGGGTATCGAAATAGTTTATTCCCAATGCCTACCTAATTCCATTGAATTCTGATTTCCAATTTCTTATTAGTTTTAATTATGATAATTGTTATCAATTTGAGATGACGCTGGCCTGTCATCTCCTCGTCACTTGGGGGCGTTGCCGACTCGTGGTAGGCTCGCCCGCCTTAAACATCCGGATGACTGAACATGACGATCGCCCTGCCCGAACAGCTCGACCTGATCCGCCAGCTTGCCGCGGCCAGTGGCGATGTGATCCGCGGTTACTACCGCAGTGGCCTTGCCATCGACGACAAGGACGACGCCAGCCCGGTGACGCGGGCGGATCGCGAGGCGGAGCTGGCGATGCGTGCGCTGATCAATGCCCAGCGCCCACAGGACGGCATCATCGGCGAGGAGTACGGCGAGGAAAGGGCCGATGCCGATTGGGTGTGGGTGCTTGACCCGGTCGATGGCACCAAGTCGTTCACCGTGGGCCGCCCGCTGTTCGTCACGCTGATCGGTTTGCTGTATCGCGGCGTGCCGGTGCTCGGCGCCATTCACCAGCCCATCACCGGCGATTTGTGGCTGGGCGGGGAAGGGCTGCCGAGCACGCTGAATGGCGAGCGCATCACCGCCAGCGCGTCCACCGGCATCGCCCAGGCGCGGATAGGCACCACTGGCCCGGAATATCTCGATGCCGCCCGCCCGGTATTCGAACAACTGGCTGGCCAATGCCGCTATCCGATCTACGGCGGCGATGGCTTCCTCTATGCCCAGGTGGCCAGCGGTTGGCTGGAGCTGGTGATCGAAGAAGGGTTGAAGCTGCACGATTTCGCCGCGCTGGCGCCGGTGGTCAATGCGGCCGGCGGCCGCATGACCGACTGGCAGGGCGCACCGCTGACGCGGACCAGCCAGGGCCGGGTGCTGGCTGCAGCCAATGCCGAACTCCATGCCACGGTGTTGCCGCAGCTGGCCGGCCTGTAAGCGGCGCTGGTGGGGCTGGCGCGAGTCTTCTATAATCCGGGCGACTTTCAGGCAGGTGCCATCATGTTCAAGAACACCAAGTACGTATCCGATTTCACCCAGTTCATGCAGGGTTATCTCCACGAGCATCCGGACGTGGCCCGTGGCCAGGTTGAAGGCCGTGCGCTGCTGTGGGACAAGTCGCCGATCAATCTGGACGAGCGCAGCCGCAACACGCAATCGGCAGTGGCGCAGAAGCCCTATCCGTATCAGCCGGAATAAGTGGTGCTTCCCCAATAAAAAACCGGGCCTGGCCCGGTTTTTTATTGCCCGTACCGGACGCTAGTGGCGGTAACGGCTGATGGTGCGGTCGAGCTCGCCCGCCAGTGCCTTCAACCGTTGCGACAGATCACCGGCACTCGATGCCGCAGCGTGGTTCTCCTCGCTGGCCTGGGCGATGCGCTCGACATTGCGCGCGATGTCCTGGCTTGCTGAGCTCTGCTCGCGAATGGCGTATGCCATCTGCTTGATCTGATCGACGGTGCCACGTGCGCGTTGCTCGATGTCGCCAAGTGCATGGGCCACTGTCTCGGTCTGGCTGACGCCGCCTTCCATGATGCGACTGGCCTCTTCCATGCCGTTGGCCGCGCGTGCCGTATCCTGCTGCACCGCGCCGATCTTGGCGGTGATCTCGACGGTGGCCTGGGTGGTACGTTCGGCAAGCTTGCGCACTTCGTCCGCCACCACGGCGAAGCCACGGCCCTGCTCGCCCGCGCGCGCCGCTTCGATGGCGGCGTTCAGTGCCAGCAGGTTGGTCTGATCGGCGATGTCCTTGATCACCAGCGCGATGGTGCCGATCTCGTCGGAGCGGCGATTCAGATCGCTGATCACATCGGTCGAATGCTCGAGCGTACCGGCCACCCGGCGGATCAGTTCCGCCGTCTGTTGCGCGGCGCGGCTGCCGTCGCCGGCGGTGTGGGCGGTCTGCTCGGCCTCTTCGCTGACCGAGCGGGCATTGTCCGAGATCAGGTTCACGCTGACCGACAACTCCTCGACCGCAGCGGCGGTGGCGTTGGCAGCTTCGGACTGCTGGTGCGAAGCCTGGGTGACCTGGTTGGCGGATTCGGCGAGGTCGCCGGCTGCATGCAACAGTGAATCCGAGCTGCGGTTCGCCTCACCGATCACCGCATTGAGGCCGATCAGCAAGTGGTTCATGGTTTGTGAGGTCTTGCCAATTTCGTCATTGGCGTAGACCGGCAGTGCCAGATTGAGGCGACCGGTACGGGCGATCTCATCGATGGTGTGCTGCAGATCGTTCAAGGGCCGGCGAATGCCACGGATGATGATGGTGGCGAGCACGCTGCCGACGACCACTGCGAACACGATCAACAGTACGGCTGCGGTCACGACCCGGGCGCGCACGGCATTCACCGTTTCGTCGATCGCTTCCACGCGCTTCAATGCACGCTCGGACAGCGTGCCCAGTGCCTCCTGCATATTGCGGATCGGCTCCTTGGCGCTCTCGAAATGGGTGTTGATATCGGCCGGGCTGGCAAATTGCGCCGCCTCGATCGCCGCTTCGGTCTCACGGTAGCTCTTGCCGTAAGCGGCATGGCCCTGGCGCAGGCGGGCGAGTTCGGCCTTGTCGTCGTCCAGCGTCGCCAGCTTGTCGGCTGCGTCGAGCGCGCTGCCGGTGGCGTCCCAGGCCTTTTGCCACTTTTCCTTGTACTCCGTCACCTTGCCGTGATTGGCGAAGTTGAGAAAAGTGTCCTTCTCGTAGCGCCGCAGGTCCCCCACCTGATGCCGGGCTTCGACGATCTGCGTATTGAACGCGAGATCGCCGTCGAGCAGGCGATTCACCTCGCCATGCAGATAGGCCACCCCAAACAAACCAGCCAACCCGGTCAGGGCAAGCAGGACCAAGAGAATGGCAAACCCCAAGGCTATGCGTGCAGCCACGCTCATGCGCTTCAACATCGTCGTACTCCCAGCGGTGAATCCTTACAAGCTTAGCCGAGTCTGCAACACTGCGTGCTAACATCCGCATTTTCAGGCCTTTGCCCGCTGGACGGAATCATGGACGCAGTCACCGAGATCACACCCTACGACATGCTGGGGGGCGAAGCCGTGCTGCGGCAGCTGGTGGATCGGTTCTACGACATCATGGCGGCCGATCCGCGTGCCGCGGGCATCCATGCCATGCATGGTGCCGACACCACCGTGATCCGGCAGAAATTCTTCGAATTCCTGTCCGGCTGGCTGGGTGGGCCACAGCTCTTCATCGAGAAATATGGTCATCCGCGGCTGCGCGCACGGCACATGCCTTTCGCGATCGGCGAATCAGAGCGCGATCAATGGTTGCTGTGCATGTTCCAGGCGATGGCCGAGGTGCCGATGGAGGATGCGCTGCGCAGCCATCTGGAAGAGGCGTTCACCCGCACTGCGGATTTCATGCGCAACCAGTAATGGCGGCGATCAGTACGACAGCGTATTGGACAGCAGCCGCGCGGTGACGTCGACGATGGGAATCACCCGGTCGTAGGCCATGCGCGTGGGGCCGATCACGCCCAGTGTACCCATCACCTCGCCGTCAACGCGGTAGGGCGCGGTGATCACCGAGCAGTCGTCGAGCGGGGCGAGGCCCGATTCGCCGCCGATATAGATCTGGATGCCATCCGCGGCATGGCCGCTTTCCAGCAACTGCAACAGTGCGGCCTTGCGCTCGAACAGCTCGAACAGCTGACGCAGCCGGCCCATGTTGGAGGCCAGCTCGGCGCTGGCCAGCAGCTGGTGCTCGCCGGATACCAAGATGTGTTCGGTGGCGCTGGGCTGCGGGTGTTCGACCGCGGCATTCAGCAACGCGACGAGCTCACTGCGCAGCTGGTGCATCTCGCTCTCCACCACGCCGCGCAGCGAGCCGAGCGTACGGCCGCTGCAATGGGCATTGATGAAGTTGGCCGCCTCCTGCAGCTGCGCCTCGCCGTAGTCCTGCTGTGGATGCAGGATACGGTTCTGCACATCGCCATCCTGGGTGACCAGGATCAGCAGCACCCGGCGTTCGGACAACTTGAGGAACTCGACTTGGCGCAAACGCACGTCCTGTCGCTTGGGCGCGAGCACGATGCCGGCGAAGTTGGTCAACTGCGACAGCAATTGTGAGGCCGCCGCCGCAGTGCGCTGTGGGTTGTCGGCCGGCAGCCGGCCATGCTGCAGGATTTCTTCGGGATTGATCGCATCGAACGGACTGGCCGAGAGGTAGCAGTCCACGAAGAAGCGGTAACCCAGCCGCGTTGGCGCCCGGCCGGCCGACGTATGCGGGCTGGCGATGAAGCCCATCTCCTCGAGATCGGCCATCACATTGCGGATGGTCGCCGAGCTGACGTCCAGCCCCGAATAGTGCGACAACGCCTTGGAGCCGACGGGCTGTCCATCGGCGATGTAGCGTTCCACCAGGGTGCGAAGCAGGATTTGCGCGCGTTCGTTCAGCATGGCAATGGATTCTAAAGGAGTTTGGCACCCACTGTGACGAGCGGGAGGTACACCGTGTCTACATGCGGACAGCCACGCCAAAAGCAAGGGTGGGCCACGGCCTTCGCCCAAGCCGCGCGGGCTATGGTTAAATGCGCCCGTCGCCCCTGGAAACCCGACCATGCAAAGCCTGTTCAAGACCATTGCGCTGGTGTCGCGGCAGAATACGCCGACCATCGCCGAGCCGCTCAAGCGCCTGGCGCGGATGCTGGCCGAGGCAGGCTCGCGCGTGCTGGTCGATCGCGATGCGGTTGCCGAACACGGCCTGCAAGGCGTCGATGCAGTCGACCGGGCCGACATCGGCAAGGTGGCCGATCTGGTCATCGTGCTCGGCGGCGACGGCACCATGCTGGGCGTGGCACGGCTGGTGGCGCCGTATCGCACGCCGCTGATCGGCGTGAACCAGGGCCGGCTCGGCTTCATGACCGATGTGCCGCTCGGCGAGATGGAGCAGCAGATCGGCGAGATGCTCAAGGGCGCCTTTGCCCCCGAGGAGCGCATCCTGCTGGAAGCGCAGGTCGAGCGCGAAGGCAAGGTGATCGCCTCGGCGCTGGCGTTCAACGACGTGGTATTCAACCGCGGTTCCAGCGGTGCCATGATCGAGTTCGAAGTGTTCATCGACCGCCGCTTCGTCTACAGCCAGCGCTCGGATGGGCTCATCGTCAGCACGCCGACCGGCTCGACTGCCTACGCACTCGCTTCCGGTGGCCCCATCATGCACCCCAGTCTGCCAGCGATCGCGCTGGTGCCGATCTGCCCTCAGTCATTGTCCAACCGCCCCATCGTCGTCAACGACGATTGCGAAGTGGAATTCGTGCTCACCCGCAGCCAGGATGCGCGCGTCTACTTCGATGCCCAGTCCGACTGCGAGCTGGCCGAGCTCGACCGCGTGCGCATCCGCCGCTACCGCAACACGTTGCGTATCCTGCACCCGGTCGGCTACGACTATTACGACACCCTGCGCGCCAAGCTGCACTGGGGCGCACGCCTGCACTGACCATCATGCTCGTCAATCTGCAGCTCAAGAACTTCGTCATCGTCGACGAACTGAACCTCGATGTCGCCAGCGGCCTCACTGTGCTGACCGGCGAGACCGGCGCCGGCAAATCCATCGTGCTCGACGCGCTGGGATTGCTGCTGGGCGATCGGGCCGATGCCGGCATGCTGCGCCACGGCAGTGAGCGTGCCGAGCTGGCCGCCGAATTCGATCTGGCGGCCAGTGCCGCAGCGCAGGATTGGCTCACCGAGCACGAACTGGTCGGTGATGATGCCGACCACCTGTTGCTGCGCCGGACCATCGATGCGGCGGGCAAGAGCCGCGCCTTCATCAACGGTGCCCCAGCAACGCTGGCACAGCTCAAGGTGCTGGGCGAGCTGCTGGTCGATATCCATGGCCAGCACGCGCACCAGCAGTTGTTGCGCCCGGAAACGCAGCGCGCGGTGCTCGACGGCTATGCCGGCGCCACTGCCTTGGCGCGAAGCGTGGCCGAAGCGTGGCGTGATTGGCAGCAGGCCGAGGCTGAACTTGCCGACGCCGAGCGCAATGCCGCCACCTTTGCCGCCGAGTACGAGCGGTTGCAGTGGCAGGTGGAGGAGGTCGGTGCGCTGGCCTTCCATGCCGATGAATGGCCCAGCCTCTCGGCCGAACATACCCGCCTGCATCATGCGGCCAGCCTGATTGCTGGTGTCAACAGCGCCTTGGCGACGCTGGCCGACAGCGACGAGAATGTGCAGAGCTGGCTTGGTGGTATTGGGCACAGCCTGCTCGATCTGGCCGATGTCGATCCGGCGCTGGGCGAAGTCAACGAACTGTTGGCCGCGACCGAGGCGCAGCTTGCCGAAACGGTGCACGCGCTGCAGCGCTACGCCGATCGGCTGGACCTTGATCCCGAGCGCCTTGCCGAGGTC
The DNA here is from genome assembly GCF_008033135.1 of Chitinolyticbacter meiyuanensis. NCBI lineage: Bacteria > Pseudomonadati > Pseudomonadota > Betaproteobacteria > Neisseriales > Chitinibacteraceae > Chitinolyticbacter > Chitinolyticbacter meiyuanensis. Next base: position 2,130,041 of record NZ_CP041335.1, read on the forward strand.
GAGGCGAGGATGGATGCGATCTGGCGCACTGCGCGCAAATTCCGCGTCGAGCCAGAGCGCCTGCCGGCGCTGCTGGCCGATTGGCAGACTCGACTGGCTGAGCTGGGCGGCGAGGGCGGTGTACAGGGGCTGCGTGTGCGCAGCGAAGCGTTGGCGCAACAGTATCGTGATCGCGCGTCCGAGCTGAGTGCACACCGCGCTGCTGCCTCCGGCGAGCTGGCCGCAGCGGTCACTCGCGAAATGCAGCCGCTGGCGCTGGCGGACAGCCGGTTCGAGATTGCACTGACGCCGGGCGCAGCTAGCGCGCATGGCCTGGAAGGTGTCGAGTTCCGGGTCGCCCATGGCGACGCCGAGGCCCGTGACATGGCGCGTATTGTGTCGGGTGGCGAACTCTCCCGCATCAGCTTGGCGCTACAGGTGATCATCAGTGCTCTCTCCGGTGTGCCGACGCTGGTGTTCGATGAGGTCGACGTCGGCATCGGCGGGCGAGTGGCAGAGATCGTTGGCCGCCTGCTGGCCGAGTTGGGGCGCGAGCGGCAGGTGCTGTGCATCACCCACCTGCCGCAGGTGGCGGCCTGCGGCCAGCATCATTTCGTTGTCAGCAAGTCGCGTGGCGACAGTGGCATCGTCAGTGCAGTCACTCCGCTTGCTGCCACCGAGCGGGTAGAGGAGATCGCCCGTATGCTCGGCGGTGTCGACATCACCGAGACCACGCGCCGCCACGCCGCCGAGCTGCTCGGCCATGCTTGATGTGGCACGGGCCTGGACGCAAGAAGAGGTTGGTTTCATGTGTGCCGCGCTGCGCCAGGCTGCCCGGGCGGCACGGCTGGGCGAAGTACCAGTCGGCGCCGTCGTGGTCTACCAGGGTGAGATCATCGGACGCGGCTGCAACGCCCCGATCGCGCGCCGCGACCCCAGCGCACACGCCGAGATGCTGGCGCTGCGCCAGGCCGCACGCAAGCTCGGCAATTATCGCCTGCCGGGCTGCGAGCTCTATGTCACGCTCGAGCCGTGCATCATGTGCGCCGGCGCCATGTTGCATGCCCGGCTTGCCCGCATCGTCTATGCCACGCCCGATCCCAAGACCGGCGCCGCCGGCAGCGTGATCGACCCTTTTGCCGACCACCGGCTCAACCATCATGCCCAGATCGTCGGTGGCCTGCTGATGGACGAGGCCGCCGCCCAGCTCAAGGCCTTCTTTGCCGAGCGGCGTGTGTTGCAAAAGGCGCAGCGCGCCAACGACTAGGCCGCAATCCCGGCATACCGGCCGGCGCACCATGTTGTTAGCATGACGGGGCAGCCCAAGGCAGGGCTGCCTAAAACACCAAGGAGGAGTTCATGCGTCTGCTGTTATCCCTATTGCTTGCTGCCTTGTTGCCGTTGGCCGTTGCTGCCGACGAGCCGGCTCCGGCCAAGCCCACGCCTGCGGCATCCAAGCCGTATCGCGTGGTGGCGTATTACATTTCGTGGGCCGCATACGCTCGCCGCTATTTCCCTTCGGATATCGACGCCCGCAAGGTCACACACATCAATTTTGCTTTCGCCGATATCAAGGATGGAGAGGTCGTGGTTGGCGACCCCGGTGTGGACACCCGTGGCCCCAACAACCTGAAGGCGTTGAGTGAGTTGAAGGCGAAGCACCCCCACCTTCGCACCATGATTTCAGTGGGTGGATGGAGTTGGTCGACCCATTTCTCCGATGCAGCACTTACCCCGGCCTCGCGCAAGAAATTTGCCGACAGCGCCGTTACCTTCATTCGCCGCTTCAACATGGATGGCGTCGATATCGACTGGGAATTCCCGGTTGAAGGTGGGCCGGATACCATGAAGCATCGGCCTGAGGATAAGCAGAACTACACGCTGCTCGCGAAGGCTTTGCGCGATGCGCTGGATGCAGCTGGCAAGGCCGATGGCAAATACTACGAGCTGTCGACGGCGGTCTGGGGCAACGACAAGTTCATCCGTAATACCGAGATGGACAAGGTAGGGAAGATCTTCGATTTCATCAACTTGATGACCTACGACTACAACGGCACCTGGAACAGTTTTTCCGGCCACCTTGCGCCGTTCAAACACGATCCTGCGTATGACAAGCCCGGTATCTCGCCGACGTTCAATGTGGTCGATACCGTCGATGCGTACCTGAAGGCGGGCGTTCCGGCAGATCGACTGGTCGTCGGCATACCGCTCTACGGCTACAGCTGGAAAGGCTGCGCACCGCAGCGCAACGGCGAATATCAGGAATGCAAGGGCAAGGGTCGTGGTTCCTGGGAGGATGGCAATCTCGACTTCACCGAGATCGAGAAGAGCCTGATCGACAAGAAGGGCTTCAAGCGCCACTGGAACGAGGTGGCCAAGGTCGCTTATCTCTACAACGAGAAGACCGGCGAATTCATCAGCTATGAAGACCCGCAAGCGCTGGCGCTCAAACTGGCGTTGATCAAGGCCAAGGGACTGGGCGGCGCCATGTACTGGGAGATCACGGCAGATCGCAAGCAGACGCTGGTCAAGCAGATATCCGATGCGCTGATTCCGGCGGCAAAGTAGCGTTTTTCCCTGCTTGCCCTGTGGCGTTGCGCCTCAGTCACGGCCGGACACGCGTTTCTGACGCGTGCCCGGCCGTCATGTTATACACCTAAGCGGAACCGGTAGCGCGCGTGTGGAAGTGCTGCCTGTCGTAACAAGATGGCCCTGAGGGCTGGCATGTCGAGGAGGAAGACCATGAAGAAGCTGTTCCTGCCGCTGATGATCGCGGCGGCCTTTGCCCACGCCGACAGTGTGGTGTTCGAGGACAATTTCGAAGGCGGTGATCTGAACGCCAAATGGGTGGGTCAGAATGGCGACGGTTCGGTGCCGATGAACGCCAGCATCGTCGAGGATCCGCTGCGCCCCGGTAACAAGGTGGTGCGTTTCGACAAGCCGGTTTTTGGCGGGGACATCTTTTCCAAGGACAAATACCCGGAAGGCAAGTACATCCTCTCGTTTGATTATCTTGGCAAATGCGGCTTCAACTGTGGTGGCGTGATCGGTATCACGCCGGAATTCCCAGGTGGTCGCGACTACTGGATTGCCGGGACGGCCCCGTCCGGTTTCCCGAATCGTCTCAAGGACACCAAACAGTGGGAGAAGTACGAGTTCGAGTTCAAGAGTCGCTTTGATTTCCATCTCGCTGTAGAGCAATGGGTACAGTCCAACGGCGAGGGTAAAGACATCTTCATGGACAATATCAAGTTGGTCCAGGTCGGTGATGGCGGAGCGAAACCCGCAGCCGCTGCAGCAGCAGCCACTGTCGCCAAAATTGGCGCTGGCGATGCGCCGGGCCCCAAGGGCATGCAGAAGGTTTATTACTTCCCATCCTGGGGTGCTGGCCGTGGCTACTGGGTGAAGAACATCGATACCAGTGGCGCAGCCAAGAAGACCACGGTGCTGCAGTATGCGTTCGGCAACGTGCTGAACAACAAGTGCACGGTGGGAATCGACAAGGAAGGCGAAGGCAGTGCTGCCCTTGACTACTGGAACCCGGTGCCGGCTGAGCACACACTCGATGGCAAGGAAGACAAAGGTGACAAGGGCCTGTTTGGCCACTGGAACCAGCTCAAGCAGCTGAAGAAGAAGTATCCGGATCTGAAGGTGGTGATCAGCCTCGGTGGCTGGACCTGGTCCAAGTACTTCTCCGATGCAGCGCTGCCGGCCAATCGCGAAGCCTTCGTGAAGTCGTGCATCGACGCCTACATCAAGGGCAACGTGCCGACCAAAGACGGCAAGCTGGTCGAAGGTCTTGCGGCTGGCGTGTTCGATGGCATCGACATCGACTGGGAATACCCGGCAAGCCAAGGTGCGCCTGGCAACGTGGTGCGCGCCGAGGACAAGCAGAACTACACCGCGATGCTGAACGAGTTCCGCAAGCAGCTCGATGCTGTGAAGCCGGGCCTGCTGCTGACCGTGGCCGTCGGAGCGCCGAGCAACATTTCTGACAACATGGAGCTCGACAAGATCCACAAGCCACTCAACTGGATCAACCTGATGACCTACGACTTCAATGGTCCGTGGTCGAACAAGACCGGTCACCTGGCGCAGTTGCATGGCACGTCGGCAGAGAACTCGGCTTCCGGTACGGTGAAGAACTATCTGGAAGGCGGTGTGCCGCCGCAGAAGCTGGTGCTGGGCGTACCGTTCTATGGCTATGGCTGGGTGGTCTCTAAGACCGACAACAATGGCATGGGCCAGCCGGTGAAGGAAAAGGCCAAGAGCCCGCTGGAGCCCGGTGTGCTGGGTTATGCCGGTATCAAGGCTATGCCAGGCAAGGTGTTCCGCGACGAGAAGACCCGTGCCGTCTGGAAGCTCAACGGCGACGAGATGTGGGTTTACGACGACGTACAGGCACTGAAGGAAAAGGCCGAGTTCGTGAAGAAGCAGAACTTGGGCGGCATCATGGCCTGGGAACTGACTGGCGATACACCGGATGGCGAACTTGTGACCACAGTGTTCGATGCGCTGAAGTAAGCGCTCGAACGTAAAAAAGCGGCCTTCGGGCCGCTTTTTTACGTTCTCGTTCAGCAACAAAACAGGCCACGCGCCTGGAATTGCCCGCGCACGCGCTCGGCCAGTTCTTGCGTTGGCGTTGGCGTATCCGCAAGCGCGTAGTCGAGGCCCAGGGCCTGCCATTTGCTGGCGCCCATCTGGTGAAAGGGCAGCACTTCCACCCGTTCGATACAGCCGGGCGCTTTGTCCGAGAGGGATTTCACGTAGTCCGCATGTTTTTCCACGTCGGCCCAGTCGTCGGTCCAGCCTGGGACCAGCACGTAGCGGATCCAGACCTTCTTCTTCATTGCCATCAGCCGCTCGGCAAAATCCAGCGTTGGCTGCAGCGGCTTGCTGGTCAATGCTTCGTGCTTGGCCGGATCGATGTGTTTGATGTCGAGCAGAACCAGGTCGACCGGGTCGAACCATTCGTCCGGCAGGTGGGCGGCGAGAAAGCCCTGGGTGTCGAGCGCGGTGTGCAGGCCATACTGCTGCTTCACGCGGTAGAACACTTCGCGCACGAAGTGCGCCTGCATCAATGGCTCTCCGCCGGAGATGGTGAGCCCGCCAGCGAACTTGAGAAAGCTGGCGTACTTGCCGATCTCCGCAACCACGTCGTCGACTGGGCGCGGGTTGCCGTTGTGCAGCTTCCAGGTATCCGGGTTGTGGCAGTACAGGCAGCGGAACTGGCAGCCGGAAACGAACAGCACAAAGCGCACGCCCGGCCCGTCGACCGCTGCGCCCGTTTCGACCGAATGAACGAAGCCGCACAGCCGCCCCTGCTCATCGACGACCGCATCGGGGATTTCGCCCAGCGGTTTGGCAGCGTTGTTCATGGTGTTCTCCAGGTGCAAAAAGGGCGGTCTGTGCCGCCCTTGGGTGTTGCAAGTATGACTGGGAAAACAGGCCGGCGACCGTTGCGAGCGGAATGCAGGCGAGAGGCGTCAGCACCGCCGCGACCGGAACGTACGTGTGCGGTACGCGAGGAGCGCACCACGACGCATGCGCTCCGCGTAGCAGGTCACAGCCCTGTTTTCAGGCGCGGACGTGGAAAGTCCGGTTAATCACATCCATCTGCTGTTCGCGGGTCAGCTTGATGAAGTTCACCGCATAGCCTGAAACGCGGATGGTCAGCTGCGGGTACTTCTCCGGGTGGTCCATCGCGTCGAGCAGCGTGTCGCGGTTGAGTACGTTCACGTTGATATGAAACCCCGTCGCGTTGCAGAAGCCATCCAAGCAGTTGGTCAGGTTGTTCACCCGGTCGGTCAGCGTGTGACCGAGTGCATCCGGCGTGGCCGAGGCGGTCCAGCTGATGCCATCGAGCGCTGCCTCGTACGGCAGCTTGGCGACAGAGGCGCCGGCGGCGACGAAGCCCGAGCTGTCGCGGCCGTTCATGGGGTTGGCGCCCGGAGCAAATGGCTCGCCAGCGCGGCGGCCATCCGGCGTGTTGCCGGTCTTCTTGCCATACACCACGTTGGAGGTGATGGTCAGGATCGATTGCGTTGGCGTGGCGTTACGGTAGGTCTTGTGTTGCTTGATCTTGTTCATGAACGATTCGGTCAGCCACACGGCGATCTCGTCGACGCGATCATCGTTGTTGCCGAAGGCCGGGTAGTCGCCATCGATGTTGAAGTCGACTGCCACACCTGCTTCGTTGCGCACGGTGGTGACCTTGGCGTACTTGATCGCCGACAGCGAATCGGCGGCCACCGACAGGCCGGCGATGCCGCAGGCCATGGTGCGCAGGATGTCGCGGTCATGCAGCGCCATCTCGATACGCTCGTACGAATACTTGTCGTGCATGTAGTGGATGGCGTTCAGCGCCTTGACGTAGGTCGCGGCCAGCCAGTCCATCATCTTGTCAAAGCGGGCCAGTACCTCGTCGTAGTCGAGTACGTCAGCCTTGATCGCCTCGAAGCCCGGCACCACCAGCTTGCCGCTCTTTTCGTCGACGCCGCCGTTGATCGCGTACAGCAACGCCTTGGCGAGGTTGCAGCGCGCGCCGAAGAACTGCATCTGCTTGCCGATCTCCATCGCTGACACACAGCAGGCGATGCCGTAGTCGTCACCCCAGTGCGGCCGCATCGCGTCATCGGATTCGTACTGGATCGAGCTGGTCTCGATCGATACCTTGGAGCAGAAGTCCTTGAAGCCGCGCGGCAGGTCCACCGACCACAGCACGGTCAGGTTCGGTTCCGGCGCTGGGCCCAGGTTGAACAGCGTGTTGAGAAAGCGGAAGCTCGACTTGGTCACCAGCGTGCGGCCATCCTTGCCCATGCCGCCAATCGATTCGGTTACCCAGGTCGGGTCGCCCGAATAGAGGTTGTTGTATTCCTCAGTGCGCAGGAAGCGCACGATGCGCAGCTTGATTACCAGATCGTCGACCAGTTCCTGTGCTTCGGCCTCGGTCAGCCTGCCTTCCTTGAAATCGCGCTCGATATAGATGTCGAGGAAGGTCGAGATCCGGCCGATCGACATCGCGGCGCCGTTCTGTTCCTTCACTGCGGCGAGATAGCCGAAGTAGGTCCACTGGATGGCTTCCTGCGCGGTGGCGGCCGGGCGGCCGATGTCGAAGCCGTAGCCCGCGGCCATGTCTTTCAACTCGGCCAGTGCGCGGATCTGCTCGGAGAGTTCCTCACGCAAGCGGATCACGTCCTCGGTGAAGTCGAAGTCATCGGTTTCGGCCTTTTCCACCTGCTTGAATTCGATCAGCTTGTCGATGCCATAGAGCGCCACGCGGCGATAGTCGCCGATGATGCGGCCGCGGCCGTAGGCATCGGGCAGGCCGGTGATCACGCCGGAAGAACGGCAGGCGCGGATCAGCGGGTTGTAGGCATCGAACACGCCGCTGTTGTGATCCTTGCGATAGTGCTGGTAGATGTTCTCGATCTGCGGATCGAGCGTGCGGCCGATTTCCTCGAGCGAGGATTGCACCATGCGCAGGCCGGTATTGGGGAAGATTGCGCGCTTGAGCGGGGCATCGGTCTGCACGCCGACGATCTTTTCCAGCGATTGATCGATATAGCCGGGGCCGAAGGCGTTGATGCCGGTGCCGCGATCGCTGGCTACATCAAGCACGCCACCGGGGGCTGCCCGCTCCTGCTGCAACAGTTCGGAGAGCTTGGCCCACACCGCCTGGGTGCGCGCGGTGGCGCCGACGAGGAATTCATCACCACCGGTATAGGGGGTGTAGTTGCGCTGGATGAAGTCGCGGAGGGCGACTTTGTCCTGCCATTCGCCGCCTTCGAAGCCACGCCAGGCGTGCTGTTGGGCGATCTGGGTATCCGGTGCGTTCATGGTGATGCTCCTTGTGGGAATGGGGGCGGGGAGCGGTGGGCGGTCGCGATGACGACGTACTTGCGTTCCCTTTCGGTTGACGCCAGATTAGCACCATGCCAAGTGCAAATCCCCGCAAATTTCTACTCCCATGGTATGGGCGGAGATACGCGTCGAACTTGCGCCAGATCAAGGAAATGGACCGGCCGCAGGCGCACAGTTGAATGCTCTGGTCGCAGTGCGCGGACATGAAAAAAGCCACGGCGCGGGCCGTGGCTTTTTTGCTGGCGCGATGGGTCAGAGCAGGTGCTTGATCGCGTCGCGCTCGTCCGAGAGCTCCTTGGCGGTGGCATCCATGCGTGCGCGGCTGAACTCGCTGATGGCGAGGCCTTGCACGATGGTGTACTTGCCGTCCTTGCAGGTCACCGGGTAGCCGTAGATCAGGTCGCTGATGCCGTATTCGCCATTGGCCGGCACACCCATGGTCACCCAGTCGCCTTCCGGCGTGCCCAGCACCCAGTTGCGGATGTGGTCGATGGCAGCATTGGCAGCCGAGGCAGCGGACGACAGGCCGCGTGCCTTGATGATGGCGGCGCCACGTTGCTGCACGGTCGGGATGAACTCGGTTTCCAGCCACTTCTGGTCGTTGATCAGGGCTGCGGCGTTCTGGCCCTTCACTTCGGCGTTGAAGATGTCCGGGTACTGGGTCGAGCTGTGGTTGCCCCAGATGGTCATCTTCTGTACGTCGGTCACGGCTACGCCGGTCTTCTGCGCGACCTGGGTCAGTGCGCGGTTGTGATCCAGGCGCATCATGGCGGTGAAGTTGGCCGGGTTCAGATCCGGGGCGTTCTTCATCGCGATGTAGGCGTTGGTGTTGGCCGGGTTGCCCACCACCAGCACCTTCACGTCACGGCTGGCCACGGCATTGAGTGCCTTGCCCTGGGTGGTGAAGATGGCGCCATTGGCTTCGAGCAGATCCTTGCGCTCCATGCCCGGGCCGCGCGGACGCGCGCCGACCAGCAGGGCGACGTCGGCATCCTTGAAGGCGACCATCGGGTCGTCGGTCTGCACCACGCCTTGCAGCAGCGGGAAGGCGCAGTCATCGAGTTCCATCACGACGCCGTTCAGCGCCGGCAGGCTCGGGGTGATGTCCAGCAGTTGCAGGATCACCGGCTGATCCGGGCCGAGCATGGCGCCGGAAGCGATACGGAACAACAGGCTGTAGCCGATCTGGCCGGCTGCACCGGTGACGGCAACGCGAACTGGTTTCTTCATCTTGGTAACTCCGGGAAACGAATGGGCGGTTGTTCCGCCTGCGACGACTACGGCGGCGCGCACCAGCGTGCGGCCCGCGCGTGTTGGATTTGGTGCAATGCGGGCAGAGTCTACCACGGTGACCAACGTCTGTGCGGCCTGCAGCGCCCTTCGGTCGATTAAATCAGCATTCTCTTGTGTCTTATATAAGAGTGTAGTGGACTGGTGTACGACAACATGATTTAATGCGCCGCAATGGCCAAACTCTCCCAGCTACCGCTCTATCGTCAGGTGATGCGCGAAGTGCTTTCCGAGATCCAGTCCGGGGCGTGGCGCGAGGACGAGGCCTTGCCCAGCGAAATCGATCTGGGGCTGCGCTTTGGGGTGAGCCAGGGCACGGTGCGCAAGGCGCTCGATGCGCTTGTCGCCGACGGGGTGCTGCAGCGGCGCCAGGGGGTGGGCACCTTCGTGACCGGGGTCGACGATTACTTGGCGAGCGCTCGTTTCGCGGCGCTGACCGGCGAGGGCGCAACGGCGCCGAGTTTCGAGCTGCTGGGTTGCGTGAAGATTCATGCCGGCGAGACGCTGGCCGAGATGCTGGGGCTGCGCCGCGGCGCAGCGCTGTGGCAGGTGCGGCGGCTGATCCGCCTGCACGGCCGGGTGGTGGGATTGGAAGAGATGTTCTTGCCGGAGGCACAGTTCCCGAACCTCGATGTTCGGCGCATCCGCGAGCTGAAATGCAATTTGCGCGCCGTATGCTGGCAGGACTTCGGCATCCGGCTGAAAGAAGGCGATCTGCGCTTGCGCGCGGTACGCGCCAGCAGCAACGAGGCACGGCTGATGATGGTGGAGCTCAACGAGCCGCTGTTGCAGCTGGTGCGGCTGGCCCGCGACATCGATGGCAAGCCGCAGATGTGGTGCTCGGCCTGGTTGCGCACCGAAGAGGTGGCGTTCCTGCCGCCAGCGGCGACGGCGGCGTAGGGGAAGGGCGCAGTACCGCAGTGCAGCAAGATTGTTGGACACTGGTTCGTGCTACATCGGCGGCAGGCTGACGTGGCGCAAGGAAAGGCCGGTACACCGGCGCAACGATACGGATTTTGGTTGAGAGGAAAGCGCGTATGAGCAAAAAACGCCCCAAGCACCTCGAGCTGTGGAACATCAAGTTTCCGCTGCCGGCGATCGTGTCCGGGTTGCACCGGATCAGCGGTGCCCTGATGTCGCTGGCCATTCCCTTCGTCTTGTTTGCGCTGGCCGGCACGCTGTCGTCCGCCGAACGCTTCGACGCCTTCAAGTCCTGTATTTCGCACCCGCTGATCAAGCTGGCGCTGCTGCTGGTGCTGTGGGCCTTCCTGCACCACGCCTGTGCCGGCATCCGCTTCCTGTTCATGGATATCCACAAGGGCGTCGATCTGCCGACAGCGCGGCTGACCGCCAAGATCGTGATGGCCGTGAGCCTGATTCTGACCGCAGTCATCGGGGTGATCGCATGGTAAATCGTCAAGTCGTCGGCGCGCATTATGGTCTGCGCGATTGGCTGGTGCAGCGCGTCACCGCCGTCATCATGCTGGTCTATGCGCTCGGTATCGTCGCCTTCCTGCTGCTCGCCAATGGCGCCAGCTACGCGGCCTGGCAGGCGCTGTTCGCCTGTCTCTGGGTCAAGGTGCTCACCACGGTCACCGTGGTGGCGCTGCTGTGGCATGCCTGGGTCGGCGTGCGCGACATCTGGATGGATTATGTGCAGCCGGTTGGCATCCGCCTCACGCTGCATGTGCTGACCATCCTGTGGCTGGTTGCCAGCTTCATCTACTCGATTCACGTTGTGTGGGGTGCCTGATGTCCGTTCCTGTTCGTAAATTCGATGCGGTCATCGTCGGTGCGGGCGGTGCGGGTTTGCGTGCCGCGCTGCAACTCTCCGAAGCCGGTCTCAAGACGGCGGTGCTGTCCAAGGTATTCCCCACTCGTTCGCACACCGTGGCAGCGCAGGGCGGCGTATCCGCCTCGCTCGGCAATTCCGAACCGGATCACTGGCACTGGCATATGTACGACACCGTGAAGGGGTCGGATTGGCTGGGCGACCAGGATGCAATCGAGTTCATGTGCCGCGAGGCGCCGAACGTCGTGGTCGAGCTCGAGCACTTCGGCATGCCGTTCGACCGCAATGCCGATGGCTCCATCTATCAGCGCCCGTTCGGCGGCCACATGAGCAATTTCGGCGAGAAGCCGGTACGCCGCGCCTGTGCGGCTGCCGACCGTACCGGCCACGCCATGCTGCACGCGCTGTACCAGCGCAATGTGCGCGCCAACACGCAGTTCTTCGTCGAATGGATGGCGCTGGATCTGGTGCGCGATGCCGAAGGCAACGTGCAAGGTGTGGTGGCGATGGAAATGGAAACGTCGGAGATCTACGTGTTCCAGGCCAAGGCCACGTTGTTCGCCACCGGAGGTGCCGGTCGTATCTTCGCGTCCAGCACCAATGCTTTCATCAATACTGGCGATGGCCTCGGCATGGCGGCGCGCGCCGGTATCCCGCTCGAAGACATGGAGTTCTGGCAGTTCCACCCCACTGGCGTGGCCGGTGCCGGTGTGCTGATCACCGAGGGCGTGCGTGGCGAAGGTGGCATCCTGCGCAACGACAGCGGCGAACGCTTCATGGAGCGCTATGCGCCCAACGCCAAGGACCTGGCCAGCCGTGACGTGGTGTCGCGCGCCATGGTTACCGAGATCAACGAAGGTCGTGGTTGTGGTCCGAACAAGGATCACGTGTTGCTCGACATCACCCACCTGGACCCGGAAGTCATCAAGTCCAAGCTGCCGGGCATTCGCGAGATTTCGATCAAGTTCGCCGGTGTCGATCCGATCAAGGCGCCGATCCCGGTGGTGCCGACCTGCCACTACCAGATGGGGGGCATCCCCACCAACTACCGCGGCGAAGTCGTGGTCGACGGCCAGGTGGTGCAGGGTTTCTACGCCGCCGGTGAGGTGGCCTGCGCCTCGGTGCACGGCGCCAACCGCCTCGGCACCAATTCATTGCTCGACCTGCTGGTATTCGGCAAGAGCTCCGGCAACTCGATGATCGACTACATCAAGTCCGCACCCAAGGATCTGCCGGTGCTGGCAATGGACGATGTCGAGCGCTCGCTGGCCCGCGTCGAGGCGCTGAACACTCGCACCGGCGGCGTGGAAGTGAACGACGCGCGCAGCGCGATGCAGGCCACCATGCAGAAGCATTGCGGCGTGTTCCGCTTCAAGGACATGCTCTCTGAGGGCGTGGCCAAGATCCTGGACGTCGAGAAGATGGTGCAGAACATGGTCATCGCCGACAAATCCAAGACCTTCAATACCGCCCGCCTCGAAGCGCTGGAAGTCGAAAACCTGATCGAAGTGGCCAAGGCGACGATGATTTCGGCCAACGCCCGTACCGAATCGCGCGGCGCCCATGTGCGCGACGACGCGCCCGATACGGCGGAGAACCCGAACGGCCGTGACGACGCCAACTGGCTCAAGCACACGCTGTGGCTGCGCGCTGGCAACGAGTTGAGCTACAAGCCGGTGACCATGACGCCGCTGTCGGTCGAACCCATCGCCCTGAAGACCCGCTCCTACTGAGGGGAATGCATTCCATGACTACCCGTACCGTACGTTTCAGCATCTATCGCTTTGATCCGGAAAAGGACGCGAAGCCGTACATGAAGGACTACACCGTCGAGCTCGACGCCACCGAGCACAAGCTGCTCGACGCCCTTGTCAAGCTCAAGGTGGTCGACGATACCATCTCGTTCCGCCGCTCCTGCCGCGAAGGCGTGTGCGGCTCGGACGCAATGAACATCAACGGCCGCAACGGTCTTGCCTGCATCACCGATGTGGACGACCTGAAGCAGCCGATCCAGATCCGCCCGCTGCCGGGTCTGCCGGTGGTGCGTGATCTGATCGTCGACATGACGCAGTTCTTCAAGCAGTACCACTCGATCAAGCCCTATCTGCAGAACGACACGCCGGCGCCGGACCGCGAGCGACTGCAGAGCCAGGAAGACCGCAAGGAGCTCGACGGTCTCTACGAGTGCATCCTGTGTGCGTGCTGCTCCACGTCCTGTCCGTCTTTCTGGTGGAACCCGGACAAGTTCGTCGGCCCGGCCGGCCTGTTGGCGGCGTACCGCTTCATTGCCGACACGCGCGACACCGCGACCAACGAGCGTCTGGACAACCTGGAAGATCCGTACCGGCTGTTCCGTTGCCACACCATCATGAACTGCGTCGACGTCTGCCCCAAGGAGCTCAATCCGACCAAGGCGATCGGCAAGATCAAGGACCTGATGGTCAAGCGCGTCGCCTGATGGCGGCCCGGCCCCGTTCGCGGGGCCGCTTTGCAATAATGGCGCCTTGGTGCGCGAAGGCAGTGACACTGTGGATGAAGTCGAACTCAAGCGCATCGTCTGGCGCTCGCGCCGCGGGCTGCTGGAGCTCGATCTGCAGCTGGAGCGCTTCGTTGCCGACGTGCTGCCGCAGTTGAACGATGCCGAGCTCGTCGATTACCGCGAGCTGCTGCAATCCCCGGACAACGACCTGCTCGATTACCTGAACGGCCGGTCCGAGTGCCCGACCCCACGGCTTTGGCCAATCATCGCGCGCATCCGCGCCGCACAACGATAAAGTCGGCTACGGCCGAGGTTACTACCCAGGAGCCCCATCAGATGGCAAACAAAGTGACTCTGACCTACAACGGCGACCAGACCATCGAGCTGCCGGTTCTGCCAGGTACGCTCGGCCCGTCCGTGGTCGACATCCGCGCCTTCTCCAAGACGGGCATGTTCACCTTCGATCCGGGCTTCCTGGCGACCTCGTCGTGCGAGTCGAAGATCACTTTCATCGATGGCGACGAAGGCCAGCTCTACTATCGCGGCTACCCGATCGAGCAGCTCGCCGAGCACAGCGACTACCTCGAAGTGTGTTACCTGCTGGTATACGGCGAACTGCCGAACGCCGCGCAGAAGGCCGAGTTCGAGCAAACCGTGATGAAGCACACCATGGTCCACGACCAGCTGACCCGCTTCTTCAACGGCTTCCGCCGTGATGCCCACCCGATGGCCATGATGGTCGGTGTCACCGGCGCGCTCTCCGCGTTCTACCAGGACAGCCTCGACATCAATGATCCGGAGCACCGCAAGGTCGCGATCTATCGCCTGATCTCCAAGATCCCGACGATCGCCGCCATGTGCTACCGCTACAACCAGGGCCTGCCGTTCAACTATCCGAAGAACGACCTCGGCTACACCGCCAACTTCCTGCACATGATGTTCGCCACCCCGTGCGAGGAATTCACGCCGAACCCGGTGCTGGTGCGCGCGCTCGACCGCATCTTCACGCTGCACGCCGATCACGAGCAGAACGCCTCGACCTCGACCGTGCGTCTGGCCGGTTCGTCCGGTGCCAATCCGTTTGCCTGCATCGCCGCCGGCATCGCCTGCCTGTGGGGCCCGTCGCACGGCGGCGCCAACGAAGCCGTGCTGAAGATGCTCGACGAGATCGGTTCGGTCGACAACGTGCCGGCCTTCATGGAAGGCGTGAAGGCCAAGACCCACAAGCTGATGGGCTTCGGTCACCGCGTGTACAAGAACTTCGATCCGCGCGCCAAGATCATGAAGCAGACCTGCGACGAGGTGCTGAATGAGCTCGGCCTGCGTGACGATCCGCAATTCCAGCTGGCGATGAAGCTCGAGGAAATCGCGCTGAGCGATCCGTACTTCATCGAGCGCAAGCTGTATCCGAACGTCGACTTCTACTCGGGCATCGTATTGACCGCGCTGGGCATCCCGGTATCGATGTTCACCGTGATCTTCGCGCTGGCCCGCACGGTGGGCTGGATCAGCCACTGGAACGAGATGATCTCCGATCCGGGCATGAAGATCGGCCGTCCGCGCCAGCTTTACACCGGCTCGACCCGTCGCGACTACGTAGCGGTCGACAAACGCTAAGCCGGCAGTCAACACAATAGCGCCGCTGCCAAGCACGGCGGCGCAGCGATACCCAGGGTTTGCTCAAAGACAGGTTTGCAGCCGGTACGCCGGCTCAAGGAAAGTCCCGCATCATGATGAAAGAACTGGAACTCAATTCCCATCTGTTTGGTGGGAATGCGCCATTCGTCGAGGAACTGTACGAACAGTATCTCGCCGACCCAGCCGCCATCGACCCCAAGTGGCGTGAATACTTCGATCGGTTGCAACAGACCGACGGTGGCAACGAGCGCGACATCGCGCGCGGGCCGATCGAGGAATCGTTCGTGCGTCTCGCGCGCCAGCCACGCCTTGCCGCCGTACGCGACCTCGCGGCCGAGCGCGAAGCCAGCCGCAAGCAGGTGGCGGTGCTGCGCCTGATCAATGCCTACCGTCTGCTGGGCAGCCGCGCGGCCGATCTCGATCCGCTCAAGCGCATGGACGTGGCGCCAGTGCCGGAGCTCGACGCCGGCTATTACGACCTCTCCAGCGCCGACATGGCGGTCCAGTTCAACTGCGGCAACCTTGCCGGACCGGAAAACGCGCCGCTGTCCGACATCGTTTCGCGCCTGCGCCAGGTCTACAGCGGCCATGTCGGTGTCGAATCGATGCACATGACCAACACCGCCGAGCGGATGTGGGTGCAGGGTTATTTCGAGAGCAGCCTGTCGCTGCCCAATTTCGGTGCCGAGCAGAAGAAGCGCATCCTCAAGCAGGTGACTGCGGCCGAGACCATGGAGCAGTACCTGCACCGCAAGTACGTCGGCCAGAAACGCTTCTCGCTGGAAGGCGGCGAAAGCTTCATTGCCGCGATGGACCAGCTGGTGCAGGGCGCCGGTCGTGACGGCGTGCAGGAAATGGTGATCGGCATGGCCCACCGTGGCCGCCTGAACGTGCTGGTCAATACGCTGGGCAAGCTGCCGCGTGAACTGTTCAGCGAGTTCGAAGGCCGTCCGACCACCGATCTGCCCTCGGGCGACGTGAAGTACCACAACGGTTTCTCCGCCGACATCCCGACGCCGGGTGGCCCGATCCACCTGTCGCTGGCGTTCAACCCGTCCCACCTCGAGATCGTCAACCCGGTGGTCGAAGGCTCGGTGCGCGCACGCCAGCAACGCCGTGGCGACAAAAATGGCGAGCAGGTGCTGCCGGTGCTGGTGCACGGCGATTCCGCCTTCATCGGCCTCGGTACCAACCAGGGTACCTTCAACCTGTCGCAGACCCGTGGCTACGGTACCGGCGGCACGGTGCACATCGTGATCAACAACCAGGTGGGCTTCACCACCTCGGACATCCGCGACAACCGCTCGACGCTGTACTGTACCGACATCGCCAAGATGATCGAGGCGCCGATCTTCCACGTGAACGGTGACAACCCGGAAGCGGTGGTGTTCGTGGTCGAGGCCGCGCTGGCCTACCGCAAGCAGTTCCACAAGGACGTGGTGATCGACATCGTCTGTTTCCGCAAGCACGGGCACAACGAGGCGGACGATCCCTACGTCACCCAGCCGATGATGTACCGCAAGATCGCGGCACATCCAGGCGTGCGCAAGAAGTACGCCGACCGCCTGATCGCTGAAGGCGTGGTCAGCGCCGAGGAAGCCGATGGCCTGATCCAGGCCTACCGCGAAGCACTCGATCGCGGCGAGCACGTCGAGCAGACCTCGCTCACCGACTACAAGCGCAACTTTGCAATCGACTTCTCCAAGTACATGGGCAACCACTGGCGCACGCCGGTGGCGACTGCCGTGCCGCAGGCCGACCTCGTGCGCCTGACCGAGAAGTTCACCAGCGTGCCCGAAGGCTTCAAGCTGCGGAACACGGTCGAGAAGATCATCAACGAACGGCGTGAAATGGCCGCGGGCAATGCCGGTATCGATTTCGGCATGGCCGAGCACCTGGCCTATGCCACGCTGTTGACCGAAGGCTTTGCCGTGCGCATCTCCGGTGAGGACTCGGGCCGTGGCACTTTCAACCACCGCCATGCCGTGTTGCACGACCAGAACCGCGAGCGCTGGGACGAGGGCATCTACACCCCGCTGCAGCACCTGTCGGACAACCAAGCGCACTTCCTCGTCATCGACTCCATCCTCAACGAGGAAGCGGTGCTGGCCTTCGAATATGGCTACGCCTCATCGGCGCCGGAAGAGCTCACCATCTGGGAAGCGCAGTTCGGCGACTTCGCCAACGGCGCGCAGGTGGTGATCGACCAGTTCATCACTTCGGGCGAAACCAAGTGGGGCCGGCTGTGCGGCCTGACCATGATGCTGCCGCACGGCTACGACGGCCAAGGCCCCGAGCACAGCTCCGCCCGCGTCGAGCGCTATCTGCAGCTGTGTGCCGAGCACAACATCCAGGTGGTGCAACCGACCGAGGCCGCGCAGATGTTCCACGTGCTGCGCCGCCAGATGCTGCGCCCGGTTCGCAAGCCGCTCGTCATCATCATGAGCAAGCGCCTGTTGAAGGCCAAAACCGCGGCAAGCCCGGTCGAGCAGCTCACCAGCGGCGAATTCCGCAACGTGATCTCCGATCCGAACCCGCTCGATGCCAAGAAGGTCAAGCGCGTGGTGGTCTGCGCCGGCCAGGTCTACTACGACCTCGACGGCGCCCGCAAGGAACGCGAGGTCAAGGACATCGCCGTGGTGCGCATCGAGCAGCTCTATCCGTTCCCTACCGAGGAGCTGCAGGCCGAACTCGCCAAGTTCCCGAACGCCCGTGAAGTGATGTGGGTGCAGGAAGAGCCGCGCAACCAGGGGGCCTGGAACCAGATCCGTCATCGCCTCGAGGGCGTGATGAATCCGAAGCAGGACCTGCTGTACGCCGGTCGTCAGTCGTCGGCTTCGCCGGCGGTCGGTTACATGAGCAAGCACACCGCCCAGCTCAAGGCCTTCCTCGATGAGGCCATGACGCTGTAATCCAACGCAGCGACACCGGTCGCCGCGTCTTGTTGCCAGCAAGAGCCATTTGGAGATTTGAAAGATGATCGTAGAAATCAAGGTCCCGCAGCTGCCGGAATCGGTATCGGAAGCAACGCTGCTGCAGTGGAAGAAGAAGGAAGGCGAGGCGGTTGCCCGTGACGAAAACCTGATCGACATCGAGACCGACAAGGTCGTGCTCGAAATCCCGGCGCCGCAGGCCGGCGTGCTGGTGTCCATCGTTCGCAAGGATGGCGACACCGTGACCAGCAACGAAGTGATCGCCACCATCGATACCGAGGCTGCGGCTGGTGCCGCTGCCCCGGCGCCGGCCGCCCCTACGCCGGCCCAGGAAACGAAGCGGGTCGAGGCTGCCGCGAGCGCTGCCGGTGTCGATCCCAATGCCGTTGGCTTCGGCACCGCCGTGATGCCGGCCGCCAAGAAGCTGGCCGCCGACAACAGCGTCGACCTCGCCAAGGTGGAAGGCTCGGGCCGTGGTGGCCGCGTGCTGAAGGAAGACGTGCAGAACGCCATTGCCGGCGGCAGCAAGCCTGCTGCCGCTGCGCCGGCGCCGGCTGCTGCACCGCTGGCCGTTGCGCAGGGCGATCGCCCGGAACAGCGCGTGCCGATGAGCCGCCTGCGCCAGCGCGTGGCCGAGCGCCTGCTGCAATCGCAACAGACCAACGCCATCCTCACCACCTTCAATGAAGTGAACATGAAGCCGGTGATGGACCTGCGCAACAAGTACAAGGACAAGTTCGAGAAGGAACACGGCGTGAAGCTCGGCTTCATGGGTTTCTTCGTCAAGGCTGTGGTTGCCGCGCTGAAGAAGTACCCGATCGTGAACGCCTCGGTCGATGGCAACGACATCGTCTACCACGGCTACTTCGACATCGGCGTGGCCGTCGGCTCGCCGCGCGGTCTGGTGGTGCCCATCATCCGCAATGCGGACCAGCTGAGCCTCGCCGACATCGAGAAGACCATCGCCGATTTCGGCAAGCGTGCCCAGGAAGGCAAGCTGACGGTCGAAGAGCTCACCGGTGGCACCTACACCATCTCCAACGGCGGCACCTTCGGCTCGATGATGTCCACCCCCATCATCAACCCGCCGCAATCGGCCATCCTTGGCATGCACGCCACCAAGGAGCGTGCCGTGGTCGAGAACGGCGAAATCGTGGTACGACCGATGATGTACCTGGCGCAGTCGTATGACCACCGCATCATCGATGGCCGCGAGGCGGTGCTGAGCCTGGTGGCGATCAAGGAGGCGATCGAGGACCCGGCGCGCCTGCTGCTGGACCTCTGATGCCGCGCGGGGCGGCGGCCGGTGTGCGATCGAACGCGCCCGGCCGGATCGCCCGCTGATCAAATCCCGGAAGGGGGCGGCATCACGGCTGCGCCTTTCCCTAATCACAGGGTTCCAACCATGTCCCAACAATTCGACGTCGTCGTCATCGGTGGTGGTCCTGGCGGCTACGTGGCCGCCATCCGCGCCGCGCAGCTGGGTTTCAAGACTGCCTGCATCGACGAATTCAAGAACAAGGAAGGCAAGCAGAGCCTCGGTGGTACCTGCCTCAACGTCGGCTGCATCCCGTCCAAGGCGCTGCTGGAGTCGTCCGAGAACTGGGAGCGCATCGAGCACAAGTTCGAAGCGCACGGCATCTCGGTGACCGGTGCCAGTTTCGACGTGAAGAAGATGCTGGAGCGCAAGGACGGCATCGTTGCCAAGCTGACCCAGGGCGTGGCCTACCTCCTGAAGAAGAACAAGGTGGCGGCGCTGTTCGGCCACGGCAAGCTGCTGGCACACAAGGATGGCGCATGGCAGATCGAAGTCGCCGGTGAAGCGACCGAGACGGTGACCGCCACCCACGTGATCATTGCCACCGGCTCGGTGCCGCGCCAGCTGCCGGGCACCCCGACCGACAACAAGCTGGTCCTCGACAACGAGGGTGCGCTGGCGATCCCTGAAGTGCCGAAGAAGCTCGGCGTGATCGGCGCCGGCGTGATCGGCCTGGAAATGGGCTCGGTGTGGAAGCGACTCGGTGCCGATGTCACCATCCTCGAAGCGGCACCGGGCTTCCTGCTCGCGGCCGACGAGGCGGTGGCCAAGGAAGCGCAGAAGATCTTCACCAAGGACCTGGGCCTCAAGATCAGCACCTCGGTGAAGATCGCCGAAGTGAAGCCGGGCAAGAACAACGTCAAGGTCAGCTACGCCGACAGCGATGGCAAGGCGCACAGCGAGACCTTCGACAAGCTGATCGTCGCCATTGGCCGCGTGCCCAATACCTGGAACCTCGCCGCCGATGCCGTGAAGCTGCCGCTCGACGAGCGTGGCTTCGTCGTGGTCGATGACGAGTGCCGCACCAGCCTGCCCAACCTGTGGGCGATCGGCGATGTGGTGCGCGGCCCGATGCTGGCGCACAAGGCATCGGAGGAAGGCGTGGCCGTGGCCGAGCGCCTGGCCGGCCAGCATCCGCATATCGATTTCAACACCGTGCCATGGGTGATCTACACCAGCCCAGAGATGGCCTGGGTCGGCAAGACCGAGCAGCAGCTGAAGCAGGAAGGCGTGGAATACCGCAAGGGCCAGTTCCCATTCAGCCCGAACGGTCGCGCGCTGGGCCTGGGCGAAACGGCAGGCTTCGTCAAGATGCTGGCCGATGCCAAGACCGACCGTATCCTCGGCGTGCACATCATCGGCCCGTATGCCTCGGAGCTGATCACCGAAGCCGTGGTGGCGATGGAGTTCAACGCCAGCTCGGAAGACATCGCCCGCATCGTCCACGCCCACCCGTCGCTGTCCGAAGCCATGCACGAAGCGGCCCTCGGCGTCGACAAGCGCGGCCTGCACAGCTAAATCCCCGAGAAGAGGGAAGGGCGAAGAGGGAAGGGTCAGCCGCAGTGCGACCCTTCTCCTTCTCCCTTCTCCCTTCCCTGTTACCACTTCTCTCATAGGGAACGAAGATGAACTTGCATGAATACCAAGCCAAGGAACTGCTGGCCAAATACGGCCTGCCGGTCCAGAAGGGCATCCTGGCCACCTCGGCCGAAGAAGCGGCTGCGGCCTACGATCAACTCGGCGGCAAGTTCGCTGTCGTCAAGGCCCAGGTACACGCCGGTGGCCGTGGCAAGGCCGGTGGCGTCAAGGTGGTGAAGAGCCGCGAGGAAGCCGCCGAAGTCGCCAAGACGCTGATTGGCACCAACCTGGTGACCTACCAGACCGATGCAGCCGGTCAGCCGGTGCACTCGGTGCTGGTGTGTGAAGACATGTACCCGGTACAGCGCGAGCTTTACCTGGGCGCCGTGGTCGATCGCGGCTCGCAGCGCGTGGTGTTCATGGTGTCGACTGAAGGCGGCGTCGAGATCGAGAAGGTGGCCGAGGAAACCCCGGAAAAGATCATCAAGATCGAAGTCGATCCGCTGGTCGGCATGCAGCCGTTCCAGAGTCGCGATGCCGCGTTCGCGCTGGGCCTCGCTGGCGAGCAGATCGCCGCGTTCTCCAAGCTGATGCTGGGTGCCTACAAGGCCTTCGTCGAGAACGACTTCGCCCTGTTCGAAGTGAACCCGCTGGCGCTGCGTGAAAACGGTCAGCTCGCTTGCGTCGACGGCAAGATCAACCTCGACTCCAACGCGCTCTATCGTCATCCGGAACTGCTCGCGCAACGCGACAAGAGCCAGGAGAACGAGCGCGAGGTGAAGGCCTCCGAGTTCGACCTCAACTACGTGGCACTGGAAGGCAACATCGGCTGCATGGTGAACGGCGCCGGCCTGGCCATGGCCACCATGGACATCATCAAGCTCAAGGGCGGCCAGCCGGCCAACTTCCTGGACGTGGGCGGCGGCGCCACCAAGGAGCGCGTGATCGAGGCGTTCAAGCTGATCCTGGCCGATACCTCGGTCAAGGGCGTGCTGATCAACATCTTCGGTGGCATCGTCCGCTGCGACATGATCGCCGAGGCCATCATCGCCGCAGTGAAGGAGGTGAACGTGACCGTGCCGGTGGTGGTGCGTCTGGAGGGCAACAACGCCGAGCTCGGCGCCAAGATCCTCGACGAATCCGGCCTCAAGCTGACCTCGGCCCAGGGCCTGAACGATGCGGCCGAGAAGATCGTTGCCGCCGTTGCCGCCCTCTAATACCTGCACGCGTAAAAGGATTTCGAAATGAGCGTTCTCGTCAACAAAGACACGAAAGTGCTGGTGCAGGGTTTCACCGGCAAGAACGGCACCTTCCACGCCGAACAGGCGTTGAAGGTCGGTACCAAGGTGGTCGGTGGTGTGACCCCGGGCAAGGGCGGCAGCGAGCACCTGGGCCTGCCGGTGTTCAACACCATGAAGGATGCGGTGCGTCAGACCCAGGCCGATGCCTCGGTGATCTACGTACCGGCGGCCTTCGCCAAGGATTCGATCCTGGAAGCCATCGATTCGGGTGTGAAGCTGATCGTCTGCATTACCGAAGGCGTGCCGACCCTCGATATGCTGTACGTGAAGAAGGCCGTGGACGAAGCCGGCATCCGCCTGATCGGCCCGAACTGCCCTGGCGTGATCACGCCGGGCGAGTGCAAGATCGGCATCATGCCGTGGCACATCCACAATCCGGGCCGTATCGGCATCGTCTCGCGCTCCGGCACGCTGACCTATGAAGCCGTGGCGCAGACCACCGCGCTGGGCCTGGGTCAATCGACCTGCATCGGCATCGGCGGCGATCCGATCCCCGGCACCAGCCACATCGATGCACTGAAGCTGTTCCAGGATGATCCGGATACCGACGCCATTGTGATGATCGGCGAAATCGGCGGCACCGCCGAGGAAGAAGCGGCCGAGTTCGCCAAGAGCTACGTCACCAAGCCGGTGGTCGGCTACATCGCCGGCGTGACCGCGCCCAAGGGCAAGCGCATGGGCCACGCGGGCGCCATCATCTCCGGCGGCAAGGGCACGGCCGAAGAGAAGTTCAAGGCATTCGAGCGCGCCGGCATCGCCTACACCCGCAGCCCGGCCGAAATCGGCAAGACCATGTTCGAGCTGCTGAAGAGCAAAGGCATGATCAAGTAATCGATCGACCGGCTCGCAAAAAAACGCCACCTCCGGGTGGCGTTTTTTCATGGCCAGATGGCGATGAAAGAGCCCATTTGAATGGGTGTGGAAAGCGTGCAACAGCCCGGCTGGCGGCTTTCACTGCGCTGTCTTTTTGGCGCAACACGCCGGAATCCCAGCCGCCATTGGCTTTGCTTGCGCACCCGCTCGATCAGCAACCGCTGATCGGCTTAACACAGCTGTTCCGAGTTGCGCCAGCGCACCGCTTTCCCCTAGTATTTGTGTCAGTCGGGTTGTGGCACCACTATATGTTGTGTTCACAAACCATCCACAGTTTTCCCCACATCCTCTCTTCTGGCCCATCTACAACAAGGAGCCGAGCATGTACGCCGAGCTGGACAGCACCACTGGAAGCCGCATGAACGATACCCCCGATCTCACCGACCGCTACGCCAACTACAAGACCATCCGCCGCAATGGCTCGGTGGTGGCCTTTGAACCTTCCAAGATCTCGGTGGCGGTGACCAAGGCGTTCATTGCGGTCCAGGGCAGCCACGCCGCGTCGTCCGCGGCCGTGCGCGAGCGCGTGTCCCAGCTCACCAACTCGGTGGTTAGCGCGCTGATGCGCCGCAAGCCCGAAGGCGGTGCCATCCATATCGAGGATATCCAGGATCAGGTCGAACTCGCGCTGATGCGCGCCGGCGAGCACGATGTCGCCCGCGCCTACGTGATCTACCGCGAGCGCCGCGCCGCCGAGCGCGCCGCCAAGGGCGAGGAAAGCGGTGAGCAACTGGTCGAGCTCAACGTCAAGTTCGAGGACGGCAGCAGCCGCCCGCTGGATCTCGGCAAGCTCAAGGCACTGATCGCCTCGGCCTGCTCGGGCTTCGAATCGGTGACCGATCAGGGCGCCGTGCTGGCCGAAACGCTGAAGAACCTCTACGACGGCGTGCCGGCCGAGGAAGTGCGCAAGTCCGCCGTGCTGTCCGCCCGTGCGCTGATCGAACAGGAGCCGGCCTACAGCTTCGTCACCGCCCGCCTGCTGCTCAACATCCTGCGCCGCGAAGTGCTGGGTGAGGAAGTCAGCCACGAAGAAATGACCGAGCGCTACGCCGAGTATTTCCCGCAATTCATCAAGCGCGGCATCGAGGCCGAGCTATTGGACGAGAAGCTCGCCCAGTTCGACCTTGCCAAGCTTGGCGCCGCGCTCAAGCACGAGCGTGACTACCAGTTCGGCTACTTGGGCCTGCAGACGCTGTTCGATCGTTACTTCCTGCACGTGGAAGGCACCCGCATCGAGCTGCCGCAAGCGTTCTACATGCGCGTGGCCATGGGCCTGGCGCTGAACGAAGTGGACCGCGAAGCGCGTGCCATCGAGTTCTACAACGTGCTCTCCACCTTCGATTTCATGAGCTCGACCCCGACGCTGTTCAACTCGGGCACCCGTCGCTCGCAGCTGTCGAGCTGCTACCTGACCACCGTGGCCGACGATCTGGACGGCATCTACGAGGCGCTGAAGGAAAACGCGCTGCTGTCCAAGTTCGCCGGCGGCCTTGGCAACGACTGGACTCCGGTGCGTGCGCTGGGCAGCCATATCAAGGGCACCAACGGCAAATCGCAAGGCATCGTGCCGTTCCTCAAGGTGGTGAACGACACCGCCGTGGCGGTGAACCAGGGCGGCAAGCGCAAGGGCGCCGTCTGCGCCTACCTGGAAACGTGGCACGCCGACATCGAGGAATTCCTCGAGCTGCGCAAGAACACCGGTGACGACCGCCGTCGCACCCACGACATGAACACCGCCAACTGGATTCCTGACCTCTTCATGAAGCGGGTGATGGAAGGCGGTGACTGGACGCTGTTCTCGCCGTCCGAAGCGCGTGACCTGCACGACCTGTACGGCCGTGACTTCGAGACGGCTTATGCCCGTTACGAGGAAAAGGCCGCCCGCGGCGAAATGAAGGTGGCGAAGAAGCTGCCGGCGCTCACGCTGTGGCGCAAGATGCTGACCATGCTGTTCGAGACCGGCCATCCGTGGTTCACCTTCAAGGACCCTTGCAACATCCGCAGCCCGCAGCAGCATGTCGGTGTCGTGCACAGCTCCAACCTGTGCACCGAGATCACGCTCAACACCAACGACAACGAAATTGCCGTCTGCAACCTGGGTTCGGTCAACCTGGTCAACCACCTCAAGGATGGTCAGCTCGATTCCGAGAAGCTTGCCCGCACCGTGAAGACCGCGATGCGCATGCTCGACAACGTGATCGACATCAATTACTACCCGGTGCGCAAGGCGCGCAATTCCAACCTGAAGCACCGTCCGGTGGGCCTCGGCATCATGGGCTTCCAGGATGCGCTGTACAACCTGCGCCTGCCGTACGCATCGCAGTCGGCCGTTGAATTCGCCGACCAGTCGATGGAGCTGATCGCCTACCACGCCTACTGGGCCTCGACCGAGCTGGCCGAGGAGCGCGGCACCTACCCGAGCTTCAAGGGCAGCCTGTGGGATCGCGGCATCCTGCCGAACGATTCGAACAAGCTCCTGGCCGAGGAGCGCGGCGGCTTCCTGGAAGTGGATACCAGCGAGCGCCTCGACTGGACCACGCTGCGTGGCCGCATCGCCACCCACGGCATGCGCAACAGCAACTGCCTTGCCATCGCCCCGACCGCGACCATTGCCAACATCGTCGGCGTATCTGCCTCGATCGAACCGACCTACCAGAACCTGTTCGTGAAATCGAACCTGTCGGGCGAGTTCACCGTGATCAACGAATACCTGGTGCACGACCTGAAGGAGCGTGGCCTGTGGGACGAGGTGATGATCTCGGACCTGAAGTACTTCGATGGCTCGGTGGCCCGTATCGACCGCATTCCGGAAGACCTGCGCGCGCTCTACGCCACTGCCTTCGAAATGGACCCGATCTGGCTGGTGGAATGCGCGTCGCGTCGCCAGAAGTGGATCGACCAGGCCCAGTCGCTGAACATCTACATGGCCGGTGCCTCGGGCAAGAAGCTGGACGAGCTCTACAAGCACGCCTGGCTCCGTGGCCTGAAGACCACCTACTACCTGCGCACGCTGGCTGCCACCAGCGCCGAGAAGTCGACTGGCCGCGGTGGTGAACTCAACGCCGTGCCCACCAGCGGTGGCGTGCATGCCCAGCCGGCCGCGCCGATGGCGCCGCTTGCCCCGGTGCAAGCGAGCGATGGTGCCGGTGAAGGCGCGGCGGAAGGCGCGAAGTTCTGCAGCATCGACGATCCCGAGTGCGAAGCCTGCCAGTAAGCGGTTGAGTGCCCGGCGCATGGCGGCGGACTGACGCCCTGCGCCGGCGCGGCACGCTGCTAGCCAGCGTGTTGCCGCATCGCGGTTGGGCCCAGCCCCGATGCGGCAACAAGACCAAAAAACCGATGGAGCGAGCATGATGTCACCCCGTTACGCGCTGGCCGCGCTGCTGCTGGCCACGCTGGCCCAGGCCGAGGATGCCCCGGCACCAGCACCCACCCCGGCACCGGAAGCCGCCGCTGCACCCGCGCCGGCCCCGGCTGCCGAAACGGCCAAGCCGGTCGAACTCAAGCGCCTGACCGCGCCGGAAGGCCGCGCGCTGGCACTGCTGTCCATCACGCTGTCGGCCCCGCCCGGCGCCGAGGATGGCTTCGCCATGCTGGTCTTCGAAGGCCCCGGCGGCGTGCAGAAGGTCACCGTGAAGGATGGTGATCGCATCGTGAATTTCGGTGGACAGCCCGAAGCAGTCGGCAAGCTGCTGCAGCTGAGCCTGCCCCCCGGCCCCTATGTGCTGCGCTACGTGACCGGCAGCTACGAGCCGGCGGAAGGCGGCAAGAAGCACGAATTCTGGGTGCCGCTGGGCCAGCGTTTCGCCATTGCACCGAACGAAGTGGCCTATCTGGGCAACCTGCACGTGGTGCTCGATGGCACGCCGATCGCGGTGTTCTCCGACCTGCGCGCCCGCGATTTCTATGCGCTGGCGCAGGAAGCCAAGATCAACGACATGAGCAATCTGCAAGGCCGCATCCCACAACCGGACGGACTGCCGTATCCGTATTGAACATCGTGCCGTTCGCCGTGGTCTGACTTGAAGGAGGTATCGTCATGCGTCGCCTGCTGCTCGTGATTGCCGCACTCATGCTCTCCGCCTGCGCCAGCATGCGCCCGCCCGTGGAGGGCGGCCGTATTGCACTGCAGCCAGGGCAGGGCGCCGCCATGATTGCCGTCACCATGACCACGCTATCGTTCGATGACTCCGGCCAGGCGGCGGTTGATATCGTCGGCCCTGGCGGCCAGAAAACCGTGATCGCTCAGGAATGGACCGATTACATTCGCGCTCCCGGTGACGAATCGGATGGCAAGGGTCGGTTGTTTGTCATTCCGCTGGTGCCCGGTGAGTACCGCATCGTACAGGCCTGGGGCAGCTGGGTGGAGGAGTTCGGTGGCTGGCGCATGCGCCGCTACGTGCATTTCCCGCGCGATGACCGCTTTACCGTTACGGCAGGCCGGGTGGCCTACCTTGGCCAAGTGCAGGTCAATCTCAATTTCCAGTCCGACGTCACCACCGCCGACACCCGCGGCCGCGATCTCAACCACGCCCAGGTGCTCTGGGGCGTGACCGATTCCAGCAACATCGATTTCCGCCCGATTTCCGGCGCAGCCCGCTAGCCGCGCCTATTCCCATTTAGCAACACCGCACGCAAGAGGACTCATCCATGCTCAGCTTCGACGACGACATCGCTACCGCCGCCCCCGTTCCGCGCCCGGCCCAGCCGCAACCGGCTGCCCAGCCGGCCGCAGCCGCTGCACCGGCCGGCAATGCCGGTCGTGTCAACGTGGTCGACAAGCGCGTGATCAACGGCACCACCGACGTGAACCAGCTGGTGCCGTTCAAGCACAAGTGGGCATGGGAGAAGTACCTGGCCCAGTGCGCCAACCACTGGATGCCGCAGGAAATCAATATGCAGCGCGATATCGAGCTGTGGAAGAGCCCCAACGGCATGAGCGAGGACGAAAAGCGCCTGGTCAAGCGCAACCTGGGCTTCTTCGTCACCGCTGACAGCCTGGCTGCCAACAACATCGTGCTCGGCACCTATCGCCACATCACCAGCCCGGAATGCCGCCAGTTCCTGCTGCGCCAGGCTTTCGACGAAGCCATCCACACCCACGCCTACCAGTACATCGTGGAATCGCTGGGCCTGGATGAAGGCGAGGTGTTCAATGCCTATCACGAAGTGGCCAGCATCCGTGACAAGGATGAATTCCTCATCCCCTTCATCGACGTGCTGACCGACCCCAATTTCAAGACCGGCACGCTCGCCACCGATCAACAGCTGCTCAAATCGCTGATCGTGTTCGCCTGCATCATGGAAGGCATGTTCTTCTACGTGGGCTTCGTGCAGATCCTGGCGCTGGGCCGCCAGAACAAGATGACCGGCGCCGCCGAGCAGTACCAGTACATCCTGCGCGACGAATCGATGCACTGCAATTTCGGCATCGACCTGATCAACACCATCAAGCTGGAAAACCCACAATTGTGGACCGACAGCTTCAAGGCCGAGATCATCGAGCTGTTCAAGAAGGCGGTGGACCTGGAATACGCCTACGCCGAAGACACCATGCCGCGCGGCGTGCTGGGCCTCAATGCTGCCCAATTCAAGGAATATCTGCGTTTCATCGCCAACCGCCGCCTGCAGCAGATCGGCCTTGATCCGCTATTCCCTGGCGTAACCAACCCGTTCCCGTGGATGAGCGAGATGATCGATCTGAAGAAGGAAAAGAACTTCTTCGAAACCCGGGTGATTGAGTATCAGACGGGTGGGGCGTTGAGCTGGGATTGATCTCAATTTGTCGGTCACGGACACATAAGGTTGCTTTTCGGACACATATGCCTGCTCTAGCGGACAGATGAGTTTGCTCTGATTGCATGTTCTTTAGCGCAGGGTGACAGGCGTCGTTGCATTTACAACATACAATTGTTCACTAGCGGATATACAATTTTGCAATAAACAAAGAACCTCGTGCTTGCGAGGTTCTTCGTTTATGGATGTGTCTATTAATTTTCTCTATGGATCAGTCCCAGTGCAAAGGCGAAACTAAGGAAGATTGATGCGCAGGTTTGAAGAACTCAAGCGACTCGACAAGAAATCGAGAAACAAGCTCCGAGCCATTCTCAGCAACGGTGACGTGAATGCGATCGGCAGCTTGGAGCGGTTGCGCGGCACACTTGGGAAGGTCCAGTCGGATGCCCTAGATGCCATTTTAAATAGTTCAGCCCTGTTGAAGGCAGTCCGAACATCGACGCCATTTCCGAAGGTCTCCCCATTTATTGATACCCTTCAAGCGTATCGCGAAATGGATTTGCACGAACTGCTGAGCGCCATTGAAGCCAGCGTCGTCACGCATAAGGAGCGGCTCTTCCGGCTTGCCAATTCCCTGTTGAAGATCGATACGCTGTACGCTGAGGGTGATATCACTGCGTGTCGAGATTGCATCGCCGACACCATCGAAACGGATGGCTGGAGCCACGCCCTCCTGCGGCGCATTATCCTTATACGTGAGAATCTCGCCAAGGACAGCGTCGACCATCGCATCGAGGATCTGGTACAGCAGGCTGGTATCAAAAACGTTCCCGTCGCATCGTTAATTCACGCGTACTCGTTGGATCAAAACATTCTGACTATCAAGCGGTCCATCTTGAATCTCGCCGATCGCGGCGCCATCAACCGCTATACCCGCACGATTTCTAAGCTGACGGTTCAGCCGTTCGCGGCATCTGCGCAAGATCTTGCGAACTTCCTATCAGAAGTCGAAAAGTGCTCGCTGATCGATGCCGTTATTTTGGTGAAATTTAATTCCCACCTTTTTCAGCTGGAAGATTTTCCAGCAACGGCGGAAATTACCCAGATTCTCGGTCAAGCTAAACTTTTTGAGCCGCTCGTGGCGACATACGACGCCATGGATAATGGAAGTGAGTATGCCTTTTTCAAACAATCCAGCGCGTGGTTGGAATACGAGCCGATTCGGCGATATCGAATACTCATCGATAATTACTATGACGCTTCGCAAGAAGAAGCGCATGGATTGCCGGCTGAGCT
Organism: Chitinolyticbacter meiyuanensis; assembly: GCF_008033135.1. Taxonomy (NCBI): domain Bacteria; kingdom Pseudomonadati; phylum Pseudomonadota; class Betaproteobacteria; order Neisseriales; family Chitinibacteraceae; genus Chitinolyticbacter; species Chitinolyticbacter meiyuanensis. The sequence continues at coordinate 2,160,117 of NZ_CP041335.1, forward strand.
TGAACAGGCTCTGCATGACTGGGTGGGAGAGCCCACCCTGAACGACCTCGTGGGCAGCGAGCCCTTTACCAAGCACGCTTTTCCCGCGCTAGCCAGACTGGAGCTGTCGGGAACGGTTACGAGATCAGCTTTGTTCAACTATTGGCTCACCGATTCCAAGGGAGAGATTGGCTTCGAAAAGGCGGATTTACTCACCTTAATGGGCTTAACGCGCGATTTGGCGCGCACGGTTCCCATTAAGGCGGTTCGTACAGCCGCAAAGCTTGCTAAAGACGAATTGGTCAAGCTAATCCTTTATCTGCTGCTCGCAAAGCGCAGCAAAAATGAACTTGACAGCTACGCATTGAGAAAACTTCTCGGGGATATTGCTGTCAAGCACCACGACTACTCACTGGTCAAGCTCGTCAGATCCTATGAGGTATCTCATCCCTACGTGGCCGAGTACATTTATGACATTGTGACTGAAGACTTTTTGGCTAAGCTGAACACGCTTGCACCACATCTCACTGACATTCCAGAGATTCGCGCATCACTGCATGAATGGATGGCGGAATTCACGGACGACGAGCACTTCCGGCAGCGCGCTCGCGCGGTGAGAATCGATCACCAGATCAATCGAGTTCGAAATGAAATCGACGATCATCGGATCTTCGTGGACCCCTCGCGCTTCTCGTCATGGATTGAAGACGAGATGATGATCGAATTGAATAGTGCATTGACTTCAACGGGGGCAGGAAAAAAGGGAATCTCGGTCACTTGCGACGAGGCGATCCTTTCGCTGGTCATGACACAGAGCTATATCGCATTCTGCTCAAACCCAGTTTTTGGGATTGCGTCATATCTTGGGCGACGAATTCGCCACGGCACCTTTCACGGCCACTTGTATTCGAGCGTCATCAATTCGATAGAAAAAGCCGACAAATATCAGCCGCTATTTTCCAATCCCCAGTTTTCAGCGAAATGGAGTGCTTGGAAGGATATCTACAACAAGGCGGTTGAGGAAATTATTGCAGAGCGCTTGCATGTCCATTCGAAGTCAAAGCCGCTGGGTGTCTTAACGCCGGAATCGTATGGCCCGAGCAAGCATGAGGTGCTGACGGCTGCTGTGAAGAACATTAGCAAGAACTTTGCAGAGACGACATCGACCGCTGGCATCGATCAAACGATCATTGACTACTGCTGGCGGCTCGCCGAACTTGATCTGGTCTCGGTCACGCGGTACCTGAGGGCACAGCAGAAGCCCTTGAAAAATGAGAAGTTCCTCCACGATGAGTTGGTGCCAGCTTCAACACCGGCTCATGCGAGACTCGCGGATGCGTTCCGGCGTGAATTGGAGCTCTCCATCGACCAGAAGCTTTCAGCCATATTCGGCTGGTTCAAGCGCCCGTCAATCGTGGCACCAAAGGCTTCTGTGTCGTTGATCTTCGCCGCGACGGTTGCAGAAGTGAGGGACACGATCCCCGACTTTGACCCCCAGGCTGCCGACGCTAGCAAGGAGGAAATTGAGCTAGCTGGTGGTTTCTACCACCTAGTCTACGACTCCCTTGCGATCGTGGTTGGCAATGCGGCCAAATATGCGGATCGCAGCCGCCCGCTGAAGAGAAACTTTGAAATCGTGCCTGGAAAGGGAAAGCGCTTGGTTGTCGAGATATCTTCCTCAATCAAACCAACAGATGATCCTGCCAAAGTCTCAGCTGATATCGAAGAGCGCAAGAAGGCGGACTTCCAGGACGCGAATATGTACGACAAAAAGAGTGGAATATCCAAGCTGTTGCTTTTGGCGAGCAATCGCCAAGATTTTGAGCTGAACCAGTACGCAGTAGTGGGCAGCGAGGTACAGGTAAGACTAATTTATGCTCTTGAACACTAAGCAAATTAAATGCCTGATTGTCGAAGACGATCAATTTAAGATGGAAGGCATTCGTTCATATTTGAGCGAAATCTTCGCAGGAAAAATTGAGGTTGCCGAATGCCAGGCTCTAGCCTCTGCGACTGCCTTATTGGCATCGCAGACCTTCGACTTGGCGATCATTGACATGTCGATTCACAGTCATGAGCCGGAGGCCGGGGCCGGCTCTCCGTTCCCACTTTCGTCGGGTGGACTTGACGTGTTGTTTGAGATTGCCTGCTCAGAAAAAAATACGCACTGCATCATTCTTACACAGTATCCCGATATCGATATCGAAAGCCTTCCTATTCCGGTGTACCTAGCAAAAAACGAGATACTCGAAAAATTCGATATTGAGGTGGCCGGCTGCGTTCGATACCTAGAGAACGATAACCAATGGAAGGCCGACATCTTTTCAATTTTGGAGCAGTTATGAAAATACTGATACTGGAAGACGAGGACGTTAAGTTTGAACAGATCCGTGCGCATGTCGTCGAAATCATGCCGGATGCAATGATTCAACGAGAAAAGAACTGGCTGGACTACTCGCGCACTGTTGCGGATACCAAATTTGATTTAATTCTTCTGGATCTCTTGGTCCCACGCTCGGCCAAGGACGGTACTGTGGAGGACCACCATGAATCACTTGTCGAAACGACGCGAGATTACCGCAGCAAGTCCTTCAGCACACCTGCCATCGTCTTAACCCGGCACAGCCTCAACGCGGGGGACTTCGTGCACGACCTGAATCTGGTCGACATTAACGTTATTCCCTTCAATGATCACGGCGCGTGGCGTGAGGCGCTGAAAATCAAGCTGCTGGCTGCTCAACCCAAGAAGAAGTTTGATGTAGTCATCATGTGTGCGTTGGAAAAGGAGGCTGCCGCATTCGAGGGCCTCACCGATACCTGGGGCCCCGTGAGGTCCATTTCGGGCCTGATCTGCCGAGAAGTCGAGATCGGCGAGTACAAAGCTG